>NZ_DATAPY010000121.1:0-47321 GCF_036264965.1 Phenylobacterium sp.
CGAGGTCCTGGCCCGCCGCATGATCGCCGACATGAACCTCTCCGGCGACCTCACCTTAAGCCTCTGCGAGACGTCTACCGAGCGTGGGGAAGAAGGATCGCGCCAGCCCCCGCTGGCCGACACCGGCTAACTGCGCGCGGCAGCGCGCGAGTCATTCAACCACCAAGGACACCAAGATCGCCAAGAGGGCGGTGATGACGCATGCATGGAGCCTGATAGACCCGCGGCCCCTTGGCGAACTTGGTGTCCTTGGTGGTTCAAAATAGCTGAGCCTCCGCTCACGCGGAGCCTCGGAAGCTTGATCGCGACTGTCGCCGCGACGGAAGCCCGCTCCGGCCCTGCGTGGGGGTGGTGGCCGGAGCGGGCGCCTTTCCGTGCCAGAGGGGGAAGGACCGGAAAAGAGGTGGTTGCCCACCTAGGTCCGGAATCTACGCCCGCGATTGCCGGTGGCGAGTGAAAAGGATTTCACTATCCCGTGGGCCCTAGCAGGGGATCTCGCGCAGGATGTAGCGGCCGGCGTACGGGTCCCAGATCCGGCGTTCGACCAGGCACGGACCGTAGTCGCCATAGTAGCCGTCGTAATAGCCGCCGTAGTAGGGCGCATCGAGCGCGTAGCCGAGGGCCAGGCCGCCTACGAAGGCGCCCCCGTAGCCCCAGCCGCCGTAGCCGCCGCGCCCGCCGCGCCAGCCGCCGCCGCCCCAGTGCCCGCCGCCGCCGCTGAAGCCACGGCCGCCACCGCTGAATCCGCGTCCGCCGCCGCCGCTGAAGCTATGGCCGCCACCGCCGCTGAAGCCATGGCCGCCGCCGCCACCGCCGCCGCCGTGGCCGCCGCCGTGGCCCTCGGCGAACGCCGGGGCGGCGATCGCCATCATGCAGCCCGCCGCGATCGCCGCGATCCGGCCGGGTTTCGAGACTCTGGTCGTCATAGGATGCCTCCGTGACGCGCCGTCCGATGTCAGGGGGACGAGGCGCGCGTGAACCGATGTTGGAGGCAAGGTTGGAAGTCTTCGGCTGAACGCTGGCTGAATAGAACGGGGTGGGATGCGGGGCGGGGAGGTGAAAAAGATTTCACCGGCAGATGAAATCAAGCTCTGCCGTGAAGATGAGGATGCTACGATGCCGCGAATACGCAATTTGGCGACGGCGGAAGCTTGGCCGTGGGTCTTGTCCGTGTCCTCAGGGACATAGGTGGACGCTACTTGCCGCTCGCCGCCGGCTTGCCGTCCGCCGCCCGCGCCGCGCGCAGGATGGTCGGCAGCGAGTAGTTCCCCTCGTGGCAGGCGTATTCGTACATCAGGCCCTCGGCGGTGCGGAACACTTCCTCGCCGCGCCAGACCTGGGTGAACAGGGTCGGGTCGCTCACCTCGAACTGGTAGGCGACCGTCGTCGGGCCGGTGCGGGTGAAGCGCTCCGTCACCCGGGAATGCTCCGACAGGAAGAGGCCGAGGCCGATCTTTGTGAGGCCGGGACGCAGGTCCGTGGTCTCTACCACCAGGGTCGCGCCCTCCCAATGGCCGACCGAGGCGCCGGTCCAACTGCCTCGGCCCGCGCGGCGCGGCGGGTCGCGGCCGGGGCCCGCGATCTCGACGATGCGGGCCTCGTGATCCTTCTCGCCGACGATCGCGACCCAGGACGGCGTCTGTACGATCTGGATCAGGTTGGCGTCGTGCGAATTGACCAGCGGGGCGGCGCCGCTGGCGTTGGTCAGGCAGCGTTCGTCGGTGTCGCGGGCCTCGACGTTGTCATAGTCGCCGGTATCCAGGTCCAGGTGCACGGCCTTGGGGACGTCGGGGCGGTAGGGGATGCGCCCGTCGGCCGGATCGGTGATCCAGGAAGTGCGGATCTGGCCGCCGATGCGGGCCAGGCCAGGACCGTTGTCCGGGTTTTCGCTCTCGTTCTGGCCGAGCTCGTCTTCCTTGACGCTGAGTTCGCCCCTGAGCTTGCGGCGGGGCGTCTCATAGGCCTGGGCTTCGGCGGGCGTGGCGACCAGGGCGGTGAAGGCCTTGGGCCGCTGGAGCTTGGTGTACCAGGCGTTGGTCCAGGCGCCGGTCAGGTCGGCGGGCGGGGCAGGGGCGGGCTTCGCGCCGGCCGGCCAGGCCGCCAGCGCGCCGGCCGCCGCGAAAAGACTACGCCTGTCGATCATCCGCCCCGACTCCCTGGCCCGGCGCCATCATAGAACCCGGTTCGGTCGCCGCACCTGCACATATTTGGCGCCGCCGGCGCGCCGACGGCCCGCGACAAGGTTGGCTATTCCTTCCGTCCGCGCCATATCGCAGACTTGCCCGCTCGCGACGCGAGATCGCGGCGGGGAAGAGCGGGGGAGATGGCGTTGGCCTCGTCTGGGCCGTCCGAACGGCGCGCAGCGGCGGGACCGCTGCTGGCGGCCTTCCTCGAGAAGCGCGGGAGCCTCGTGCTGTTCGTCGCCGCGCGGATGCGTTCGATGGCGGCCGCCGAGGACCTGGTGCAGGACCTCTATCTGAAGATCGCCGCCATGCCGGCGGATGCAGCCGTCCAGTCGCCGACCGCGTTGCTCTACCGGATGGCCGCCAATCTGGTGGTCGACCATGTGCGCTCCGACCAGCGCGCCTCGCGCCGCAACGCCCAGTGGCGCGTGGACACCCGGGTGACCCTGGGCAGCCTCGACCTGGTCTCCGAGCCGGCCGCCGACGAGCAGCTGATGGAGAAGGACCGCGCACGGCTGCTGGCCGAGGCGGTCGCCGACCTGCCGCCGCAGATGGGCCGCGCCTTCCGCCTGCACAAGCTGGAAGGCCGCTCCCAGGCCCAGACCGCCGAGGCGATGGGGGTGTCCCAGAAGATGGTCGAACAGCACATCGCGGTCGCCATCCGCCGCCTGGCCGAGAGGCTCCGGTCATGAGGCGCGCGGAATTTGGGCGGCCACCTAGGGATATGTCGGCTTGGCGCCGTCTGCATGACTGTCCCGCGTGTTCGGCGCCGGACGGGCGGGTAAGCCGATGAGCAGTGCAGTGCCGCGAGACGAAGACGCGATGATTCAGGCCGGCGCCTGGATTGCGCGCCTGTCGCTGGACGCCGCCGACGGCGAGGCCTTCGACGCCTGGCTGGCCGCCGACCCCGCCAACGCCGCGGCCTATCGCCGCGCGCTCAGCCTCTGGCACGAGTTCGGCGCCCGCGCGGGCGACGTGCTGGCCGAGCTTCCCGACACCGATCTCGAAATGCCCGCCGCGCCCGTCGTGACCCTGGTCCCGCGCGCGGCGCGCCGGTCCGTGGCGTCCGGCTGGTGGGTCGGCGCCGGCGGCGCGGCGCTCGCCGCCGGCCTGGCGCTCGCGGTCATGCCGAACGTGTTCACGCAGCCGACGGTGCAGACCTTCACCACCGCCAAAGGCCAGCATCAGCACGTCGCCCTGGCCGACGGCACGGGCATCGACCTCGACGCCGAAACCAAGATCAGCGTCACCATGTCCGGCTCCGAGCGCCGGGTCGCGCTGGCCGAGGGCCAGGCCATCTTCGACGTCGTCCACGACGAGAAGCGGCCCTTCACCGTCCACGCCGGCGGCCGCGTGGTCCGCGACGTCGGCACCCAGTTCGACGTGCGTAAGCGCGGCGCCGATGTCACCGTGACTGTCGCCAAGGGCCGGGTCGAGATCAGCTCCGAGGGCGGCGCGACCCTCAGCCGCGCCATCGTCCTCGACCCCGGCCAGCGGGTGGAGATCGCGCCCTCGGGCGCCGCCCAGATGAGCCTGGTCGACCCGGCGGAGACCTTCGCCTGGCGCGCCGGGCGCCTGGTCTACCGCGACCGTCCGCTCGACGAAGTTGTGGCCGATCTGAACCGCCAGTTCGTCGAGCAGACGCAGATTTCCGACCCCGAACTCGGCAAGACGCCCATCACCGGTGTGGTCGTTCTGGATAATCCGCGTGCTGTCATGGCGCGCCTGAGCTTGATGCTTCCGATCAGGACGGTAGTTTCCGACAAAGGGCTGACCCTTCTTCGGAAGTGAGGCCCAGATTCGGGGGCGAAGCTGTCTAGCGTGGGGCGTCGGGGATTTGCGGCCGCTTTGGCCATCGCCGTCGTGGCAGCCGCCGGCGCCGCCCAGGCGGGGGCCCCGCGCGTGCGTTTCCACATCGAGCCCAAGCGTCTGTCCGAGGCGCTGCTCGACCTGGCCCAGCAGGCGAACGTCACCCTGATCGGCGCCGGGGCCTGCGACGGCGCGGCGCTGCACACCACCCTGGCCGGCAGCTTCACCGTCCAACAGGCTCTCGATCAGCTGCTCGGCGGCGCGCCCTGCGCCTGGAAGCTGCTTTCGCCCGACGCGGTCGAGATCCGCCCGCTCGCCCGGACCGCCGGGACCGCGGCGGCGCCGCCGGCCGTCTCCGAACTCCTGGTGACCGCCACCAAGCGGGTGCGCGACCCGCGCCAGCTCGCCGTCTCGATGACCGCGGTCGGCGGCAGCGACCTGAAGGCCACCGGGGCCAGCGACGCCGCCGAGGGCGCGGCCCAGCTGGACATCCTGTCGACCAACCTCGGCCCCGGCCGCGACAAGCTGCTGCTGCGCGGCCTCTCCGACGGCGCCTACACGGGCCGGGCCCGCTCCACCGTCGCGACCTACCTCGACGACCTCCCGATCAACTACAACGCGCCGGACCCGGACCTGCGCCTGGTGGATGTCGAGCGCGTCGAGATCGCGCGCGGCCCGCAGAGCACCCTGTTCGGCGCGGGCTTCCTGAGCGGCCTTTACCGCATCGTCGCTCACAAGCCGGACTTGAGCCGTTTCTCCGCCGAACTGAGCGCCTCCAGCTCGATCACCGAACACGGCAGCCCCAGCGGCGACGTGGAGGGCTATGTCAACGCCCCACTCTGGCGCGACGTGGTCGGCATGCGGGTGTCGGCCTACGACGAACTCGATGGCGGCTACCTCAACGACGTGGTCCTGAAAAAGGACGATGCCAACCGCACCGAACGGCGCGGCGTGCGCTCGATCTTCCTGCTGCAGCCGCAGAGCGACTGGTCGGTGGAGCTGACCGTCGCCGCCCAGCATCTGCGCTCCAACGACACCCAGTACACGACCCCAGGCCTCGGCCTGAACCGCGACAACCGCATCGCCGAGCCCCACGTCAACGACATCGGCCTCGTCACCGCGACCGTGCGGAAATCCTGGGGTTGGGGTGATCTCACCTCCACGAGCGGCGTGGTGCGCCACGACTATGCCAGCTTCTACGACGCGACGGCGGTGCAGAACCTCTACACCACCCACGCCGAGACCTCCGCCTACTCAGAGAAGGCGCGGGTCACGATGTACGTCCAGGACGCCTTCCTGACCTCGCACGGGGCCGGACCGTTCCAATGGCTGGCCGGCGTCTACGGCTCGAGCACCCAGGAGCATTCGCCGACCGAGTTCCTGGCCCAGCTTTCCTTCGTCCCGCAGGGTGTGCCGGTCTACGGCGACGACCGCCACGACAAGATCGACGAGATCGCGGCCTACGGCGAGGCTTCCTGGGCCTTCGCGCCTCGCTGGCTGGCGGCAGTCGGCGGCCGGGCGTTCAACATCCACACCCGTACGACCTCGGAGGTGGTCTCGGAAAACTTCGCCCCGCGCAGCCTGGACCAGCAGGTCACTTTCAGCGGCTTCGCGCCCAAGATATCGGTGCAGCGGGAGCTTTCGGCCGGCGATCTGATCTACGCGGTCATGTCGCAAGGCCAGCGCACAGGGGGCATCAACTCGGGCGGGGCAGTGCCGCTGCCGGCGCTGCAGGAGACCTATGCGCCCGATAAGCTGACCAACTACGAGGTGGGCGTGAAGCTGCGGCTCTGGGACGACCGCGTCGCGCTCAATTCGGCAGTCTTCTACGATGTGTGGAAGGATATCCAGACCGACCAGTTCCGCGCCTCGGGCATCCCTTTCACGACCAACGCTGGCGACGCCGGCATCCTGGGCCTCGAGGCCGAGGCGCAAATCCAGCTCACGGACAACCTGTCGGCGGTGCTCAACGGGCGTATCGATCGTACGCGCTTCACCAACGCCAACCCGATCTTCACCTCGGCCTTCGTCGATGGCTTGCCGGACGCCCCGAACGCATCGGGCGGCGGCGTGCTGACCTACAAGCGCACCCTGGGCGGCGACTGGCGCCTGACCCTGGTCGGCGAAACCACCTACGTCGGCCGCAGCCACGTGAACTTCGACACCCGGTTCCCAGAGATGGGCGGGTATGTCCGCACCAAACTGCTGGTGGAGATCCGCCGCAAGGCCGTCGGCCTGCAGGTCTTTCTGACCAACCCGACCAACGCCTTCAACGACACCTTCGCCTTCGGAAACCCCTTCAATCCGAACCTCACCCAGCAGGTCACGCCGCAGCGCCCGCGGACGCTTGGCTTCACGCTTTTCGCCGCCCACTGATTTTTTCGTGCCCGACCTAGGGGTTGGCGCGGCCCGCGACGTCTCAGCTGCGACCCTCACGCTTCCCCGAGTGTGCAGGTCTTAGGCAACGTAGCGCGTCCCGAGCCCAAACCGCGCTATGTCCGGCCTGCGCGACCCTGACGAGGAGAGACGTCTAGGGTCGCGCCGTGCCGCCTGTTTCACGGGACCATTTGGCGTGGGCGCTCGGCGATGCTAGACTGTAGCAGTCGGGCGTGGCCGCCTTCTGCGCACGACGGATGAAGGCCGAGCAATCGGCCCGCCAGCATCCCAGTCGCTGGCGCGAGATATTGCCCCGGCTGGAGCCGTCACACCTCGGCCGGGGCATTCCTTCCAAAAACAAAGCTCACTCGCCGCCGGCAAGCCGGCCGCCAGGCGGGATCGCGGACTCTCGGAAGGTCGGCAATGGGTGGAGGCTGTGTAAAAACTCGGGCGGACGAAAATCCCGCGCAAGATTCTACCGCCAGTCGAACCTTCCTGAGTCAGGCCTTGCGTGTGCGAGGCTTACCGTCGGCATACCGGGCAAACTGTTGCTTCCAAATTTGCGCGATCCACGTTTTTACACAGCCTCGGTGGGAAACTGACCCCTCAGGCTCTTGTGACCTATTCCTCCCTCAGGAACACGTCCTCGATCTTAAGCTCGAAGAGCTCGACGATGCGGAACGCAAGGGGGAGGGACGGATCGAACTTGCCGTTCTCGACCGCGTTGATCGAGTTGCGCGAAACACCGACCTTTTCGGCGAGTTCGGCTTGGCTCCAGCCCTTCTCGGCCCTGAGGACGCGGATGCGGTTCTTCATGTCGAGCCCCGGGGCCGTGGGCTCACCGCTTGACCCTCCACCAGATCGTATGGACGACGACCGTTCCGATGGCCTGCAACAACACGATCCCGCAGAGCCCGAACGCCAATGAGACGACGACGACGGACCCGTCCACGGTCATGCCGGGACGGACTGGGAACTTGCTGACGACGGCGACCGCGAAGTCCCTGAACGGCGGCAGCACCAGGAGCAGCCCGAATGCGGCCTGCCCGGCCGGCGCGCCCCATTGCCCGGCGAACGCACCGCCCGCCTTCTGCACTTCGTCCAGCCCGCGCTGCGCGCGGAATGAGAGGTAGTTGGCGTAGCTCATCCCGAAGATCACCAACGCGGCGGCGACCAGGATGGCCATCGGGTGGCTGATCGTCCTGAGCCACGGAATGGCCGCAACGAATGCGACCGGGACGAGCGCGAGGGGCAAAATCCAAAGCGCGCCCCGCACCAATTTTGGCGCTTTGGCCATGACATGTATCTTTTTCAAAATGACAACTAAACTGGTCATCACCGGGCTTGCCGTGTCAATCCTCCACGTCAGATGTAGCGAATCCCGGAGCCAAAGCCTTCGCGCTGGTCGCGCAACCTCCGCTCCGGCAGGCGCGTGCAAGCGACAGGGGTGAGCGAAGCTCTTTGCTGGCGCGGCGCGATCCGCCGCGCGCCGCGCATTACGGCAGCGAAACGCAACCCTGCTTGCGCGGGACCTGCGCGGCTCTAAGCTCGGCGGATAATATTGGGGGAATTTCAAATATGCGCCGCAAATCCTATTTCGCCTCGGCTCTGACCGCGGCTCTGCTGGTCGCGGGCGCCTGCGCCGCCGCCGATGCGCCGGCCGCTGCGAAGCCGGCCGCTAAGGCCTCGGCCGTCCGCGACCTGTCCGCGACCACCGCGCCGGAGGCGGTGGGCTTCGATTCCAAGCGCCTGACGGCCCTGGATGACTACATGGCCAAGGTGGTCACTGACGGCCGCGTGGCCGGCATGACCACGCTGCTCGCCCGCCACGGCAAGGTCGTAGAGTTCAAGACGTACGGGAAGACCAGTCTCGAGACCGGCCAGGCCATGCCGAAGGACGAGATATTCCGCATCTACTCCATGTCCAAGCCGCTGACCGGCGTGGCCATGATGATCCTGTTCGAGCAGGGCAAATGGCGCCTGGACGACCCGGTCACCCGCTACGTGCCGGAGTTCAAGAACCTCAAGGTGATGGTCGAGGCCGACAAGGACGGGAACATCACCAAGACCGAGCCCATGAAACGCCCGCCGACCATGCGGGAGATCATGAGCCACACCGCCGGCTTCGGTTACGGCCTGGGCGACGAGCATCCGGTCGACAAGCTCTATCGCAAGAACCAGGTGCTGGGCTCGGCCGGCCTGCATCAGATGATCGAGCGAACCGCCGAGATCCCGCTGATGTACCAGCCGGGGACCAGCTGGTCCTATTCCAGCGCCGTCGATATTCAGGGCTATATCGTCGAGAAACTCACCGGCAAGACCTTGGGCCAGTTCCTGCAGGAGAACGTCTTCGCGCCCCTGAAGATGAAGGACACCGCCTTCTACACCGGCGCCGCCAAGGCCAACCGCCTGGCCGCTGTCTACGTCGCCGAAAAGGGCGAAACCAAGATCCACGAGGCCAAGGAGCTCTTCGGCCAGAAGATGCCGGACTACTCCAAGCCCCCCGCGATGGAGTCTGGCGGCGGCGGTCTGACCTCGACCACCATCGACTACGCCCGCTTCTGCCAGATGATGCTCAACAAGGGTGAGCTGGACGGCGTGCGTGTGCTTTCGCCGGCCTCCATCGAGCTGATGGACACCAACGTCATCCCGCACAACGTGCTGGTGACCACCAACGGAACAAGCGGCATCCGCTTCAACGAGGCGGTGGGCTTTGGCCTCGACTTCCAAGTGGAGAACGACCCGCGCCGGGCCGGTTCGCTGGAGGGCAAGAACACCATGAGCTGGGGCGGCGCGGCCGGCACCTGGTTCTGGATCGACCCCACCAACGACGTCCTGTTCGTAGGCATGATCCAGCGCATGGGCGGCACCGGCGGGGATGACCTGGGCACCATGGCCCGGACGCTGACCTATCAGGCGCTGCTGCATCCGGAGAAGTAGAGGCCTTTTCCCTCTCCTTTCATGGGGAGGGTCGAGCCGGCGGAGCTGGCCGGGGTGGGGAAGTCCCGTTCGAGTCCTGAGTCCGCACTCCGGCTCATACTTCCCCACCCAACCTCGCGTTGCTCGGCCACCCTCCCCATGAAGGGGAGGGAATGCCCACCGCCTTGACTTTCGCCCCCCTCCGTGCGCCCTTCCGCGCCTCGTAAAACAGCCGATTTTTCCAGGTAAATGCACGCCTACCGCACCCACACCTGCGGCGCGCTTCGCGCCGCCGACACCGGCAAGACGGTCCGCCTTTCAGGCTGGATCCACCGTAAGCGCGACCACGGCGGGCTGATGTTCGTGGACCTGCGCGACCACTACGGCCTGACCCAGCTGGTGCTCTCGCCCGAAACCCCCGGCTTCGACCTGGTTGAGCACGTCCGCGCCGAGAGCGTGATCCGGGTGGATGGCGAGGTCGTGGCCCGTTCCGGCGACACGGTGAACCCGAACCTGCCCACCGGCGAGATCGAGATCCGGGTGCGGCATGTCGACGTCCTATCGGCAGCCAGCGAGCTGCCGCTGCCGGTCTTCGGCGAGCCCGACTACCCGGAAGAGATCCGGCTGAAGAACCGCCACCTGGACCTGCGCCGCGAGACGCTCCACCGCAACATCGTGCTGCGCTCCAAGGTGATCCACTCCATCCGCAACCGGATGATCGACCAGGGCTTCCTGGAGTACCAGACGCCGATCCTGACGGCTTCGTCTCCGGAAGGCGCGCGCGACTTCCTGGTGCCGTCGCGCCTGCATCCGACCAAGTTCTACGCCCTGCCGCAGGCGCCCCAGCAGTTCAAGCAGCTGCTGATGGTCTCCGGCTTCGACCGCTATTTCCAGATCGCCCCCTGCTTCCGCGACGAGGACCTGCGGGCCGACCGCAGCCTGGAGTTCTACCAGCTCGACGTCGAGATGAGCTTCGTCACCCAGGAAGACGTGTTCGCCGCCATTGAGCCCGTCATGCACGGGGTCTTCGAGGAGTTCGCCGACGGCAAGCCGGTGACGCCGTATCCGTTCCCGCGCATCCCGTTCCGCGAGTGCATGGCCAAGTACGGCACCGACAAGCCCGACCTGCGCAACCCGATCGTCATGCAGGACGTCTCCGAGCCCTTCCGCGGCGGCGGCTTCGGCCTGTTCGCGCGGATCCTCGAAGACCCCAAGAACGCGGTGTGGGCGATTCCCGCGCCGACGGGCGGGAGCCGCGCCTTCTGCGACCGCATGAACAGCTGGGCGCAGGGCGAAGGCCAGCCGGGCCTGGGCTACATCTTCTGGAGTGAGGACCAGGGTGGTTGGGGCGGCCCGATCGCCAAGAACCTGGGGCCCGAGCTGACGGCCGCGGTCATGGGCCAGATCGGCATGGGGCAGGGCGATGCGGCCTTCTTCGTGGCTGGCGACCCCAAGACCTTCGCCAAGTTCGCTGGGACCGCGCGGACCAAGGTGGGAACCGACTTGGGCCTGATCGATGAGGCCCGCTTCGAGTTCGTCTGGATCGTCGACTTCCCGATGTTCGAGATGAACGAAGAGACCCACCGCGTCGACTTCAGCCACAACCCGTTCTCGATGCCGCAGGGCGAGCTGAAGGCCCTGAACGCCAAGGACCCGCTCGACGTCCTGGCCTACCAGTACGACATCGTCTGCAACGGCTATGAGCTGTGCTCCGGCGCAGTGCGGAACCACCTGCCGGAGATCATGCTGCGGGCTTTCGAGATCGCGGGTTATGGCCCCAACGTGGTCGAGGAGCAATTCGGCGGAATGTTGAACGCCTTCCGTCACGGCGCGCCGCCGCACGGGGGTCTGGCGCCGGGCATCGACCGCATCGTCATGCTACTGGCCGGCGAGACGGCGATCCGCGAGGTCATCGCCTTCCCGCTGAACCAGCAGGGTCAGGACCTGATGATGAACGCGCCCTCAGAAGTTTCCGACAAGCAGCTGAAAGAGCTGAGTATCCGGCTCGCGCCGCCGATCAAGGCGTCGAGCTAGAGCACGAGGCGCGGCGGCGCCGCGAGATAGCGGTATGGGCTTGGCGGCGCCGGAGGCGCGGGTGGGGCCGGCGGCGCCGGGATCGCCGGGATCGTCACATGGATATGCGGCATCGGAATGTGCACCGAGCCGGAGCAGGGCTTGGCGACCAGTCCGCTGGGGACGCGCGTGCGGCTGTTGGCGCAGGCGTCATCGAGCTGATCCTGGGTCAGGCCGCGCGCATGTGACAGGTCGGCGTCGCCGATCTGGGCGCGGTGCAGGTCGGCGTCCTTGAAGTCTGCACCGTCGAAATTCCCACCCATCAGCACCGCGATCTCCAGCACGGCGTCGCGGAAGATCGCCTTTTCAAAGCGCCCATAGCTCAGGTTGGCGGCCCGCAGGGTCGCATCATGGAAGTCTGCGCCGTGGGCGACCACCTTGTTCAGGTTCGCGCCGGTCAGGTCGGTGTTGCGCATGATCGCGCCGACCATCTGGGCCTGGTTGAAGTTCGAGCCCTGGGCCGCGGCGTCGGTGAAGTCCGCGCCCGACAGATTGGCGTCGGAGAAGATGCTGCCGCTGGCCTGGGTGTCGCGCAGCTTCGCGTGGGTCAGGATGGCGTTGGAGAAGTTCACGCCAAGGATCTGGGAATCCGTCAGGTCGGCGCGTGTCAGGTCGGCGCCGGTGAAGGTCGAGGAGATGAAGTGCGCCTCGCGCAGGTCCGAGCCCACCAGGGCCGCGCCGGAGAAATTGGCGTTCATGAAATGGGCGCCGTGCAGCCGGCGGCCCGACAACTCGCACTTCACGCAATCGCCGCCGAAGGTGTTGGAGCGCGGCACTTCGCGGTCGCCGCCGCCGCCGGCTTGGGCGGCCATCGGCGCGGCCAACGTCAGGGCCGTCAGTGCGATCAGCAGGGGTAAGGTCGTCTTAGCCACTCGGCAGCTATCCTTGAACTTGCAGGTTCCATGTGCCCGCCGGTGATCCAGGACGCCACTTAATTCGCGGTAATTGTTAAGGGCTTAGCCGCGAACGCCTATCAACTAGGTAGAGCCCCTCCCACTCACGATGGATCATCGTGAGTGGACAAGAAGGGCTCCAGGCGTAGACGATGACCCTGTTTTATCCCGGCTGACTTGATTCAAGTCAGCCGGGACAGGGTCTAAGCTTCAGGCGCCCAGATCCTCGCCCAAGCGGCCGGCGCGGACCCCGCAACTCTCGCAGATTAGCGAGACGCCCTTGCGCACCACGGACACATCGCCGCAGGCCGCGCAGACGTCGGCCGCTTCGTGCGCCGCCGGGCCGCTGGCGCGGTTGGCGCTGGGGAGGAAGACCAGGTTGTCCGGAGCTGCGCCGCGCGAAAAACCGCGCGAAATGAACCGCGAGGCCAGCTGCGGACCCTCGGGCTCAGGCGCCTCGCCGTCCAGCGCGTCGGCCTTGCCGCGGCCCATCCCGTCGGCGTTCAGCTCGCCGGGATCGCTCGTCGCCAGGTCCTTGCGGCCCAGGTAGGAGACGCCCAGTTCGCGGAAGATGTAGTCGAGAATCGAGGTCGCGGACCTGACCGTATCGTTGCCGGTCACCGGCCCCGCCGGCTCGAAGCGGGTGAAGACGAAGGCGTCGACGAACTCGTCCAACGGCACGCCGTATTGCAGGCCGATGGAGATCGCGATCGCGAAATTGTTCATCAGCGAGCGGAAGGCGGCGCCTTCCTTGTGCATGTCGATGAAGATCTCGCCGAGCTCGCCGTCGTCATACTCGCCGGTGTGCAGATAGACCTTGTGACCGCCCACCGCGGCCTTCTGGATATAGCCCTTCCGGCGGTCGGGCAGCTTGCGCCGCGTGCGGTCGCGCTCGATGACCCGCTCGACGATGCGTTCCTCGGGCTCCGGCGCGGCGCGGGACGGGCGCGCATCGCCGAGGCTGGGCAGGTCGAGGAACAGGTCGGCGGGCGGCGCGGCGCGGCGCACCAGAACCGCGCCGGTCGCGTTGTTGAGGGCCGCCAGCGCTTCGGCGGGCGTGGCGTTCCAGGTCAGCTCCACCTCGGCGATCCGCGGAACACCCAGCGCCAGGTCCAGCGCCTGGGCCATGGCGCGCACCGGCGCTTCGCCCAGCTCGGCGGCGCTGCGGAAGACCGCGCGGGTGATCGGCGTGAGGAATTCCGCCTCCGCCAGGCTGTCGCCGCCCAGCGCGTGGGCTTCGGCGGCGGCGACATCGGCGAGGCTGAAGCCCATCAGGGCCAGGAGATCGAACTGCGGGTCGGCCAGCTGCTCGGGCGTGGCGCCCATCACGTCGCGCAGGAAGCCCTCGCCGATCACCGCCGGGACGAAGGCCGCGGGCAGACGCCCGACCAGAGGCAAGGCGGCCTCAACGGCGGCGATTTCGTGATCGGTGAAGCCACGGGCCAGCAGGGCCGCGTGATTGACGCCCGGCGCGGCGCTCAGGTCGGCGCGGCCGAGCAGCAGGGCGTGGGCCTCGGCGACCTCGACGCCGGCCAGCGCCAGGCCGCGGGTGGCGGCCTCGCTCAGGCTCCGCACCGGCTCGCCGTCGGCGCTCTCGGCGAAGGACACCGGACCGCCCCAGGGTTCACCGGACAGCCGTCCGCCCCCCAGGCGCAGCTCGAGCTCCGGATCGCAGAACAGCGCCAGGTTCGCGCCGGCGCCCTCAATGGCCGCGGCAGCGGCGAGGTAGAGTTCGCGGGCGGTCTCGCGGGCCGCGTCGCTGTCGTAGTCCAGCCCGTGGGCCACCAGCCATTCGCCCAGACCGCCAAGCCCGACCACCGCCTCGCCGTCGCCGGATGCCGCCAGGGCCGCAGCCAGGAGCGCCGTGGCGGCCTCGAAGGCGTCGATGTCGAAACCGTCCGGCGACCAGAAGCCCATCAGGTCGACGCCGCCGCGCCAGGCGGTGTTGGCCGCGGCGATCGTCTCGGCGGCCGAGCGGCTTTGCGCCAGCACCACGGCTCCGGTCGCCCAGGCCGCCCGCGCCACGCCGGCGTCGGCGGGACCCACGACCACCAGGCGCGGCTCGATGGCGATCTCGGGCGCGGCGGCGTCCCAGGCGCTCTCGCCGTCACGGGCGAGCGCCACGGCCTCCAGGATCATGCCGTCCGGAGCGCCGGCAGCGCGGGCCGCCTCGGCGGCGCGGGCCAGGCTCGGGTTGGCCTGCGGGTCGGCGCAGGCCTCTCGGTCGCCCTCGCAGCGCAGGACGGCGTCCATCACCGCTTGCAGCCGTCGGCCAAGCTCCAGCGCGGACGCCTGAGCCGCGACCTGGCCCCGGTGCGCCGCGACCGCCTGTGGGATCAGCGGCGAGCCGGCGTCCACCACCGGCGTGGCCGCGTGCGCCGCCGGCGGCGAGATCGCGATGGTCCCGCTCAGCAGGGCCTCGGTCAGGCTGTCGCGAAAGTGCGTGCGAGCGCGGACGTCCTTGACCAGCCCCTTGGCCTGGGCGCGGACGGTGAGCTGCTCGACAACTTCGGCGATGGCGGCGGGGAGATCGGTTTCGCCGCTGGCCCAGTCGATCCAGGCGTCGAGCCGCGCATTGGTCCAGTGCGCTGGCGCCTGGGCCTCCACGACGCGTCCGCCGTGTTCCACGATCCGCGCCTCGATTCTCGTCCGCGATGCTTCGCGCGCCATCCGACGACTCCCTCGGGTGAGCCTAGGGCGCTCCGGTGGGCGCGAGCAATAGATGTTGCGGTCACGGGCGGGTTCATCCCCAACATCTTGCAGTCCGCGATGGTCCGGCGTGGCGCTGGACGCTCCAAATCGCCCCGCCTATAGTCCGGCCGCAACTCCTCCCCTCCCAGAGACGTCGCCTGTGCTGAATTTCCTGAAGTCGATCTTCACCTGGTGGAACGGCGCCACGATCGGCGCGCGTTTCCACATCGGCCGCCGCGGCGTCTATGTCGGCCAGGACGAGGGCGGCAACCGGTACTTCGAAGCGCGCGACAACTCCGACAGCTATGACGGGCGCAAGCGCCGTTGGGTGCTCTACAAGGGCTACGCGGACGCCTCGAAGGTGGCGGCGGAGTGGCATGGCTGGCTGCACTACACCTTCGACGAGCCGCCGACCGTCGAACCGTTCCTGATCAAGTCCTGGGAAAAGGACCATCTGCCGAACATGACCGGCACGATCCACGCCTACCGGCCGCAGGGCGCGCTTTCGCGGGGCGGCGAGCGCCAGAAGGCCACCGGCGACTACGAGGCCTGGGTCCCTTAGTCAGGTCAGGTCCGCTGTCCCCCCGACCGACATCGAGATCGCTTTTCCGCCTGGCGGCGCTGGCCGGCGTCGCCATGGCCGGGTTGGCCGTCGCGCAACCCGCGCCTGCGCCCGCGCCGACCGAGGCCGCGCCCAAGGCGATCCCAGCCGAGCCTGCGCCGCCCGCCAGCGCCCCGGCGCCGGCGCCGTCGGTCTCCGACAAGGCTGTGGAGGCGGCCCCGTCGCCGTCCACCGAGGCTAAGCCGCCGCCGGTCCCTGTGCGCCGCGCGCGCTACGACGTTGCGGTGATCGAGGCGCTGGACAAGGTGACCGCCGAAAGCCTGCGTTTCGAAGCCGCCGTGGGCCGGCCGGTCCGCTACAAGAGCCTGGTCTTCACCGTGAAGGCCTGCGAGCGCTCGGCGCCCGAGGAGGCGGTCGAGGACGCCATCGCCTATGTCACCGTCGACTCCCAGCCGCGCCCGGAGCCCGGCAAGTCGCCGCTGGCGCCGCGCCAGGCCTTCAAGGGGTGGATGTACGCCTCATCGCCCGGCCTGCATCCGCTGGAGCACCCGGTCTACGACGCCTGGCTGATCACCTGCAGGGCCGCGACCCCGCCGAGCGCGCCGGCGCCCTGAAAATCACCCTCCGCCGACATCGCCGTCGCCAGCCGCCGGTGATAGTCGCGCCGTGAGATCTCCACCGCGCCGAACTGGGTCAGGTGCGCAGTCATGAACTGGGCGTCCAGCAGCCGATAGCCGCCGGCGATCAGCCGAGCGACTAGGTGGACCAGGGCCACCTTGGAGGCGTCGCGGGCGCGGGAGAACATGCTCTCGCCGAAGAAGGCGCCATGCAGCGACACGCCGTAGAGCCCGCCCACCATCTCGCCGTCGCGCCAGCACTCGACGGTGTGCGCGAAGCCCCGTTCGTGCAGCTGGACGTAGAGGTCCTCGATCGGATGGTTGATCCAGGTCTCCAGCCGCCCCGGCCCGGCGGCGGCGCAGGCCTGCACCACCGCGCGGAAGGCGGTGTCGGTCCGGACCTCGAAGGGCTCGCCCCGTACGGTCCGCGCCAGGCGGTGGGCGACGTGGAACCCATCCAGCGGGATCACGCCGCGCCGTTCCGGGTCGATCAGGAAGACGCGCTCGTCCTCGCGCGCGTCGGCCATCGGGAAGACGCCGCGCGCGTAGCAGGACAGGAGATCGCGGGCGTCGAACTGCGCCATGGCCAAACTCTACAGGGCTTCGGCGGCGCGGGGCGAGCCTAGCCGCCGGGCGGAACGACGGGCAGGACGATTCGCGAGGCCATGTCCGGCGCCGCGTAGACCTTCTGGGTCGCGGTGACGAAGTCACCGGCCTTGGCGGCGTAGATGCTGGGCGTGAAGGTCTGCGGGTTGCGGTCGATCAGCGGGAACCAGCTCGACTGGATCTGCACCATGATCCGATGGCCCGCCTTGAACACATGGTCGCGGTCGCGCAGCGGCACGTCCCACTTCACCGGCTTGTTGGGGGTCAGCGCCTGCGGGTGTTCGTAGCTCGCCAGATAGCGTCCGCGACGCACCTCCATGGCGATCGGCAGCTCATAGCCGTTGGCGCTACGGGCGAACATGCCGGGCAGGGGACCGTCGTCCGCCGACCAGGGGGCCTTCTGGCCGGCCTCCGGCGTCACGTCGATCAGCTTGACCACGAAGTCGCTGTCGCTGCCCGAGGTCGAGGCGAAGAGCTCCGCCGCCACGGGTCCGGAGACGGTCAGGTCCTCCGTGAGTGGCGCGCTGACATAGGTCAGCACGTCGGGGCGATGGTCGACAAACCGCTGGTCGGCGGATTCCCAATAGCGCCAATCGCCGCCAGGATAGGTGGGCGAGATCGGACGGGCCCGATAGGGCACGGGATTGGCCGGATCGGAGACGTAAGCGCGGTGCGCGCCGGCCTCGCCTGGGCCAGGGGCCGTGAAGCTCAGAGTCCCGTTGGCGTGGAGATAGAGGCTGGTCGGCTTGGCGGCGGCCGGCGGCCAGGCGGCGTAGGTCTTCCAGGTGTTCGACCCGGTCTGGAACATGGTCGCCGCCCAGGCCGGCTTCTGGCCCTTGTCATGCAGCCAGTAGGCGAAGAACGGCGCCTCGATGTTCTCCCGGAAGGCGAGGCTGGTGTCCTGTCCCAGAGGCATCGCCCCGAGGGTCGAGACGCCGGCCCGCCAGCCGCCGTGGAACCAGGGCCCGGCGACCATCAGGTTAGTGTGCTTCGGATCGTTCTCCGCGGCGTGGCGGAAGATCTGCCAGGGACCCCAGGGGTCTTCCTGGTCCCAGAAGCCGGCGACGTTGAGGTTCGGAACGGTCGAGGCGTGCAGGGCGTGGACCCAGGCCTGGTTCTTCCAGAAGTCGTCGTAGTCCGGGTGCTCGATCGTCTCGTTCCAGTAGCGGATCTTGCCGTGGGTGTAGGCGTCGTTGAGCGTCGAGAGCGGCCCGGCGGCCAGGTACCATTCGTAGGTGTCCCATTTGTCGAAAGCGAAGTGAGTGTTGGCGTTCTTGTCCGCCTCTTCATAGACCGCATATTCGAAGTCGTAGCTGAGCCGCAGCGCGCCAAAGCGGTGATCGTCGTCGTTCATCCACTGGTCGACGGGCGAGGCCTGCTCGCTGACGGCTTTCAGCGCCGGATGCGGGCCGAGCAGGGTCACGCCGGCGGTCATGCCGTCATAGGAGACGCCGTAGATGCCGACGCGGCCGTTATTTCCGGCGACGTTCTTCACCAGCCAGTCGACGGTGTCATAGGCGTCACGGGTTTCGATGGTGCCTTTGCCCGGTTCGACCTTGGAGTCCTCCGAGAGGCTGAACTCGCCCTCGGACTTGAAGCGCCCGCGGATGTTCTGGATCACGAAGATGTAGCCGTCGGCGTAGAGCGAGGCGAGGCCGTGAGGGACCTCGGTATAGGCCTTGTCCGGCACGCCGTAGGGTGTGCGGCGCAGCAGGATCAGTAGGGGGCCAGTCGCGTTGGTCGGCGCCATGATCACGGTCTGCAGCCGCACGCCGTCGCGCATCGGGACCATGATTTCCTGGTAGGTGAACAGCGGCGCCGGAACGGTTCCCTTGACGACGATGGGTGGCGCGGTGGGCTGGGCGATCGCTGAGGCGCCGCCGGCCAGAACGGCCACAGCCACGGCCACGGCCACAATCCACGCCAGCACTGTCTTCATCGTCCGCCCCCAGAGTTTCCGCGAACGTAAGGCAAGGCGTCGTGCGCCGGAAGGCCGACCGGTCAGGCCGCGGACTGGGCCTTCATCCAGTTTTCCAGCCAGTGGATGTTGTAGTCGCCGGTCATGATGTCCGGCTGGGCCAGCAGCTCCTGGAAGAGCGGGATATTGGTGTCGATGCCGGCCACCACGATCTCGCCCAGGCAGCGGTTCAGCCTGGCGATGCACTCGGCGCGATCGCGCCCGTGGACGATCAGCTTGCCGATCAGGGAGTCGTAGAAGGGCGGGATCGTGTAGCCGGCGTAAAGCGCGCTATCCATCCGCACGCCCAGACCGCCGGGGGCGTGGTAGTCGGTGACCAGGCCCGGCGAAGGGGCGAAGGTCTTCGGGTTCTCCGCGTTGATCCGGCACTCGATGGCGTGACCCTCGAAGACCACGTCCCGCTGAGCGAAGGAGAGCGGCAGGCCTGCGGCGATGCGGATCTGCTCGCGCACCAGGTCGATGCCGGTGATGGCCTCGGTGACGGGGTGCTCCACCTGTAGGCGGGTGTTCATCTCGATGAAGAAGAACTCGCCGTTTTCGTAGAGGAACTCGATGGTCCCGACGCCGAGGTAGCCGATCGCCTTGATGGCGTCGACGACCACCTTGCCAATCCTCGCGCGAGTCTCGGCGTCGATGGCGGGCGAGGGCGCCTCTTCAAGCACCTTCTGGTGGCGCCGCTGCAGCGAACAGTCGCGTTCGCCCAGGTGGCAGACATTGCCGAAGCTGTCGGCGATCACTTGCACCTCGATATGCCGCGGCGTCTGGAGGTATCGCTCCATATAGACCGCGTCATCGCCGAACGCCGCCTTGGCCTCGGAACGGGCAGTGGAGACCGCCTCGTAGAGATCGTCCTGGGTCTGGGCGACCTTCATGCCACGCCCGCCGCCGCCGGCCGCGGCCTTGATCAGCACCGGGAAACCGATGTCCTTGGCCGCCGCGAAGGCTTCCTCTTCCGTGGTCACCGCCCCGTCGGAGCCGGGCACCACCGGGATGCCGGCGGCCTTCACCGCCTGCTTGGCGGTGATCTTGTCGCCCATCATCTTGATGTGCTCGGGCTTGGGCCCGATGAAGGTGAAGCCGTGGGCGCCGACGATCTCGGCGAAACGCGCGTTTTCCGAAAGAAAACCGTAGCCTGGATGGATCGCCTGAGCTCCGGTGATCTCGGCGGCGGCGATGATCGAGGGGATGTTCAGATAGCTCTTGGCCGCGGACGGCGGGCCGATGCACACGCTCTCGTCGGCGAGCCGCACCCACATGGCGCCGCTATCGGCCTCGGAGTGCACGGCGACGGTGGAAATGCCCATCTCCTTGCAAGCGCGGTGCACGCGAAGGGCGATCTCGCCTCGGTTGGCGATGAGAATCTTCTCAAACATGAGCTTAGCCGATGACCGCGAGCGGCTCGCCGAACTCCACGGGTTGGCCATCCTCCACCAGGATCGCCACGATCTTGCCGGCCTTGGGCGCGGGGATCGGGTTCATAGTCTTCATGGCCTCGATGATCATCAGGGTCTGGCCCGCGGCCACCGTGTCGCCCACCTTGACGAAGGGGTCCGCGCCGGGCTCGGGCTGCAGGTAGACGCTGCCGACCATAGGCGACTTTACCTCGTCGCCGCTGGCGCGGGCGGGCACGGCAGGCTCGACGCCCATAGCCGGAGCCGCTGCGGCGGCGGCAGGCGCAGCGAGCGCGGCCGGCGCGGCGGCATAGGCCATCGGCGCCGCGGTCAGGGTCTTGGCGACGCGGATTTTCAGGCCGGAATGCTCGACTTCGATCTCCGACAGGCCGGTTTCCGTCAGGATGTCGGCCAGTCTGCGCACCAAGCGCGCGTCGATCGGATCGGCGGCGGGGGCCTTGGGGGGGCTAGCCATGGAAATACCTTCGCTTCTTATCTTTTAAGCTTGGCGGGTGAGGCCCGCGGCGGCCTCGACGGCCAGTTCATAGCTCGCGGCGCCGAAACCCGACACGACACCGGTCGCTGCGAGGGAGACGTAGGTCTGGTGGCGGAACGCCTCGCGTGCGGCGGGGTTCGACAGGTGGCACTCGATCACCGGCACGCCGACCATCTTCAGCGCGTCGAGGATCGCCACCGAGGTGTGGCCATAGCCGGCCGGGTTGATCACCACGGCGGAGGCCTTCTCGCGGGCTTCCTGGATCCAGTCGATCAACTCGCCCTCGTGGTTCGATTGCCGGAACACGACGGTGCGGCCCAAGGCCGACGCGCGGGCTTCACAGAGCCTGCGCACGTCTTCCAAGGTCTGATGTCCGTAAATCTCCGGCTCGCGGGCGCCCAGGAGGTTGAGATTGGGCCCGCTCAGCACATAGATCGGTTTCGACATTCGGCTCCGCCGTCGATTCCGCCGTCTTGTACCGGTAGGGCGTCGGGGTCACAAGCTTAGTGGATTTCGAGGGCCAAGCATGAACCTGACCGTCAATGGAGAGCCCCGCACTTTCGAGCCGCTGCCGCACCTGGCGGCTCTGGTTTCGGCGCTGGGGCTCGATGGGCGCAAGGTGGCGATCGAGCGCAATCTGGAGATCGTGCCGCGTTCGGCCTATCTGAAGACCGCGCTCGCCGACGGCGACCGGATCGAGATCGTGCACTTCATCGGAGGCGGCTGACATGGACGGATCGACCCACGCAGCGCCGGACACCTGGACCGTCGCCGGCCGCACCTTCACCTCGCGGCTGATCGTCGGCACCGGTAAGTACAAGGACTACGCCGAGAACGCCGCCGCCGCGGAGGCCGCGGGTGCGGAGATCGTCACGGTGGCGCTGCGCCGCGTGAACCTCTCGGATCCCAGCCAGCCAATGCTGGTGGACTATGTGAAGCCCGACCGCTTCACCTTCCTGCCCAACACCGCCGGTTGCTTCACCGGCGAGGAGGCGGTCCGCACCCTGCGCCTGGCCCGCGAGGCCGGTGGCTGGGACCTGGTGAAGCTGGAGGTCTTGTCCAACACCAAGCACCTGCTGCCGGACATGGAAGAGACGCTGCGGGCGCTCAAACTGCTGATCGCCGACGGCTTCCAGGTGATGGTCTATTGCTCGGACGACCCGGTCTATGCGCTGAAGCTGGAGGAGGCCGGGGCCGCGGCGATCATGCCGGCGGCGGCGCCCATCGGCTCGGGCCGCGGCATCCAGAATTTCCTGAACCTCGGGCTGATCATCGAGCAGGCGAAGGTGCCGGTGCTGGTCGACGCCGGCGTCGGCACGGCCTCGGACGCGGTGCTGGCCATGGAAGCCGGCTGCGACGCGGTGCTGATGAACACCGCCATCGCCGGCGCCAAGGACCCGATCCGCATGGCGGTCGCCATGAAGCACGCGGTGATCGCCGGGCGCGAAGCCTTCCTCGCCGGACGGATGGCCAGGAAGTCCTACGCCGATCCCTCCTCGCCGATGGCGGGGCTGATCTAGCTCTGCGTTTTGAACTTCGAGTGGCAGGCGGTGCAGGTGTCGCCGAGGTCGTTGGCGGCCCTGGAGAAGGCCGCGCCGTCCTTCGTCATCGCGGCCTTTTCGGCGTCGCCGGTCAGTTTGGCGAAATCGGCGGCGGACTTGGCCCAGACCGGGCCCTTGGCCTTGTTCTCGGCGCTGTTCAGGTTGGCAGCCGGGGCTTTCAGCTTCTGAGCCGCCGCCAGGGCCTCCGCCCAGCGCGCCGCGGAGACCTTGGCGGCGTCCGGGCCGTTGGCCGGATCGACGTCGCCGCCGACCGCGAAGATGGTGGTGGTGGCCGGATCGACCACGGCCTTCATCTCGGCCTTGATGTCGGCGCCCGCGGCCAGAGCGGCGCCGGCGAGCGACAGGGTCAGGGCGGCGATCAAGGAAACACGACGCATCGGGCGAACCTCTGGGGACAATCGGCCGAGCTTAGGCGGATTGCGCGCCCTGGGCGACCCGCTGGATGTCGAGGTCCGGCGACAGGCCGAGACCTGACAGCATCTCCTGGCGCTCCGGCCCGCCCCGCGGGCGGTAGGCCGCGGCGTTGCGGGCTTTGCCGCGCGCCCAGTAACCCAGCACCTTGACCAGGTTCCTGGGCCGCTTCAGCCAGGCCTGCGGGTCCTCGAGCATGTGGAAGCCGCGCAGGGCGGCGCGGAACAGGTCGACGTCGGAGCGGACGGCGATGGCCACGCCGTCCTCCAGGAAGGCCTTGGTGACGCGGCTCTTCAGACTGGGCTGATAGCCGGGCGTCAACGCCTGGCGGGCCCGGCGGATGGCGCTGCGGTCGGCGTCGCGCATGGCCTTGTAATAGGGGCCAAGCTCGGTCTCGACGCGGCGTTGATAGGCCTCCAGCCGCGCGGCGGGATCCTCGAACATCTGCACCGCGTCACGCAGCAGATGCGCGCTGACCGCCGCGAACGAACAGCCGCGGCCATAGAGCGGGTTCGAGCGCACATGGCTATCGCCGACCGGGAAGAAGCCGAGGACTGCGGCCTTGCCGCCCGGCGCGAAGTCCCGCCAGCGGCTCTGCAGGTCACCCATGCCGAAGACGCGGCTGATCGGCGTCGCCGTTGCAGGATCGACCCACGGCTCCAGGCCCGGCAACCGGGCGCAGACGCCGTCGAATGTCACCGGATCGACGATCTTCTTGCGTAACTCTTCCTCGACCTGCGGCACGCAGAGCGTGACTGAGAAACAGCCGTTGTCCGCCGGGAAGACCCCGAATTTCAGGTATTCCAGATCGCCGGTCAGCGGCGCCTTGCCGCGCGGCGGCTCGGCGACGCCAGGGTTCAGCCGATAGTGGCGGGTGAAGTAGAGGATGCCGCAGTCCTCAGATTCCTCGGAGATCGCGGCGCCGGCTTCGCGAAGTTGCTCGATGGCGTCGGAGGTGCGGCCCGCGGCGTCGACGACGATGTCGGCAGAGAGTTCGTGCGTTCCTTCGGCGTCTTCTACGACCACGCCGGTCACCCTTGGGATCGGGCCCGGGGCGATCGTCAGCGCCTTCACGAACGCGCCCGAACGAATGACCAGATTGGGTTGGCGGGCCACATAGCGGCGCATGATCAGTTCGAGCGTGGTGCGCCGGCTGGTCAGCACCGCCAGGTCGCGGTCCACCGGCTCGGGCGCGTAACTGCGCTTGTGGATATCGGTCAGGCCGCCCTCGAACCCAAGGTCGCGGCAGCCGGCGGTGAGCAGCTCCTCCAGCAACTCAGGATGCTGGTTGCGGATCAGCAGGCGCAGGCGGGCCAGGAAGGCGTGGCTGTGGCGCAGGTGCCCGACGCCGCGCCGCGCCCAGTTGTCGAACGCCGCGTCCGCGCCGCCCTCCGGCGGCGGCGGATCGCGCTCCAGCAAGGTGACCTGCCGCCCGGTCGGGGCCAGCGCCAGCGCCGTCCAGAGCCCGGCCATGCCGGCGCCGATCACCAGCACCCGTTGGGTCATTTCGCCCGCTCCCGCGTCTCAGGGACGCAGACTACGCCAAGTTGGGCCTGCCTCTGGGTCAAGGCGCCGCGTCTCACTCAGCTGGCGCTCTTCACCGGCCCGGAGCCACCCTTGGCCGCGGCGATGGCGGCCTTGAGCGCGGGAATATCGGCGCCGGGGATCATGACGTCACCGACGATGAAGGCTGGCGTGCCTTCGATCTTCAGGTTCACGGCGAGCGCATGGGTGTCGAGCAGCTGGCGCTCGATCAGCGGATGTTCGCCGTCCTTGCGGGCCGCGGCGGCGTCGACGCCAATCTCGGCGAGATGGCGGTCGAGGGCCGCGTCGTCCAGCGCCTTCTCGCTCATCAGCGCCTGGTAGAGCTGCACGCCCTTGGCCTTGGCCTCACGGGTCAGGGCGACCTTGGCGGCGGTGTCGGAGACCTCGCCGAAGATCGGGAATTCCTTGAAGACGAAGCGCACGTCGGGGTTCTGATCGATCAGCTTGACCACCTCCGGCGCGGCCAGCTTGCAGTAGCCGCAGCGGTAGTCGAAGAACTCCACCACCGTGACCTTGCCGTTGGGATTGGCCACGAAGTCGCGCGGGTCGTGCTCCAGCTGGCCGCGGAACTTGGCGATGGCGTCGGTGGAGGCTTTGGTCGCTGCGAGACGATCGTTTTCCGCGAGCTTCTCGCCGGCCTCGCGCAGCACCTCCGGGTGGGCCAGCAGATAGGCGTGGACCCGCTTGTCGAAGGCGGCGTCATCGACTTTCTGACAGGCGGAGAGGCCGGCGGCGGACAGGGCCAGAATGGCGAGGGCAGGGGCCAGGCGGCCGCGAAGCAAAGGTCTCATGCCAGCCAGATAGGACGGATCGGCGCCTTTTGCGAGGCGATCCAGCTTCGCCGTCAATGGACCTGGCTGGTGATCGTCAGGCCCTGGCCGCCGCCGCGGCGCAGCTCGTCGCCGGTGGGCTGGGCGACCAGCACGATGTCGGTGGCGCGCCGCCAGTCGGCGCTGTCCTTCGGCAGCCGGTCCCGGGCGCGGATGGCGAACTGGCGCGCCAGGACCATGTTGCCGACGTTGAATTGGAACTCGGCTGTGGCGAGACGGGCCAGCCCCTCGTCGCCGTGCTTGTCATAAGCCTCGGCGAGGACCCGCCAGGCGGCGGCGTTGTCCTGCTCCTGGGTCAGGGCCTTCTTGAGCTCGGCGATGGCTTCCTCGGTCTTCGGCCGGCTGTTGAGCGCGATCAGGGTCTGGCCGAGGTTGATCCGCAGCAACGGCGCGTCGGGACGCAATTCCACGGACTTGCGTTGCGGCGCCTCGGCCCCTTCGACCTGGCCGAACTCGAACATGATCTGGCCCTTCAGCTCGTAGAGGAAGGCGTTGTCCGGTTGCTCGGCGATCAGGGCGTCGACCCGTTTCAGGGCCTTCTCCGGCTCCTTCAACTGGTAGTAGGCGATCGCCCGGGCGTAGCGCGCGGGATAGGACATATCCTTCTCGTCGAACTTGTTGAGCGAGGCCTGCGGATTGATGAACCCCTCCAGCTTGGCCTTCATGATCTCGTGCTCGGAGACCGCCTCGGGACTGTCCTTCTTGTAGTAGTGCGGCATGGCCGACACCCGGACCTGCAGCGCCTCGATCCGGTCCGAGGACAGCGGGTGGTCGATGAAGAACTTGTAGCGACGATACTGGGCGAAGACCTCCTGGTAGCGGAACTTGTCGAAGAACTCGACGAGGCCGCGGCCGGACAGACCGGCCTTTTCCATATAGGTGGCGCCGGCCTGGTCGGCGCGGGCCTCCTGCTCGCGGCCAAAGCCGGCCGCGCCCAGGGCACCGAAATAGGGCGCGCTTGAAATCAGGCCGGCAGCGGCCTCGCCGGACCCGGCGATCGCCGCCAGGACGCCCAGGCCCATGGTCAGGATCATCGGCACCATGCCGGCTCGTTGATAGTCGCCGGAGCGGAAGCTGTGGCCGCCGGCCAGGTGGCCGATTTCGTGGGCGATGACGCCCTCAAGCTGGTTGGGATTGTCCGATTCGAGGATCAGGGCCGTGGTGACCATCATCACCCCGGGAGCGGCGGCGGCGTTGGGTTCCTTGGAGCCGACCAGGACCACCTGGATGCCCTTGGGGTCGATGCCGGCGGCCGTAAAGATCGGCGCCGCGTCGCGGTGCAGGATCTCCTCAATCTCGGTGTCGCGGATCAGGCTGTCGCCCGGCAAGAACTGCGCCGCGGCGATCCCCGGCCTCAGCACGGTGCTGAAGGCCAGGGTCGCGGCGAGTGCGATTCGGAAAACCGGACGGGCAGGAGCGGCCATGCTCAACTCTCGACGACGCCCCCCGTCCGGAACCTAGCGCGTCACCCGCGCCGCCACCAGCCTTTGCGTGGCGCGACGGGCGGGGCGGAGATCTCCGCCGGGTCCGGCTCGCTCGGCGCAATCGCCACAGGCGCCGGTTCCGGTTCCGGCGGCGCCTTTGACGGCCCGGGCTCGGCGACCACTTCCAGCGCCGGCTCGGCCACGACCGGCTTGGCCTTGGCGCGGCTGGCGCGCGGCTTCTTGGCGGCCGGCGCCGCCTCGGCCATCATCGGCTCCGGTTCCGGCGCGGGTTCGGGCTCCGGCGCGGCGACCGCTTCAGGTTCCGGCGTGGACCTCGGCGCCTCGGCCTCGGCAGGCTCAGCGCCGCCACGTCCACGTCCACGGCCACGGCGCGAACGCTTCGGCCGGTCGTCGGCGGCGGGCAGCTCGACCCACACTTCTTCGTCGCCGCCGTCGGCGCGGCGGGCCGTTGTGGTCGGGGCGGGGGCCGCAGCCTCCGCCGCCACCCGCGGGGCCTCGCGCACGTCGTTGGCCGGGCTTGGGGCCGGCGCGGGCGCCTGGGCCTTCTTCATGTCTTCCGAAGGGTCGTACCAGACGAACGGATCGTCGCCATAAGGCACCCAGGGCCGGGTCCAGGAGAAGGCATCGGTCGGGCGGCTGTCGTCGCGCATCCGGCGACCGCCGCGGCGGCCGCGGCGGCGGCGGCGGCCTTCGCCGCCTTCGCTGTCGTCACGCGGACCTTCGGCGGGACGGGGCGCGCCGCCGGCGGTGGCTTCGCGCGGCTCGCGCGGTTCGCCATCGCGGCGGCCGCGACGGCGGCGACGGCGACCGCGGTGGGCGCCTTCGCCCTGCTCGCCGTCGTCGTCGCGGCGCGGGTGTTCGGCGCGGGCGTGCGGCTCGTCGTCGTCGGTGTCCTCGCGCTCGAGGGCCTCCTCGTCTTCTTCTTCCTCTTCCTCGTCTTCGAAGGCTTCGTCATCGTAGCCGTCGTCGACCATCGGCGCATAGGCCGCGGCGGGGGCGGCGACCACGGCGTGGTCGGGCCGCTGTTCCATCGAGGTGCGTTCGATCAGGCAGTCGGCCTGGGTCATGTCGTCGTCGACCATGACGGTGACGAACAGGCCCAGGGTCTGCTGCAGCCGCGCCAGGTGGGCGCGCTTTTCGTTGAGGATATAGAGGCCGACCGCGCGCGGTGTCTTCAGCGTCGCCTCACCGCCGCCCTT
This sequence comes from Phenylobacterium sp., assembly GCF_036264965.1. GTDB lineage: Bacteria > Pseudomonadota > Alphaproteobacteria > Caulobacterales > Caulobacteraceae > Phenylobacterium. The sequence continues at coordinate 27,587 of NZ_DATAPY010000121.1, forward strand.
CAGGGCCTCAAGCTCAAGGCTGCGCAGGGCGGCCAGGGCGCTGGACTCCACCGAGCGGACCCGCCCGGTGCCGCCGCAATGCTCGCAAACATGGGTGGTGCCCTCCAGCACGCCGCTGCGGCGGCGCTGGCGGGAGATTTCCATCAGGCCGAAGGCGGAGATCTTGCCCATCTGCACGCGGGCGCGGTCGTCCTTTAGGCAGTCCTTCAGCTTCTTCTCGACGGCGCGGTTGTTCTTCGACTCATCCATGTCGATGAAATCGATGACGATCAGGCCGGCTAGGTCGCGCAGGCGAAGCTGACGGGCGGCCTCTTCGGCCGCTTCCATGTTGGTCTTCAGCGCGGTGGCTTCGATATTGCGTTCGCGAGTGGACTTGCCGGAGTTCACGTCGACGGCCACCAGGGCCTCGGTCTGGTTGATCACCAGATAGCCGCCCGAGCGCAGGGGCACGACCGGCGAATAGATCTGGCTGAGGTGATCCTCGACCCGGTGCTTGACGAACAGCGGCGTCGGCTCGGTGTAGTGCTGAACCTTCTTCGCCTGGCTGGGCATCAGCATGCGCATGAACTCGCGCGCTTCCTTGAAGCCGGCCGCGCCCTCGACGAAGACACCGTCGATGTCCTTGTCGTAGAGGTCGCGGATCGCCCGCTTCACTAGGTCCTCTTCCTCGTAGATGAGGGCCGGCGCGATGGAGTGCAGCGTGGTCTCGCGAATATTTTCCCATAGGCGCAGCAGGTAGTCGTAGTCGCGCTTCAGCTCGGCCTTGGTCCGCTTGGCGCCGGCGGTGCGCACGATCAGGCCCATGCCCTGCGGCACGTCCAGGCTCTGGACGATGCCCTTCAGGCGGCGGCGGTCGGTGGCGGTCTCGATCTTGCGCGAGATGCCGCCGCCCCGGGCGGTGTTGGGCATCAAGACACCATAGCGGCCGGCCAGCGACAGGTAGGTGGTCAGGGCCGCGCCCTTGTTGCCGCGCTCTTCCTTGACGACCTGCACCAGCATGATCTGCCGGCGGCGGATCACTTCCTGGATCTTGTACTTGCGCATCAGCCGGCGGCGGCGGCGCGCAACCTCTTCCTCCATGACGTCGTCGTCGTCCTCGGAGGCGGCTTCGTGATCCTCGTCCTCATCGTCGGACGCGCCCTCAGAGGCGTCGGCGGCCTTGCGGCGGCCGCGCGGCTCGTGATGCTCGTCCTCTTCCTCGGCTTCCTCGCGCATCAGCGCTTCGCGGTCGGCGACCGGGATCTGGTAGTAGTCGGGGTGGATTTCGTTGAAGGCCAGGAAGCCATGGCGATTGCCGCCATACTCGATGAAGGCCGCCTGCAGCGACGGCTCAACGCGCGTCACCTTGGCGAGATAGATGTTCCCTCTGAGCTGCTTACGGTTTGAGCTTTCGAAATCGAACTCTTCAACGCGGGTTCCGTCGACCACCACCACACGCGTTTCTTCCGCGTGGGCAGCGTCGATCAACATGTTCTTGGACATTCAAATTATCTCCGCAGCGCGCTCTGGGCTTTCGGACCAGGCGCAGCTCGCTGTTTGTGGGATGGACGCGCGCGCCGGCGGAGAGGGCGCCGCGAACGGCGTCTCCGGAGGCCTGAGGCCGGTATGTGGCGTGAGCAGCGCTGCCCATCGAGTGTGTTCCTAGGCGCGCCGGAATGGCGCGGATCGGATAGGGCGTCGCTCGCCGGAAAACGGTCAGCTGACGCGGGCTTTTGTTCGCGCGACCCTTCGCCCCGCATGACGCGAGAGGCGGTTTGGCGCGCGAAGGGACATTGCAACACCAGGCGGCAAAAGGAAAGCCGAACCGCAAAGGTCGCACCCGGCAAGGTGTGGTTAATCTTTTATCCACCGGCTCAGCGCGTATATGGCTGTTGTATTGAGGAATTGAAGAACTCCTCCAGGGGCTGAAGTCGAATGCGGTTGGGGGCAGGGGTCCTGATGCGGAACCGGGGGCGCGTGGCGATCGCCGCGGCGGCCGCTGTGGCCGTGGGCCTGGCCGGCGCCGTGGCCTCGCACGCGGCCGGAGCCGTAGGCGGCCTGCTCAAGGTGCGTCTGGGCGGCGATTCCCAACAGACCCGTCTCGTGATGGATATCGACCAGGCTGCCAGCGCGCGTCTGGTGGCCGACGGCGCCGATGACGGCCATGTTGTCCTTGTGCTGCCGACCATTTCCGCCGCGGGCGGGCTTCAGGGGCTGGGCCAGGGCCTGGTGAAGGCCTGGTCCGTCGATCAGACGTCCGGCGGCGCGCGCCTGCAGCTGGACCTGGCGCCCGACGCCAGGATCAAGGGCCGCTTCCTGCTGCCGCCGGCCGACGGCGTCGATCACTACCGCTATGTCGTAGATGTGATCTATCAGCCGGGCCAGGTGCGGATGACCAGCGCCAAGGTCTCCGCGATCCCGGTGGCGTTGAAGCTGCGCCCGCAGATCATTCCGACGATCACCCACGCCGCGCCGATTTCGCTGAAGAAGGTCATCGTCATCGACCCGGGCCACGGCGGCCACGATCCCGGCGCGTCCGGCGCGCAGGGCTTCGAGAAGGACGTGAACCTGGCGGCGGCGATGGCGCTGAAGGAGCGGCTGGAACGTTCGACCCGCTACCAGGTGGTGCTGACCCGCAACGACGACACCTATGTGCCGCTGCAGGACCGGGTGCGGATCGCGCAACGGGCCGGCGCCGATCTCTTCATCTCGCTACACTCCGACTCGGGCGGCGACGCCAGCGTGCGGGGCGCGAGTGTCTATACGCTTTCGGACAAGGCCTCGAACCGCGCCGCCCGCTTCGTGAAGCAGGACGACTGGTTCATGAAGGCCAGCCTGACCGGCGACCGCGGGGTGCAGGACATCCTCTTCGACCTGACTCAGCGCAACACCAAGAACCGCTCGGCGGCCTTCGCCAACACCCTGGTCAGCCACATCGACGGCAAGACGCCCCTGCTGCGCCGCAGCCAGCGCGACGCCGGCTTCATGGTGCTGCTGGCCCCCGACGTGCCGGCCGTCCTGCTGGAAATGGGCTTCGTCACCAATGCCGAGGACGAAGAGTTCCTGCGCGACCCCGCGCAGCGCAAGCGGCTGATGAGCTCAGTCGGCGACGCCATCGACGACTACTTCGCCGAAGCGACGCGACTCGCGTCGCGCTGACGCAGGCGCCGCGCGCGCCCGTTGGCGCCGCATCCGAAGCCGGTTAGACCGGGCCCTATAGGGGCGGGGCGCCTCTGGAGGCCGTTAGTCCATTGGATTTTCCCCGCGAAAGATGGGTCGCGATCGCCGGCGTGACGGTGCTGAGCCTCATCGCCGTGGCGGGCTTCGCCGTCGCCATCTGGGCCGCGTGGCTGTTCCACGACATGCCCGACGCCTCCGACCTCGCCGACTACCGCCCGCCGACCGCGACGCGCGCCTATGCCTGGGACGGCACCCTGATCGGGGAGTTCTCCCGCGAACGGCGGATCTTCGTGCCCTACGACAACATCCCGCCGCAGCTGGCCCAGGCCTTCCTGGCGGCGGAGGACCGCAACTTCTTCAAGCACGCGGGCCTAGACTACACCGGCATCATCCGCGCCAGCGCCAAGGACATCATCAACCTGGCGCAAGGGCGGCGGCTGGAGAGCGGCTCGACGATCACCCAGCAGGTGGCCAAGAATATCCTTTTGACCAACGACGCGACGATCGGGCGCAAGCTGAAAGAGGCGCTGATCGCCCAGCAGCTTGACCACACGCTGTCGAAGGAGCGCGTGCTCGAGCTCTATCTGAACGAGATCTGGCTGGGCTACCGCTCCTATGGCGTGGGCGCGGCGGCCTACAACTACTTCGGCAAGTCGATCACCGACCTGGACCTGGCCCAGTCGGCCTATCTGGCCTCGCTGCCCAAGGGGCCGGACAATTATCATCCGATCCGGCGCAAGGCGCAGGCGATGCAGCGGCGCAACTGGGTGCTGGACCAGATGGCCGAGGCCGGCTGGGTGACCCGCGCCCAGGCCAACGCCGCCAAGCAGGAAGACCTGGTCGTCCAGCCGGAGCCGACGCGGGCCAAGTACCGTGACGCCGACTACTTCGTCGAAGAGGTCCGCCGCCGGGGGCTGGCCACGCTCGGGCCGAAGCTGACCGAGGGTGGCTACTACATGCGCACGACGCTCGATCCACGCCTGCAGAGCGCAGCGCGCACGGCGCTGATGGACGGGCTGGAGCGCTACGATCATCGCCACGGCTGGCGCGGGGCCTGGGGCCATGTGGCGACGCTGACCGGGTGGGAGCAAGTGGCGAAGAACACCGTGACGCCCGCCGAGCGCCGCACCTGGCGCGCCGCCGTGGTCGAAGACGTCAAGGGCGGCGTGCGGATCAAGACCGTCGAGGGGCAGTCCGGAATGCTGTCGCCAGAGGATGTCGCCTGGGCGCGGGCCGGCAAGGGCATCGGCGCTGGCGACCTGATCTTCGTGGCCCCCGACGACAAGGGCGGCGCGGACTTCCGCCTGAAGCAGGTGCCGGCGGTGAACGGCGCCCTGGTGGCCATGGACCCCGAGTCCGGCCGGGTTCTGGCCATGGTCGGCGGCTATTCCTTCTCGCTCTCCAGCTTCAACCGCGCCACCCAGGCCTTCCGTCAGCCGGGCTCGGCCTTCAAGCCCATCGTCTACGCCACGGCTCTGGAGAGCGGCTACACGCCGGCGAGCATCGTCGTTGACGGTCCGATTTCGCTGCCCGGCGCCAACGGCCAAGCCTGGACACCGGAGAACTACGAGCACGAGTACCTGGGCCCGCTGCCGCTTCGCAAGGGCCTGGAGCTGTCGCTGAACACCATGACCGTCCGCCTGGCCCAGGGCGTCGGCATGCCGAAGATCAGCGCCTCGGCCATCCGCCTGGGCGTGGTGACCAAAATGGAGAACGTGCTGGCCATGGCGCTGGGCGCCGGGGAGACCACGGTGTTCCGCCTGACCGGAGCCTATTCCGCCTTCGTCAACGGCGGCCGCAAGATCGAGCCGCACCTGATCGAGCTGGTGCAGGACCGCGAGGGCAAGACCATCTTCAAGGCCGACCAGCGCGACTGCGACCGCTGCACGATGGGCTTCAACGGCGACGAGAGCCCGCGCGTCCCGCCGAGCGGCGCTCAGGTCTGGGACCCGATCACCGCCTACCAGATCACCTCGATGCTGCAGGGCGTCGTCCAGCGGGGCACCGGCGCCGCCGCCAGCGTTCTCGGCCGGCCGACCGGCGGCAAGACCGGCACCACCAGCGAATTCCGTTCCGCCTGGTTCGTGGGTTTCACGCCGCACATCGTGGTTGGCACCTACATCGGGTTCGACGACAATCGCAGCCTCGGCGAGGGCGAGCAGGGGGCCCGCGCAGCCCTGCCAATCTTCATCGGCTTCATGCAGGAGGCGAACAAGTATTTCGCTCCCGACGACTTCCGCGCGCCGCCCAACGCCCGCTACGCCATGGTCCGCGGCATCCGCGAGGCGTTCAAGCCCGGCACCGAGCCCAAGCTCGTCGATGACAGCCTCACCGGGCCGCAGCCCTACGACCAGGTGTTCGGCAATGGGGTCACCGGCGCGCCCAACGCCGCGGCCGCGGTGAACCCTCTGGCGCCGGTCCCGCCGAAGCCGCCGGCCAAGAAGGACGAGGTCAACGGCTTGTACGATTGAGCCCCGAGCGCGGCTGGCCGCGCTCGAATCTTTGCAGGAATCTTGAGCAAGAAGGTCTCGACCTTCTTGCTCGGCCAGCCTATCTGGCGCGTCCGCTATCTGGAGTGTCCCCATGAGATTGGATGTCGAGGCCGCCAAGGCCGACATCGAGCAGTCGATCGAACTGCTCAGGAGGCGTCTTTGACTGGGAGCCCGCGCTCCGCCGTCTGGACGAACTGAACGCCCGGGTCGAGGACCCGACCCTCTGGGACAACGCCGAGGCCGCCCAGGCCCTGATGCGCGAGCGCACCCGGCTGGCCGGCCAGATCGACGCGGTGAAGGGGCTGGAGCGCGACCTCGCCGACGCCCTGGGCTACGCCGAGATGGCCGACGACGAGGGCGATGAGGCCTCGCTCGAAGAGGCCCGCGCCCAGCTGAAGGGTATCAAGGAGCGCGCCGGCCGCGCCGAGCTGGAGGCCCTGCTCAGCGGGGAGGCCGACGGCAACGACGCCTTCGTGGAAATCAACTCCGGCGCCGGCGGCACCGAGTCCTGCGACTGGGCCGGCATGCTGCTGCGCATGTATACCCGCTGGGCCAACGCCCACGGCATGGAGGTCGACTTCCTGGAAGAGACCTCCGGCGACCAGGCCGGCATCAAGTCGGCGACCCTGCAGATCAAGGGCCCCAACGCCTACGGCTGGCTGAAGACCGAGGCGGGCGTGCACCGTCTGGTGCGCATCTCGCCCTTTGACGCCGCCGCCAAACGACACACCAGCTTCGCCTCGGTCTGGGTCTATCCGGTGGTGGACGACACCATCGTCATCGACATCAACCCCGCCGACGTGCGCACCGACACCTACCGGGCCTCCGGCTCCGGCGGCCAGCACATCAACAAGACTGACTCGGCCGTGCGCCTGACGCACATCCCGACGGGGATCGCGGTGGCCTGTCAGGCCGGCCGCTCGCAGCACCAGAACCGAGAAGAGGCCTGGAAGATGCTGCGCGCGCGGCTCTACGAGGCGGAATTGCAGCGACGCGAAGCGGCGCAGCAGGCGCTGGAAGACCAGAAGACCGACATCGGTTGGGGCCACCAGATCCGCAGCTACGTCCTGCAGCCCTATCAGATGGTCAAGGACCTGCGCACCGAGGTGGAGACCTCCGACAGCCAGGGCGTCCTCGACGGCGACCTCGACCCGTTCATGGGCGCGGCGCTCGCCCAGCGCGTGGGCGTGACGCGGGAGTAGCTATTCCGCCGCCATCGACAGGCTGAGCTGTTCCTGCTGCGGCTCGCCCAGCCTGGCGCTGCGGCCGGCGAAATGGGCGCCGGCGTCGATGGAAAGCTGGCTGTGGGTGATGTCGCCGTCGACCCTGGCGGTGGCGAAGAGGCGCACGGTCCGGGCGCTGATCGCGCCCGCCACCCGGCCGCGGATCTCCACGGCGTCGGCGGTGATCGCGCCTTCGACCTGGCCGGTCTCGCCGATCGACAGATGGGCCACCTTCAGGTCGCCATGCACCGCGCCGTCCAGCTGGATGTCGCCGTCGCTGGCGATGTCGCCGTCGACGCTGACGTTCTCGGCGATCAGCGACATGGCGATCGGTTTGCGCGCCGCGTCGGCCGGTTCCGGGCGGCTGGAGGTGTTCGCGGGCTTATTCGGCTTGCTGAACATAGTCGCCTGCCTTGAGGAAACGATCCGGGTTCATGGCGCGGCCGTTCAGCCACACCTCGTAGTGCAGATGTGTGCCGGTGGAGCGGCCGGTCGAGCCCATGCCGCCCAGGCGCTGGCCGACCGCAACCTGCTGGCCGACGGCCACGGAGATCGCCGCCAGGTGGGCGTAGCGGGTCTTCAGCCCCTTGCCGTGGTCGATCTCAACGGTGTTGCCATAGCCGGACCGAACGCCGGTGAAGGAGACGACGCCCGGGCCGGTGGCGTGGATCGCCTCCATGCGCGAGCCGGAGAAGTCCTGGCCGGAATGATAGGCCGGATGGCCCGTGAAGGGATCGACACGGACGCCGAACCCGCTGGACCGCTCTGCGCCCGGCGTGGGATTGGCGAAGGGAAGGCCATGCGCCGCCTGCTCCAGGGCATGGGCTTCGCTCATGTCACTGGCGGCGTGCTGGATGCGGTCGGCGAACCCCTCATCCACGTCGAGCACGGCGGCGAGCGCGCGGGGGTCCTTGGACTCGATCAACGGCCCGCCGAGGGCGGCGCCCTGCGGCACATAGGCCGATGGTGTCAGGCCGGCGAGCCGGAAGGCCAGGCGCAGCCTGTCGGCGCGGCTCTTGGCGAAGGTGTCGGCGGCGTCGAGAAGCTGTTCCTGGCTGACCCGCACGGCCTCGACGATGTGCGCCGGGTTACGGTCGTTGGAGGCCACGGCCTTCTCGATCACCGGCGTCAGGGCGGCGGCTGCGCCGGGCGCGCTCTTCATGTCGGTCAGCAGCATGGCCAGGGCCGCATGGCGCTTTTCGATGTCGGCGGCGACGCCGGCGTTGGCGGTGTTTCCGCCGGCGTTCAGCTGCGCCACCGCGGAGTTGAGCCGCGCCTGGCGATCGGCAATCCAGCGTTCGTACTTGGCCTGGGTGCGGGCGATCTCGCGGTCGGTCGACGAGGCCGACATCATGTTCACCAGCATGGCCGCGCTGCAGACGCCCATCCACAGCGCCGCGGCGGAAATCCCGGCGGCGACCAGCATCTGGGTCTTCGGCGTGAGGACGTAGCCCTTCATCTCCCCGCCCGAGCGGACATAGAGATGGCGTTCGGGAAACAGCTCAAGAAGCGAGCGGCGGAGGCGCGCTAAGCGTTGCATGCGGTGGCTGAAGTCCCCATCCCCGTGGAACCCCGGCGATATGCAATGAGAAATTCGGGGCGCGCAAGACGGTTTACGTTCGTGCTTGATGGAAGGTTAAGGATCGCGCATTTCGGATATCCGATTCGCCGAAATCCGGAGGTCGGACGGGGCGCACGCCGCGCTACAGCGCCCTCGCCGCGTCCAGCACCGCCTGGGCGTGCCCGGCCACCTTCACCTTGCGCCAGAGGCGCCGGATGACGCCGTCCTCGATGAGGAAGGTCGAGCGGTCGATGCCCATATATTCGCGGCCGTAGAGCTTCTTCTCGACCCAGCTTTCGAAGGCCTCGATCGCCTTGCCTGCAGGGTCGGAGCCCAAGGAGATGGTCAAGCCGTACTTGGCGGTGAATTTTTCATGGCTCTTGAGGCTGTCCTTCGAGGCCCCGACCACGGCCACGCCGGCCTTGTCGAACGCAGGCTTCAGCGCGCTGAAATCCTTGGCCTCGTTGGTGCAGCCGGTCGTGTCGTCCTTCGGATAGAAATAGAGCACCAAGGTCTTGCCGGCGAAGTCGGCCAGGCGGATCGGGCCGGCTGCGCTCTCCATCGTGAAGTCCGGCGCCTTGGCGCCCTCGGCGATCTTGCCCATCGTCTCTCTCCTCAGACCGGTTTCACCAGGACGATCTTCTTCTTGCCGGCCGCCAGCTTGACGACGCCTTCGACCAGATCGGTGTCGGTCACCAGACGGTTGGCGTCGGTTTCGGCCTTGTCGTTGACCCGCAGGCCGCCGCCCTGCGCTAGGCGCCGGGCTTCGCCGCGTGAGCCGGCCAGGCCGACGTCCGCCGCCAGCGTCGCCAGCACGATGCCGGCCGAGAGCTCTGCCGCTGGGACCTCGTGCGTCGGCAGGTCGTCGGAGAGCTTGCCTTGCTCGAAGGCCGCCTCCGCCGCTGAGGCGGCCTTGGCGGCTTCCTCCGCGCTGTGCAGCAGGGTCGTCGCCGCGTTGGCCAGCACCTTCTTGGCGTCGTTGATCTCGGCGCCCGGCAGGGCTTCCAGGCGCGCGATCTCGTCCAGCGGCAAGTCGGTGAACAGGCGCAGGAAGCGTCCCACGTCGGCGTCTTCGGTGTTCCGCCAGAACTGCCAGTAATCGTAAGGACTGCGCAGGTCGGCGTTGAGCCACACGGCGCCCTGGGCGGTCTTGCCCATCTTCGCGCCCGACGCGGTGGCGAGCAGCGGCGTGGTCAGGCCGAACGCCGGCTTCTGGTCCACGCGACGGATCAGCTCCACGCCATTGACGATGTTGCCCCACTGGTCCGAGCCGCCCATCTGCAGCACGCAACCGTAGCGGCGGTTCAGTTCCAGGAAGTCGGTGGCCTGCATCAGCATGTAGTTGAATTCGATGAAGGTCAGCGGCTGTTCGCGCTCCAGCCGCAGCTTCACGCTGTCAAACGCCAGCATCCGATTGATCGTGAAGTGCACGCCGTAGTCGCGCAGGAAATCGATGTAGCCGAGCTTCGACAGCCACTCGTCGTTGTCGACCATGATTGCGTCAGTCGGTCCGTTCCCAAATTTCAGGAATTTCTCGAAGACCGTGCGGATCGAGGCGATGTTGGCCTGGATGTCCGCCTCGGTCAGCAGCTTGCGGCTCTCGTCCTTGCCCGAGGGATCGCCGACCTTGGTGGTGCCGCCGCCCATCACCACGATCGGCTTGTGGCCGGTCTGCTGCAGCCGGCGCAGCATCATGATCTGGATCAGGCTGCCGACGTGCAGCGAGGGCGCCGTCGCGTCGAAGCCGATGTAGGCGGCGACAGGGCCGGCTTTCGCCGCGGCGTCCAGCTCCTCCGGATGGGTGATCTGGTGGATGTAGCCGCGGTCGCGCAGGACCTGCAGGAACTTCGACTGGAAGGCGACGTCGGTCATTCGGGGATTCTCTAAGAACGAGCCGCTGCGCTCTAGCACGGCCTTGTCGGCGGTTTCGAGGGACATCACGGGACTCCGGTGGGAAGGAGGCCGGCGCTTTGTCTCTGATCTGATGGAGAGCGCCAGCCGGGTGAGGGCAGGCGCGAGGGATCGGTCGCCTGCGGCTAGGGCAGGCGGTAGTAGCGGCCGAAGCGGGCGGCGTTTCCGAACATGGCGGCTGACTACGGGCGCGGCGCATGGCAGTCAAGCCGGATGCGTGTGCTGGGATTCATGACCGGGACCTCCCTCGACGCCGTCGACATGGCGGTGCTGGAGACCGATGGGCAGGCCATTTCCGCCTTCGGCCCGGCGGGCGAGCGCAAGCTGAGCGACGCTACCCGCGACGTGATGCTGGAAGCGACGAAACAGGCCCTGGCGTGGCCGCGGGGCGCGCCGGAGCCGGTGATCTTTGCCGAGGCCGCGCGCGCTGGCGCCGAGGAGCATTTCGCCGCCGCCGAGGAGTTCCTGGCCGCCAACGGCCTCAAGTGGGCGGACATCGACCTGATCGGCATGCACGGCCAGACGGTATTGCACGAACGCCCGCAAGACGGCCGGGTAGGGCGCACGGTGCAACTGGGCGACGCGGCCTGGCTCGCAGCCAAGACCGGCGTGCCCGTGGCCCACGATTTCCGCACCGCCGACGTGGCCGCGGGCGGCGAGGGCGCGCCCTTGGCGCCGATCTACCACCTGGCCCGGGCCGTCGCTTCAGGATTGAGCGCGCCGCTGGCCGTGCTGAACATCGGGGGCGTCGCCAACGTCACCTTCTGGTCCGGCGGTGACGAGATCGCGGCCTTCGACACCGGGCCCGGCAACGGCATGATCGACCTGATGGTGCAGGCCAGGGGCGCCGGTCGCTTCGACGACAAGGGCCGGTACGCCAGCGTGGGCCGGGTCAACGAGGGCGTCCTGGCGGGCCTGTTGGGGCATCCGTATTTCTCAGCACCTCCACCCAAGTCACTGGATCGTTTTGATTTCTCCCTTGAGCCGCTGGAGCTTCTGGAGCTGGAAGACGCCGCCGCCACCCTGGTGGCCTTTATGGCCGAGGCGGTACGGTTGGGCTTCGAGATGATGGGGCAGAACCCCACCGAGGTGATCGTCTGCGGCGGCGGCCGGCACAACCCGGAGATCATGAAGGCGCTCAGCGCGCGCCTGCCGATGCCGGTGAAGACCGCCGAGGACCACGGCTGGCGCGGCGATTCCATCGAGGCCGAAGCCTTCGCCTACCTCGCCGCGCGCACGGCTAAGGGTCTGCCGATCAGCTTCCCCAAGACGACGGGCGTCCCCACACCGATGACCGGCGGGACGATCGTGCGGCCTTAGCCCAGCAGGATGTTGTCGATCAGCCGGGTGGTCCCCAGCCGTGCGGCGATCGACACGAGAGCGCAGGCGCCTGCGCGGTCCAGCTCGGCCAAGGTCTCCGGATCGGCGACGCTGATGTAGTCGACGGAGAATTGCGGCTCGGCTTCGATTGCCGCGCGCACGGCCCGACGCAGCGCGTCACCGTCGCGCTCACCGGCGTCGAACAAGGCCTCGGCCGCCAGAAGGCCGCGAAAGATGGCCGGTGCAACGGCCCGCTGCTCCGGCGTCAGGTAGCTGTTGCGGCTGGAGAGCGCCAAACCGTCCGCCTCGCGCACCGTGGGCGCGACGATCACCTCGACCGGCATGTCCAGATCGCGGACCAGCTTCTGGATCACCACGCACTGCTGGGCGTCCTTCTGGCCGAAGTAGGCCCGGGTCGGCTGGACGATGTTGAACAGCTTGGCGACCACGGTGGCGACGCCGGCGAAATGGCCGGGCCGCACGGCGCCTTCCAGCACGTCCGTGACGCCGCCGACCTGGATGCTGAGGTCGAACCTGGGCGGGTACATCTCCGCGGGCGCCGGCGCGAAGACCAGGTCGACGCCGGCCGCCTCCAGAAGCCGCAGGTCGCGGGGCAGGTCGCGGGGGTAGCGGGCGAGGTCCTCGTTCGGGCCAAACTGGGTGGGGTTGACGAAGATGCTGACCGCCACGGCGGCGTTCTCGGCTCTGGCGCGGGCGACGAGGCTCAGGTGCCCTTCGTGGAGGAAACCCAGGGTCGGCACGAGGCCAAGGTCGCCGCACCCGGCGCGGGCGGCGCGGAAGGCCGCGACGGTCTTGAGGACTTGCATGGGCCGGGCTCAAGCCAGGGCGCGGGCCAGTTCGTCGGGGTCCATCCGCGCGCTCTGGGCGTCGGTGGGGAAATGGCCGTCCTCGACATCGCTCACATAGGCGCGCAGCGCCTGGTCGATGGCCGCGCCGACCTCGGCGTAGCGCTTGGCGTGACGCGGCGAGGTCTCGAACAGGCCCAAGAGGTCGTGCCAGACCTGCACCTGGCCGTCGCAGCCGGCCCCGGCTCCGATGCCGATGGTCGGGACGCGCAGCCGCTTGGACACCTCGGCGGCCAGGGACGCGGGGACCAGTTCCAGCACCACGGCGAACGCGCCGGCCGCCTCCAGCGCCAGGGCGTCCTCGATCAATCGCTTGGCGCAGGCCGCCTCCTTGGCCTGGACCCGGACGCCCAGGGTGTGCTGCGACTGCGGGGTGAAGCCGAGATGGGCCATCACCGGCACGCCGAACTGCGTCAGGTGGCGCACGATCGGGGCGACATGGGCGCCGCCCTCCAGCTTGACGGCCTGGACGCCAGCCTCCTGCATCAGCCGCCGCGCCGCGGCCGCCGCGTCGTCCGCCGTAGCGTAGGTCAGAAAGGGCAGGTCGGCGATCACCAAGGCCCGCTCTGAACCGCGCACGACGGCGGCGGCGTGGCGGACCATGTCGTCCAAGGTCACCGGCAGCGTCGTCTCGTGCCCGTGCACCACCATGCCGAGGGAGTCACCGACCAGCAGCAGCGGCACGCCGGCCCGGTCGGCGAGCTTGGCCGAGGGGTAGTCATAGGCCGTCAGCATGGCGATCCGTCGGCCGGCCGCCTTCATCTTGCGGATGTCGAGGAGGGTGGTCCGCATGGGCTTACTCCAACACAATGCGATCTAGGTGGGGTTTGCGCCGCCCCGAGACCAGACGCCCCCGCGCCCGCCTGATCAGTCCTTGGCGCGTTCGTGATAGGAAAAGTCCTCGGTCAGGACCACGACGCGGGTCCCGGCGGCGATGTAGGGCGGCACCATTATGCGCGCGCCGTTCGACAGGATCGCCGGCTTGTAGGACGAAGACGCTGTCTGGTTCTTCACCGCCGGCTCGGTCTCGGTGATTTCCAAGGTGAGCAGGCGCGGCAGCTCCAGCGCAATCGGCACGCCGTCGTGGGTCGAGAGCATCACCGTCATGCCGTCCTGTAGCCAGACCGCCGCGTCACCGACCACTTCAGGGGTGCAGACCACCTGGTCGTAGGTTTCCGGGTTCATGAAGTGGAAGCCTTCGCCGTCCTGGTAGAGGAAGGTGAAGTTGCGGTCGTCGACGAAGGCGCGCTCGACCTGCTCGGTCGTGCGCCAGCGTTCCGACACCTTCACCCCGTCGGAGATGCGGCGCATGTTCAACTGGGTCACCGGCGTACCCTTGCCGGGGTGGATGTTCTCGGCGGTGAGCACGACATAGAGGCGGCCTTCCATGTCGACGACGGCGCCCTTGCGCAGCGAGCTGGCGATCACTTTCAAAGTCGGTCTTCCTCGATGACGGCGGCGGCGATCTGAGGTCGCGCGATTCCGCTGATGAATTTCTTGTCGCGCCCCTATAGCGATTGGCGGCGAAATCGCCACCCCCCTCCAAAGCCGCAGAGCGGTCGCACCCTTGCCTGAACTCAAGCCCTCGCCCTGGTGGACGCCCGACCGTCTGGCCGACCGTCGGCCCTATCTGATGAGCCGTGCGCGGGTCACCGCGGCGATCCGCGGATGGTTCGCAGCCCGGGATTTCGTGGAAGTTGAGACGCCCGCCCTTCAGGTCTCGCCGGGCAACGAGGCGCACCTGCACGCCTTCGCCACCGAGGCGGTGGGGATCGCCGGCGAGCGGGCGCCGCTCTATCTGCGCACCTCGCCGGAGTTCGCGGCCAAGAAGCTGCTGGCCGCCGGCGAGCCCCGGATGTTCGAGCTGGCGCGGGTGTGGCGCAACCGCGAGCGCGGGCCGCTGCACCATCCGGAGTTCACGCTGCTGGAGTGGTATCGGGCGGGTGAGCCCTACGAGACGCTGATGGCCGATTGCGCGAGCCTGCTGGCGGTCGCCGCCGAGGCCGCCGGGGCGAAGGCGCTCATCCATAGGGACTGCAGCATCGATCCGCTGGCCGAACCGGAGCGGGTGACCCTGGCGGAGGCCTTCGACCGGTTCGCGGGGATCGACCTTCTCGCTCGCCTCGGAGATCGCGACGCCCTGGCCGCCGAGGCGATGGGGCAGGGCGTTCGCACGGCGCCCGACGACACCTGGGCCGACGTCTTCAGCCGCGTGCTGGTCGAGAAGATCGAGCCGCGCCTGGGCCGCGAGCGGGCGACGATCCTTTGCGAATATCCGGTCAGCGAGGCGGCGCTGGCGCGGCCCAAGACCTCCGATCCGCGCGTGGCTGAGCGTTTCGAGCTGTATGCCTGCGGCGTCGAGCTCGCCAATTGCTTCGGCGAACTCACCGATCCCAACGAACAGCGCCGCCGTTTCGAAGCCGAGATGGCGGAGAAGGCCCGTGTCTACGGCGAGCGCTACCCCATCGACGAGGATTTCCTGGCCGCCCTGGGGGCCATGCCCGAGGCAAGCGGTGGGGCTCTGGGGCTCGACCGGCTGGTGATGCTGGCGACTGGCGCGCGGCGCATCGAGCAGGTGCTCTGGGGGCCAGTGGCGGAGACCTAGGCGGGAGCCGGAGCCGCGTTGAGATTGACCGCCGGGGCGGATTTCCAGACCGAAGCGATCAGCACATAGACGACCACTGAGGCCACACCGAACGCGGCCTCGACCAACAACATGCCTGTCGATCCATGCTTGCCCTGCACGGATCCAACGATCGCCACCATGATCACCACGGGCAGGTTGGAGATGCTGCTGAGCACGGCGGCCACAGTGGCGGCGGCCCGCGCGCCGAGCTGCTCGAAGCAGACCGCGCTGACAGCCGCCCAGGAAAGGCCGAGCAGCACCGCGTTGAGGATCGCGAAAACGCCAAACGAGAGCGGCGTATGAGGTCCAAAGGCCATCGCCGCCTCGCCCAAGGCGCAGGCCAGGGCTGAGAGGACATACACCGTCCGCCTCGGGAAGATGTCGCAGAGATAGCCGCCGATAATGCAGCCCGGGAGGTTCGCGATCCCGGTGATGGCGCCCAGCACCAGGGCGACGGTATCGGCCGATGCATGCCAATCGCCCGCCACAGTCGGCAGCAAGGTGGTCGCGGCGCCCAACGAGGCCGGCAGGACATTGGCCAGGATCGCAAGGACGCCGGTGCGGGTGCGCGTCAGGGTCCAGAGCGCGCCCACGACATCCAGAAGCCGGTGACGGACCGAGACCCCGGCCAAGCGCGGCGGGACGCGAAGGTGCAGGATCGGCAGGGCGCAGAGTGCGCACAGGCCAGCCAGCACCAGGGCGGCGGTGGCCTGTCCGCCCGCGTGCTCGGCCAGCCACAGGCCGAGCCCGCCGCCGAGGCCCGCGCCGCCCAACTGACCGCATTGCAGCCATCCCGCGACGGCGCCGCGCTGTTCGTTCGGCGTGGTCAGCGCCATGCCGGCTGTCGCCGATGACGTCATCGCGTTCATCGCCACTCCCATCAGCAGGGCCAATCCGCTGAGGAGCGGCATGCTGGACATGGACAGCGGGGTGAACGCCAGTGCGACCAACGCCGCCACAGCGATCGCCAGGTTGATCAGATACCACTTGGGAGGCGAGAGGCTGGTGTCCAGCACCGGACCCATGGCGAACTTCCACGTGGTGGGCAGGCCATAGAGCACGAGCAAGGCGGCCACGGCGGCGACGCTGACCCCATGGTGCGCCAGCAGATAGCCCATGGTGACGCCGACAAATCCGCCGGTCAGTCCGAACGGCAGATAGATGGGCAGGTACCAGTGGGGCGCGAGCCCGCGCGGCACGAAGCCGTCCGCGACCTGATCGAGCGCCTCGTCCATTACCAACCCCGCGAATTCCACGATTACGCTAGGCGCTTCGGCCACCGCGTGAACTGCACATTTTTGACGGCGGGCCCCGCGCAGCCCATAAGCCCGCGCGATGACCACCAAGACGCTCCGTTCTGTGCAGGACCTGGTTCAGGCTGGCCTGATCGCACCCGATCGCCTGCCGGCGCTGGAGCGGGTCGCGGCGCAGTACGCAGTGGCGATCACCGCGCCGATGGCCGAGCTGATCGATTCCGCCGACGCACACGATCCCATCGCGCGCCAGTTCATGCCAACAGAGGTTGAGCTGGAGCTTCGGCCCGAGGAGTCCGCCGACCCGATCGGCGACCTGCCGCATTCGCCGGTCGAGGGGATCGTGCACCGCTATCCCGACCGCTGCCTGCTGAAGCTGAATCACGCCTGCGCGGTCTACTGCCGCTTCTGCTTCCGCCGCGAGATGGTGGGGCCCGAGGGCGTTCGTTCGCTGTCGCCGGCCGCCCTGGACGCGGCCATGGCGTACATCGCCGAGCGGCCGGACATCTGGGAGGTGATCGTCACCGGCGGTGATCCGTTCATCCTGTCGCCGCGCCGCCTGCGCGAGGTGATGGGCCGTCTCGGCGAGATCGGCCACGTGAAGGTGGTCCGTTTCCACACCCGCGTCCCGGCGGTGCAGCCCGAGACCGTCACCGATGAGCTGGTCGCCGCGCTCCAGGCGCCGGGCAAGGCGGTCTATGTCGCGCTGCATGCCAATCACGCCCGCGAGTTCACCGCCGAAGCCCGCGCCGCCTGCGCCCGGATCGTCGACGCGGGCGTCCCCATGCTCGGCCAGACCGTGCTGCTGGCGGGCGTCAACGACGATCCGGAGACGCTGACCGCCTTAATGCGCGCCTTCGTCGAGACGCGGATCAAGCCCTATTATCTGCACCACGCGGACTTGGCGCTGGGCACCGGTCACCTGCGGACCTCGGTCGAGACCGGCCAGGCGATCATGCGGGCCATGCGTGGGGCCGTCAGCGGCCTCTGCCAGCCGACCTACATCCTCGATATCCCCGGCGGCCACGGAAAGGTGCCGGTCGGACCGGAGTACCTGGCGGACGGCAGCGTCGAGGACCCGGCAGGCCGCCGCCACGCCTATCCGCCGAAAGCCGCCAGTTGATGGCCTGGACCGGGCGCTACGACGAGGCCGAGCCGCAGCGGGTCAACAAGTGGCTGGGCCAGAGCGGCGTCTGTTCGCGCCGCGAGGCCGAGGGCTTCATCGAACGCGGCCTGATCTCCATCGACGGCGAGGTGGTGACCGACACCGGCCGCAAGATCCTGCCGGGCCAGACGCTGACGCTGGCCGATGGATCGGGCCCCGCGCCGCTCAGCGTCGTGCTGCACAAGCCCATGGGCGTTGTCTCCGCCCAGCCGGAGCCCGGCCAGACGCCGGCCGTGCGACTGCTGACCAAGGCGGCCCTGGTGGGCGAGAGCCCGACGATCCCTGACCGCGACACGCGCCTGGCGCCGCTGGGCCGCCTGGACATGGATAGCCGTGGCCTGCTGCTGCTCTCCGACGACGGGGTGCTGGCCAAGGCGATCATCGGCCCTGAGTCCGACCTGGAGAAGGAATATCTGGTCCGGGTGACCGGCAAGATCACGCCGGAGAAGATCGCCCGGCTCTGTCACGGCCTGACTATGGACGGCCGCCAGCTGAAGCCCGCCAAGGTCAGCGTCGTCCAGGGCCAGGAACTTCGCTTCATCCTCAAGGAAGGCCGCAACCGCCAGATCCGGCGGATGTGCGAACTGGTCGGCATGCACGTCATGGACCTGGTCCGCATCCGGATCGGCGCCCTGCGGCTGGGCGACCTGCACGAAGGCCGGTGGCGAGTGCTCACCGACGCCGAGCGCGCGGCCCTGATCTCGGGTTAGCCGGCCGGCAGGGTCAGCTGGAAGACGGCGCCGTTTGGCGAGGCCGCACGGTGCTCCAGCCGTCCGCCGTGGCCCAAGGCGATCTGTCGCGCCAGGGTCAGACCGATGCCCGAGCCGCCGTCTTTGGTCGTGAAGAAGGGCACGAAGACGCCCTCCGGATCGTCGGTCGGCAGGCCGGGGCCGTTGTCGGCCACGTTCAGCACCGCCTGTTCCTCCTCCAACGTCAGGCTCAGCCTCACCCGCGCGTCCGGGCGGCCGCGCACGGCGTCGAAGGCGTTCTTGATCAGGTTGATGGCTGCCTGTTCCAGGAGGTCCGCATCGGCGTCCAGCGTCAGCCAGGCGGGCTGCACGGCGCTGGACCAGGCGATGGCGTCGGCCCCGATCATCGCCTCGGCGAGCCGGTCCAGCCGGCGGACAAACCCGGTGGCGGGGACGCGCGCCTTCACCACGGCCGGCGTGTCTGTCAGCTGCCGATAGCGTTCCACGAACGCCATCAGACCCTGGCCGCGCCGGGCGATTACCTCGGCAGACTCGATGATCTCAGCCTCGGCTGCGGGGCTGTGCGGCTCGCCGAGCCGCGCGGCGATGCTTTCGGACAGCGAGCAGATCGGGGTCAGCGAGTTCATCATCTCGTGGGCGAGCACCCGCACCAGGTCCTGCCAGGCCTTCACCTCCACGGCGTCCAGGTCGCCGGCCAGGCTCTGCAGGGCGATCAGGCGGCGCGCCGCGCCGGCCGCGGTGAAACCCGAGACCGTGGCTAGGATCGCACGTTGGTCGGCCAGCCGCACGATCTCCCGCGCCCCGGCCGGCAGGGCGAGCAGGCGTTCGACGGTCTCGGCGCCCAGGGCCGGGATGGCGTTCAGAGGACCGGCGCTCGCCGAGAGGCTGATCCGCGCAGCGCGGTTCACGCCTGTCACGAGACCGTGGTCGTCCACGACCAACAGGGCCGCGCTCACCGTGTCGGCCAGGGCTTCCAGGAAGTCGGCGCGCTGCTGGCGCTCGGCGCGCACCGCGGCGAGCCGGTCCAGCGCCGTCTGGATCGCCTTGCCCAGCGCGCGCAGGCCGACCGGGGTCGTCGGCCGCTCATAACCCTCTGCGGTCACCCCCTCGACGAATTGCGCGAGCGTCCGGTCCGCCGCCCGGATGCTGCGCATCAGGTCGAGGACCACCAGGACGGCGACGCCGGCCAGGACGGCGGCGGTGGCCCACAGGCGCCGTTCGCCGGCCAGCAGGATCCCGAACGTCAGCGCGCTGACGGCGGCCGCCCGCGCGCCTGCGCCAAGCGCGAAGCCGCCCGCGCCTAAGAACCGCCTAGTACTACAGTTGCGCATATTTGCGTCTTTGATAGTGGCAGAGGGTCGCGGCCGCCTGGTGTCGTCGTCGCCATAGTGACCAGGCGATGATGTAGGGCTTCTGTGTCGGAGGGAAGATGAGCAGGCGCGCGAGCAG
>NZ_DATAPY010000122.1:0-10319 GCF_036264965.1 Phenylobacterium sp.
TAGGCGCGGAGAATGTGATACACACCGCCTTCCTTGCGGGGCGAGCCGCCGATCGTTGGGCGCAGGACGCTCTTCGGCTGTCGGGCTTTTGCCCGCTCCTTCCTGAGAGTTGGCGCGAGGAGCCTTAGAGGCGAACGGGACTTCAAGTCCCGCCGCCGTTGTTTTCGCATTGCGGAAACGGCAGGGGAAAGTTGGAGTGGCTCCGTCAGGAGACGCTCCGGTTTGAGATTATCTAGCCTTTGGCCGGATCGCCGGCCGACGAGTAAAGCGAGCGCATGAGCGACGAGAACAACAGCGGCCGTAATCCCCCGCCTCCGGGCGGGCGCCAGCCCCTGACCCTGAAGCCCCGCGGGGCCGGATCGGTCAGCGCCGGCACGGTGAAGCAGAGCTTCAGCCACGGCCGTTCCAAGACGGTGGTCGTCGAGACAAAGCGCGCCCGCACGCATGTGCCGGGCGGCGGCAACCTTGCCGCGCCCTCGTCCGCCGAAAAGCGCCTGTTCGAGCCGCGTCCGGCTCCGCCGCCGGCCGCTCCGCGCCCTGCCGGCGCTCCGAACGACGGTCTCTCCGCCGAGGAACGCGCCGCGCGCCAGCGGGCCATCGACGCCGCCCAGGAACGCCAGGCCGCCGAACGCCACGCCGCCGAGGAGCGCGCCCGCGCCGAGACCGCGGCCCGCGCCGCGGCTCAGCCCGCGCCGCCGCCTGCGGCTCCGGTCGCACCCGCGGCCCCGGCAGCGCCGGTTGCTGAGGCTCCGGCCGCAGCGCCTTCGCCCGCGCCGACCCCGGCTCCGACCCCCGCGCCGGCTCCGGCCGTTCCGGTCGCCGCCGCGCCTGTAACTGCTGCTCCCGTCGCGCCGCGTCCGGCGGCGCCCAGCGCGCCCACCGGCGGCAACCAGACCCGCACCTATCAGCCCTCGGCCGATCGCCGCGACGACCGGGCCAGCACCACGACCTACCGCCCGAGCCCCTCGCGGTTCGAAGGCGCCAGCTTCAACCAGCGCGCGCCGCGCCCCGACGACGACCGCCGGCCGCCGCCCCGCGACGACCGTGGCCCGCCGCGGCAGGACGACCGTGGCCCGCGCCCGGCGGCCGGGGGCGACACCGTGCGCTATTCGGCGCTCGCCCCGCGCCCGGCCGGCCCGCGTCCGGGTGGCCCCGGCGGCGCCCGTGGCCCCGGCGGTCCGCGTATCGGCCCCGCCGCGCCTCCTGCGACTCCTGAAATCCAGCGCGCGGCGCGTCAGGCCCCGCGGCCCGGCGGCGCGCTCATGGACCGCCGCCCCGACGACGACGACCGTCGCCGCGAGGCCGCGCCCTCCAAGGCGATCAGCCGCGCCAAGGGCGCCCCGCAACGCCGCGAGGGCCGCTTGACCATCCAGGCCGTTGCCGGTGACGATGAGGGCGCCGTCGATCGGATGCGCTCCCTCGCCTCGGTCCGCCGGGCGCGCGAACGCGAACGCGAGAAGCGCAAGGGCGGCACGCAGGAGCAGGCCCGCGCGGCCCGCGAAGTGGTCATTCCCGACGTCATCACGGTCAGCGAGCTCGCCAACCGCATGGCGATCCGCGGCGCGGAGATCATCAAGTTCCTGATGCGTCAGGGCGTGATGCTGAAGATCAACGACGTCATCGATAACGACACCGCCGAGCTGGTGGCCACCGAGTTCGGCCACACTGTGCGGCGCGTCTCGGAATCCGACGTCGAAGAGGGCTTCATCGGCGCCGAGGACGTGGACGACCACCTGCTGCCGCGTCCGCCGGTGGTGACCGTCATGGGCCACGTCGACCACGGCAAGACCTCGCTACTGGACGCGCTGCGCTCCGCCGACGTGGTGTCCGGCGAACACGGCGGCATCACCCAGCACATCGGCGCCTATCAGGTGAACCTGGCCGACGGCCAGCGGGTCACCTTCCTCGACACCCCTGGCCACGCGGCCTTCTCCGCTATGCGGATGCGCGGCGCGACCGTGACTGACATCGTGGTGCTGGTGGTGGCGGCCGACGACGGCGTGATGCCTCAGACCATCGAGGCCATCAATCACGCCAAGGCGGCCGGCGCGCCGATCATCGTGGCCATCAACAAGATGGACAAGCCGGGCGCCGACCCGACGCGGGTGATCAACGAGCTGCTGCAGCACGAGATCGTCGTCGAAAGCCTGGGCGGCGAAACCCAGGTCATCGAAGTCTCCGCCAAGGAGAAGACGGGCCTCGACAACCTGCTGGAAGCCATCCTCCTGCAGGCCGAAGTCCTCGACCTGAAGGCCAACCCCGACCGCATCGCCGACGGCGTGGTGATCGAGGCCAAGCTGGATCGCGGACGCGGCGCGGTTTCGACCGTGCTGGTCAAGCGCGGCACCCTGCGCCGTGGCGACATCGTCGTGGCCGGCGACCACTGGGGCAAGGTCCGCGCCTTGCTCAACGAACGCGAAGAACAGGTGGCGGAAGCCAGCCCCTCCGTGCCGGTGGAAATCCTCGGCCTGGACGGCACGCCCGCGCCCGGCGATCCCTTCGCCGTGGTCGAGAACGAAGCCCGCGCCCGCGAGCTGACCGCCTACCGCGTCCGCGTGAAGCGCGAAAAGGCCGGCGCGCCGGCCCAGGGCAATTCGCTGGCCGAGATGATGTCGAAGATCACCGACAAGAAGGCGTCGGAACTGCCGCTGGTCATCAAGGCTGACGTGCAGGGCTCGGTCGAAGCCATCACCGGTTCGCTGGAGAAGATCGGCACCGAGGAGGTCCGCGCGCGGATCATCCTGTCGGGCGCCGGCGCGATCAGCGAGAGCGACGTGATGCTGGCCAAGGGCGCCAATTCGGCGATCATCGGCTTCAACGTCCGCGCCTCGAAACAGGCCCGTGACCTGGCCGAACGCGAAGGCGTGGAGATCCGCTACTACGCGATCATCTACGACCTCCTGGACGACATCAAAGGCGTGCTCTCGGGCATGCTGGCGCCGATCCAGCGGGAAACCTTCCTCGGCAACGCGGAAGTCCTGCAGGCCTTCGACATCTCGAAGATCGGCCGCGTGGCGGGTTGCCGGGTCACTGAGGGCGTGGTCCGCAAGGGCGCCCGGGTCCGGATCATCCGCGACGACATCGTGGTCCTCGAACTCGGCACCCTGCAGACGCTCAAGCGCTTCAAGGACGAGGTCAACGAGGTCCAGTCCGGCACCGAATGCGGCATGGCGTTCGCGGGCTTCCAGGACATCAAGGCCGGCGACGTCATCGAGTGCTTCAGCCTCGAAGAAGTGAAGCGCACGCTCTAAGCGCGCCGCCGATCCGAACGATCAAGAGCCCCGGAGCGACCCTCCGGGGCTTTTTCGCACCAGGCTTCCGGACCCGGCGCCCGCTTGTGGCGGCAGAACTGCCGCTGGTCGCTTTTCCTCAAGCCAGCTTTGCCCGGGGCGGATTTCCGTGAAAGCGTCGTGGCCGAACGGGGGGAAACAACCGCCATGACATCGACGTCCAAGACGCCCGGCGCCATCGTGGCCGCCATCCTGGGCGGCGGCTTCATGGCCGCCACTTTCGACTTCTTCGCCGCCATGCTGATCTACCACGGCACGGCCAGCGGCGTGGCCAAGGCCATCGCCCGCGGCTGGTACGGCGACGCGGTCAAGACTATGCCGCCAAGCGTCGATCCGATCGGCATCGCCTCGCACTATTTCATCCTGATCGTGGCCGCCGCGATCTTCGTCGGCGTGTCCTTGCGCGCGCCGATCCTGCGCCGTCTGGCCTGGATCGCGGGGCCACTGTTCGGGGTGGCGATCTATATCGTCATGCATTTCGTCATCGTGCCTCTGTCGCACGCACCTCCGAGCGCGCCCAAGGGCATCCAGTTCGCCGAGGAGTTCGGCGGCCACATGTTCGTCATCGGCCTTCCGATCGCACTCTGGGCGCGGGCGATGCTGGGCCGCGACTGACCCTTTCGTTTCAATCGAGCCGTGAAGTCGCCCTCTTACGCGATTATCCTAGCCGGGAGCCTCCAGGAGCCCGCCATGCGCGCCGTCGTCATCTGCCTCATGGCCCTCGTCCTGGCCGCCTGCGCTACGGCCCAGAAGCTGGGCGCCGCCAACGACGTCCACGCCCTGCTAATCTCGATCCGCGACAACGACAGCGCGACCTTCGACGCCCACGTCGACCATGAGGCCCTGAAGGCGGAGCTGCAGGGCAAGATCGAGGGACAGCTCTCCACCAACAAGAAGCTGAAGGGCCTGGCCGCCCTGCTCGGGCCGCAGACGCTCGATATCGCCGACCAGCTCCTGGTACAGCCCAAGACCTTCCGCATGGTGGCCGAGCACTACGGCTATCGCGCCGACACCCAGATCCCCGGGCCGATCGTCATCTCCCAGGCGCTGAAGACCCTGCCGGACGGTCGCGTCTGCGCCACCAAGAAGAAGGACGGCCCCTGCCTGCTGGTCTTCACCAAGGAAGCCGGCGTCTGGAAGCTGACCAGCTTCGAAGGCGATTCATCGATGCTGCGCCTGAAGCTGTGATTGCCTAAGGTCTCGCTCGAGTTTGCGGGGACCGGAATGGCTTACGACGCGGCGCTTGAGGGCTACGAGAAGTTCGACTTCACCGACGGGCTCTGGACCCGGCCGGTCTATCGCAAGGGATCCGGCCCCGCCGTCATCATCATCCATGAAATCCCGGGTCTGCACCCCCTGGTGCTGCGCTTCGCCGACCATGTGGCGGAGGCGGGCATGACAGTCTTCTGCCCGAGCCTGTTCGGGACGCCGGGCAAACCGGTCAGCCGAAACTACGCCATGACCTCGATGCTGGGCGCCATCTGCATTCGCCGCGAGTTCCACGTCTGGTCAACGCGGTCGTCGAGCCCGATCGTCGAATGGTTGCGGGCGCTCGCCCGCTCCGCCCATGCCGAATGTGGCGGCAAGGGCGTCGGCGCCGTGGGCATGTGTTTCACCGGCGGGTTCGCGCTGGCGATGATGACCGAGCCCGCGGTCGTGGCGCCGGTGATGTCCCAGCCATCCATGCCGATCGCCGCCGGATCAAGGAAGCGCGCCGCGGGCCTGGATGCGTCGCCCAAGGAGATCGCCTGTGCCAGGCGCCGCTTCGAGGCGGAGGACCTGACGATGCTGGCGTTGCGCTACAAGAGCGACGTCCTGGTGCCGGACGCGCGCTTCGAGACCCTGAAGCGCGAATTCGGCGCGCGGGTCGAGACCATCGAGCTCAGCGACGAGGACGCCGCGCCGGCCGAAATCCCGCCCCACTCGGTCCTGACCCTGCACCTGAGGCCCGACGGTCCGTCCAAGGCCGCCGAGATGCGGGTGATCCAGTTCTTCAAGGAACGGACGGGCGCCTAAAGCGCAGCGATCAACACCGGGGTTGCGACGCCGGCGACCAGCAACACCCAGACGATCGGTTTCCGGCGGCTGTGGGCCAAGGCCATCCAGAGGCCGAACAGGGTGCTGAACATCACACCTACGGAGACGGCGGCGAAGAACCACTTCATCGCCTCGATCGAGGCCTTGGCTTCCGGCGGCTTCTCGGGGTCGGCTTTGGGGCGATCCGTCCCGTCGTGTCCGGCCGCCTTTGGCCGTTCGGGCCGCAGCGGCTTGATGGCGAAGACATCGTCCTTGTGCAGCCGCGCCAGCTTCTGGATCACCACCGGCGCGGTCTTCTGGTCTGGGATGCGGAAGGTCTGCAGGGCGCCGGTGAAGGCGAAGAACAGCAGGCTCGGGGCCACGAAGACGCTGATGTAGATGTGGATTTGGCGGATCAACGCGAGGCGCAGGGCCGGATTGCCCCGCGCGGTCTTCGATTTCACCAAGATGGTCTCCCGAAAGCGCTGTGCGATTAATTCGCAATTGCGCTTGGCGGCGGCCCGGCGCGGAGGCAAGCTAGCTGCGCCGCGGCCCTAGTGCGAGGGGTCTGGCGAATGAGCCTCGAAGACGGCCTTGAAGTGCTGCAGATCGCCCGGGTCGATGTCTGAAACCGCGGCATAGCGGAGCCCGCCGGCGGTCCATTCCACCACCGTGTAGCCGTCGCGGCGAACGGTCTTCGCCCCGTTGACCAGGCGCCGGTCGTCGGGCCAGACGAAGAGGTTCACGGTGTGCGCCCGGCGGCGATAGACGATGGCCGGCGCCACTCGGCCGTCGATGTAGTCCAGCCGCCCGCCCACCAGCGGGAAACCTTCCGGCGCCAGCTCCGGCACCGGCGGCGCCACGTCGACCTTGCCGTTCAGCCACGGCCGGATGACGTGCTGGTCCGAGGTCGCCACGTCGGTCAGGTGGTTGGCCAACAGCGAGCGCACGTGGCTGGCGACCAGCTGTCGCTCCAGCCCGTTGTCGGCGACCTGCGGCAGCACCACGAAGACCGCCAGGCCCGCCGCCATCAGGGCGCCGAGCGCGCCGGTCGCGGCGTAGCCGGCGGTCCGCCTGCCATGACGAGGCTGAGGCTGGGGCGTCGCCTCGCTCGCGATCATCGCTTCGATATTCGCCCGCAGGCGCTCCGGAGCTCGATGCGCCACGCTCGGCGCCGACAGAGTTTCGCGCAGGGCGACCAGGCGCTGGTACTCGGCGTTGCAGCCCTCGCAGGTCTTCAGGTGGGCCTCGCAGGCGGCCGCGTTGACGGCGTCCAACTCGCCGTCCAGCAGGCCGTGGATCAGCAGGGCCTTGTCCGGGCAGGCGCTCATCGCCGGACCTCCTGAAGGCGCGCGCCTTGCGGCTGCAGCATGTCGCACAGCATCTGCCGCGCCCGCGCCAGGCGCGACATGACGGTGCCGATCGGGGCGGCGGTCAAGGCGGCGATCTCCTTGTAGCTGAGCTCCTCCAGCTCGCGCAGGACCAGGGTCTCGCGGAACGGTTCGGGCAGGTTCTCGATCGCCGCGCGCAGGGTCTCGGCTTCGCGGCGGCGCAAGAGCGCCTCTTCCGGGCTGTCATGATCCGGGTCAGCGACATTGGCCAGGGCGTCGGCCTGCGCCGCGCTCAACGACCCTTCGTCCACCAGGACCTTGCCGGCGCCGCTGCGCCCGGCGGTCCAGTCGAGGAAGCAGTTGCGCACGATGGCGAACAGCCAAGCCTTGGGCGCGCCGCCGCGCCAGGCGGGAAAGGCGCGGAAGGCGCGCAGGAAGGCCTCCTGAACGATGTCCTCGGCAGCGGTCGGATCGCGGGCCAGGTAGCGGGCGAAGTTATAGGCGGCGTCCATGTGCGGCAGGATCGCCGTGCGGAATTCCCGCGCGGGATCGGCCGCCGGAGGCTGGGCCTTGCGGCTGAACGCCAGCCGCGGCCGGAAGAACGGCTTTCGCGCGCTCATCGTGGTCCGTCCATCCCGCCTCAGCCCGCCTTGACGATCACCTTGCCCGTCATGTGCGGGTGCAGCGAGCAAAAGTAGCCGTACTCCCCGGCCTTGGTGAGGGTGAACGAAAACCGCTCGTCGGTGTCCATGACCTTGGACTTGAAACTCTTGTCGTCGGCCACGACGGTGTGCGGGATGTCGTCCTGGTTGATCCAGGTGACCGTGGTCCCGATCGTGACGGTGAGCGCCTCCGGGCCGAAGACGAAGTTGTCGATCTTCACCGTGGGTCCGGCCGCCGCAGCGCCGCGGCCGCCGTGCGCTGCGATTTATTCCCCGGGTCGCAGCCGCCCCGCGCATTTCAGCCGGATGAACCGCCGACACATGCGTCGCAGTCTGGAAATCCTGTGGTAGCCAATCCGGTGCGAAGGTGGCGGATGCTTTCAGCTAAGCCAGAGGCGGGCGACGTCCAATCGCCCGCAGCCGACGCCGCCGGCCTGATGCGCGAAGCCATGACCGAGCACGCCGCCGGTCGGATCGCCGAGGCCGAGGCGTCCTATCGCGCGGTCCTCGCCCGGTGGCCGGACCACCACGAGGCGCTCGGCATGCTGGCCCTGATCCTGGCCGACGGCGAGGACGCCGAGGCCGCCGAGGCGATGGCCTATCGCCACCTGGCCCTGCGGCCGACCGACGCCACGGCGCTGCTCGGGCTTGGCCGGCTGTGGGCGCGGCAGGGCGACGACGAGGCGGCGGTGCCGCTGTTTCGCCGAGCGGCGCGGCGGGCCCCGGCCTTCGCGCCGATCCGCAACGAGCTTGGCGTTTCCCTGCATCGCCTCGGCCGCCGCGAGGAGGCGCTGGCGGCGTTCGACGAGGCCCTGCAGCTCGATCCGACCTTCCAGGTGGCGCGCGGCAATCGCGGCCTGGTGCTGGGCGACCTGGGCCGGTCCGGCGAAGCCATGGATGAACTGCTGATCGCGCTGGCCGACCCCAACCCGGCGCTCAGGGCGGCGGTGGCGGTCCTCCTCGGCGCGCTCTCCAAGGCCGCGGCGCGGGTCGGGCGGCTCCCCGAGGCGGAGGCGGCGGCCCGAGCCCATATCGCGGCCGGCCATGACGGTGTCGACGCCATCGAAGAGCTGGCGGTCATCCTGGATCGGTCGAAACGTCCCGACGAGGCGCAGGAGATCCGTAACGGCCTGGCCCGCCGCTTCGGCGTCCAGCGGCGAAACGCCGGAGTGGCGCCCCTCGAAACGGTCGTTGTCCTGTGCGCCGTCGGGGCCGGCCACGTGCCGACCCGGTACCTCGTGGACCCGGATTGCTTCACGACCCTGACGCTCGCCCTGCTGTCGCAGGATCAGGCGGAGGCGCCGTTGGGCGCGATCGATCCGGCCACGCTGGCGGAAGCCACTGTCATCTTCAGCACGCTGGGCGACGCGGATCGCGACGACGGCCAACAACTGGCCGCAGCCGCGGCTTTCTGCGAACGCCTGGGAAAGCCTGTGCTCAATCCGCCGCACGCCATCGCGCGCACCGCCCGGGCGAACGCATCGGCCCTGTTCGCAGGCGTTCCCGGCCTGGTGACGCCGCCGGTCCGGGCGCTGCGGCCGGCGGACCTGGCGGCGCTGCCGATCGAGAACCCGGTCCTCATCCGGCCGGCCGGAGATCATGGCGGGGAAAACCTCGTGCGGCTCACCAGCGAGGCTGAGAAGCAGGCCTATCTAGCGAGCGGACCTTCCGAACGTCTGCTGTTGGCGCCGTTTCACGACTTCCGGTCGGCTGATGGCTTCTGGCGCAAATACCGCATGATCTTCGTCGATCGCCGCCCCTATCCGTTTCACCTGGCCATCGGCGAGGACTGGCTGCTGCACTATTGGCGCGCGGACATGGCGAAGTCGGCCTGGAAGCTGGCCGAGGAGGAGCGCTTCCTGGCCGACTGGCGCGGGGTGTTCGGGCCGCGGGCCGCCGCCGCCGCCGACGAGATCGGCCGCCGCCTTGACCTGGACTACGCCGGGATGGACTGCGCGCTGAGCGCCGTCGGAGACCTGCTGCTGTTCGAGGCCAACGCCTGCATCCTGATCCACCTTGACGAGACCGCGGAGGCCTCGCCGGCCAAGCATCGCTATGTGCCGCCGATCCGCGACGCCTTCACCCGCATGCTGCGCGCCCGGGCCGCGTCTCTGGACACAGCTCGCTCCGGCGACTAGAAGCGCGCCCTTCCCCTGCGTCGGTGCGTCCGATCCGCGCCCCAGGCTTGAGCGAGCCAGTCATGAAACGTCCTTCCGCCACCGGCCGAGAGGCCCCGCGCGGCCCCTCCCAACGTCAGCTGCGCGCCGGCGAACTGATGCGCCACGCCCTGGTGGAGATCCTGCGCGAGCAAGAGATCACCGACCCGGACATCGCCGGCGTCTCCATCACCCTGACCGAAGTCCGCATGAGCCCGGACCTGCGCAACGCCACGGTCTTCGTCGAGCCCCTGGGCGGCGGCGAACAGGCGGCGGTCGTGGTCAAGGCGCTGAACCGCCACCACAAGTTCCTGCGCGGCCGCCTGGGCCACGCCATCGACATGAAATTCACCCCGGCGCTCAAGTTCCTGCACGACGACACCTTCGACGTGGCCGCGCGCATGAGCCGCCTGTTCGACGACCCGCGGGTGGCCCGGGACCTGAAGCCGAGCCACGCTTCGGAAGACGAAGACTGATGGCCCGCCGCCGCAAGGGCGACGCGGTTTCCGGCTGGATCTGCCTCGACAAGCCCTACGACCTGACCTCGACCCACGCGGTCAGCCGCGTGCGCCGGGCCTTCAACGCCCAGAAGGCGGGCCACGCCGGCACGCTGGACCCCCTGGCCACCGGAATCCTGCCCATTGCGCTGGGTGAGGCCACCAAGACGGTCCCCTACCTGGTGGACGCCGACAAGGCCTACCGCTTCACCATCGCCTGGTGTGTCCACCGCGACCGGCGACCGCGAAGGCGAGACCATCGCAACCTCCGACGTGCGCCCGACGGTGGCGCAGGTGGAGGCGGCGCTCCCCGCCTTCGTGGGCGAAATCAGCCAGGTGCCGCCGGCTTATTCCGCCATCAAGGTCG
>NZ_DATAPY010000123.1:0-4609 GCF_036264965.1 Phenylobacterium sp.
AGGAAGCCGAAGCCCGGATGTACGGCCTCGGCGCCGGTCTGGCGCACGGCGTCCACGATCTTGTCGGCGAGCAGGTAGGACTGGGCGGCCGGGGCCGGCCCGATCAACACGCTCTCGTCGGCCATCTCGACAGCCAGGGAATCGGCGTCGGCCTCGGAATAGACCACCACCGTGGCTATCCCCATCCGGCGACACGTCTTGATGATGCGGACCGCGATTTCCCCGCGATTGGCGATTAGGATCTTTGAAAACATCTAGTCGCGCACGCGCCTCACTTCCGAACCGAAGGCCGGGACCTTAGATTGCGCGTCATGAGCACGCCACAACTCTCCCCATCCGGCTTCGACCTGACCCCGCCGACCGCCGAGCAACGCAAGGCCCTGGAGGCCTCGCTGACCCGCGAGGAGGCCGACGTCCTGTTGCACCACGGCACCGAGGCGCCGTTCTGCGGCGGTCTCCTGGACCAGAAGGACGCCGGAATCTACTGCTGCCGGCTCTGCGGCCTGCCGCTGTTCGAGCACAAGACCAAGTTCGAGAGCGGCACGGGCTGGCCGTCCTTCTGGGCGCCGGTGGACGAGACCCACGTCAAGGCGATCGAGGACCGCGCCTACGGCATGCTGCGGATCGAGACGACCTGCGCGCGCTGCGGCAGCCATCAGGGCCACGTCTTCCCCGACGGCCCGCCGCCGACCCGGCTGCGCTACTGCATCAATTCGGTGTCGCTGGAGTTCGTCCCCTACGGCGCGCCTCTGCCTGACCGGCTGGGGCGCGGTGAAGGCGTCGCCAAGGCGACTGCGCCGGCCTAGGCGCCGAGCGCCTGTCGGGCGGCCTCGGCGGTTGCGAGCGCCGGTCCCGGGTCGAAGCCATCGGACATGCACCAAGCCGCCGAGGCGCCCGCGTGGGCCAGCAACCAATGAAGCAGGCGTCGAGGCTCCAGCCGGGCCGCTTCTGCAACCACGGCGACCTGGCGTGGAATCCGGCCGGGCTTGGGCCCTCCGGCCTCATGCGGGTTGCATAGCATGGCGGCGTAGTCGTAGGCACGCTCGCCCAACACGCCCTTGGGATCGATGGCCAGCCAGCCCCGATCGTCGCCGTCGAGGACGTTCTCGTGGTGCAGATCGCCATGCAGCACTGCGACCTCGCGAGGTTGGGCAAGCAAGAGATTGGTGGCGTGAAGGGACGCGTTCAGGACGCCGCCGTGAGCCGCCGCGGCCGGCGCCAGAGCCCTTAGCCAGCCGTCGAGCGGATGGAGGCTGCGCGGCGGGGGCGCATCTCGCGGCGCGTGTAGGTCGTCGGCCACCGTGCAGAGGATTCGGAGGGCGTCCTCGTCAAGGCCATCCTGGGCCATGGCGACGAGCGAGCGCCTCGCGGGCAGCCGCTCCAGCAACAGGGCGTCCCTCTCGAAGGCCAGCACGCGCGCTGCGCCGCCGCCGGCCCACCAGGCCATCGTCGCGGCGCCATCGATTTCTGCCTGAGACGTTGCGATCTTGAGCATGGCTGGCGCGTCACGCCAAAAGACGGGCAGCAACCAATTCCGGGCATAGCGGGTCTGGAACGGCTCGCCATCCGGCGTCAGGTCCCAGCGCGCAAGCCACGGCGCGAACGGCGTCAAATCCCCCATCCGCACAGCATAGCGGTCCGCCTCGTCCTATGGGAGGCGCAAGCCGAGCCCTCGCCTAATTCATCCCACCCGCCATCCACATCGCCAGCCGCGCGGCCAACAGGCGGCGGATGAGTTTGAACGGAAATCCCGGATAGGCCGGAATGTCCCCCGGAAGCGTGACGCCGGGCGGCAGACTGGCGACCTTGTTTCTCAGCTCCACGGGCGGCGGATCGCCGGAGAAACGGGCGCGATAGACCGACGTCCACCACCCCGGGCCGTGCTTCAGGTACATGCCCGAATTGCAGCAGGTCGCGACATAGCGGGTGGTCGGCGCCGACTCCGAGAGCCTGATCCCCTCGAGCGCCTCCGCGCCGGCCACGCAGGCGAACCGATCGTCGCGGTAGATCAGGTACGGCGTCCCGCCAAACTCGTCTCGGATGACCGCCGCATTTGGCAGCGCCTCGATGAGCCGCGCCCCGGCCTGGCAATCCGAACAACAGCAGGCCGCAACCAAGATCGGCTCACCGACCGCCTTCAGCTGCACCTGGCCGCAAACGCAAGATGCTCTCCGCTCGATCATGGCCCCTCCCGACACGCGCAGTCCGCACCCCTAAATCCCATAGCGAGCGGGAAATGTCCCTTCTCCCCTCCCGACAAGGGATACCGCGCGATCCGGCCTAGTTCTTCTTGCCCGGCCCCGACTCGCGCGCCCCCGACTCGCCGGCCCCCGCGCTGCCGGTCCCGTTGGTCGCCGGCTCGTCGCCCGCCGCGCGGATCTGGGCGCCGAGCACGCTGTCGCCGTAGCCGGAGCCAGGACTGGTGAAGTAGCCGCCCTTGTCGATCCGCAGGTTGTTCTGCACATGGGTCACGCCGGAGATGTCCTCCACCAGCCGTTCAGCGCGGTGCTTGGCCTCGCGATTCTCCACCGTGCCGGAGAGCGTCACCTCGCCGCCGGAGACCGAGATCGAGATGTTCGAGGCGTCGAGCCACGCATCGTCGGTCAATCGCTCATGGGCGTCGTCGTTGATCCGCTCGTCGGCGCGCTTATAACCCTGGGGTCCGAGGCCACGGGCGCCGCGCGACGACGGGCGGTCGTAGTCCGGATCGTAGGCGCGGGCTTCCGAGCCGCCGGCGAACCAGGCGGCGACCTTCTCGCCGGCCCGGTGCAGGAATTCCCCGGACCGGCGGCCCGCGTCCTCGAAGCGCCTCGAACGGCCTTCGCGCCGCATATTGTCGCCATAGCCATAGCCGCGCTCGTAGTCGTAGCCACCGGTGCCGCCGCTGGCGGGACGGTGGCTGCGGAACTCCGGGCGATCGTCGTCGAAGCCCGGCTCGCCGTAGCCCTCGGAATGGTATTGCGCGCGGGTGGGGCTGTAGCCTTCGTCATAGCCACGCGGCACGTCGCCGTATTCGACGCCGCCCTGGCCGTATTCCTCGCGGTAGATTCGCTCGCCGTCATCGCCGTAGTCGCGACCGGCGGTGTAGTCCTGGCTGGCGATCTGCGGCTTGCGGCGGTAGTCGCCGCGCCGCATGGCCGGGCTCACCCCGCCATAGGCCGGGTCCTGCCAGCCGGGCGCGGCCGAACCGCCGCGATAGCCGCCGCCGTAGGCCTGCGAGGATGCGCGGCCATAGCTCGCCCCGCTCTCACGCTCGCCGAATACCCGGTCGCGGCCGGGCCCGCCGTGGCGGGCGGCGAAGGCGCCGGGTTCCTCGTCACGGTCCCAGGTGCGGTCTTCGTCATAGCGGCTGCGGCTGTCGCTCAGCCCTCGCCCGCCGCGCTCGCGGATCTGCCGCTCGCGATCGTCCATCCAGTTGTTGCCGGCCATGGGAGTTCCTCCGATTTGTGGGCTTGCTTGCGCCCACAACCGGGCCCGTCCGGCGGAGGTTCCTGGAAAACCGCCCCTACAGTGGAATGTTATCGTGCTTCTTCCAAGGGTTGGTCAGCGTCTTGCCCTTGAGGTTCTTCAGCGCCTTGACGATCCGGCGGCGGGTACCGTGCGGCATGATCACGTCGTCGATGTAGCCGCGTGAGGCGGCGACGAAGGGATTGGCGAAGCGCGCCTTGTACTCGGCCTCATGCTCCACGAGCTGCTCGGGCGTCTGGTTGCGGAAGATGATTTCCACCGCGCCCTTTGAGCCCATCACCGCGATCTCGGCGGTGGGCCAGGCGTAGTTGATGTCGCCGCGGATGTGCTTGGAGCTCATCACGTCATAGGCGCCGCCATAGGCCTTGCGGGTGATCAGCGTGATCTTCGGCACGGTGGCCTCGGCGAAGGCGAACAAGAGCTTGGCGCCATGGCGGATCAGGCCGCCCTGCTCCTGGCGGGTGCCCGGCATGAAGCCTGGCACGTCGACGAAGGTGATCAGCGGGAACTCGAAGGCGTCGCAGAAGCGCACGAACCGCGCGGCCTTGCGGCTGGCGTCGATGTCCAGCACCCCGGCCAGCGCCATGGGCTGGTTGGCGACGATGCCCACCGGCTGGCCGTCCAGGCGCGCGAAGCCGCAGACGATGTTCTTGGCGAAGTCCGGACTGATCTCGAAGAAGTCCGCCTCGTCCACCACCTTGGAGATCAACTCCTTGATGTCGTAGGGCTTGTTCGGATTGGCCGGCACCAGGGTGTCGAGGCTCGGCTCGTCGCGCACCGGGTCATCGTAGCTTTCGCGCAGCGGCGGCTTCTCGCGGTTCGACAATGGCAGGAAGTCCACCAGCCGGCGGACCTGGGTCAGCGCCTCCAGGTCGTTCTCGAAGGCGCCGTCGGCGACGCCCGACTTCTGGGCGTGGATGCGATAGCCGCCCAGTTCCTCGTGGCTGACGTCTTCGTTGGTCACCGTGCGGACCACGTCCGGCCCGGTCACGTACATGTAGCTGGTGTCCTTCACCATGAAGATGAAGTCGGTGATCGCCGGCGAATAGACGTCGCCGCCGGCGCAGGGCCCCATGATCACGCTGATCTGGGGGATGACGCCCGAGGCCAGGGTGTTCTCCAGAAAGATGTCGGCATAGCC
>NZ_DATAPY010000124.1:0-62096 GCF_036264965.1 Phenylobacterium sp.
CGTCCTGACCGGCTTCATCGCCGATCCGCCGAAGGCCGGCGAGCAGGCGTTCGAGAACAAGTGGGGCGCCTCGGTCGGCAGCTATGCGGTCGGCGCCGAGAGCGAGATCGCGCCGAAGGACGCCGGAACCTACATCCCGGCGGGCGGCGGCATCGGCTTCCAGACGCACTACACCCCGTTCGGCAAGGAGCAGACCGACACCACCCAGATCGCGCTCTACTTCTACAAAGACAGCGAGAAACCCGACCTGGTGATGCACAACTCCCAGATCGTGAACAACGCGATCGTCCTGCCGCCGAACGACGGGCATCACGAGGAAGTCGCCTATCTGGAGTTCCCGAAGGACGCGCTGCTCTATTCGGCCTTCCCGCATGCCCACTACCGCGGGGCCTCGTCGGACGTGTGGATCCGCTATCCGGACGGCAAGGAGAAGCTCCTGCTCTCGCTGCCGCACTATGAGTTCAACTGGCAGCGCCACTACACCTTCGCCGAGCCGATCAAGGTGCCGGCGGGCTCGAAGCTGATCGCGCACTACGTCTACGACAACTCCAAGCGCAATCCGCACAACCCCGACCCCTCCAAGCAGGTGGTCTGGGGCGATCAGTCCTGGGAAGAGATGTTCTTCACCCGCATCCGTTATCGCTGGATCGACGAAACCTCCGTCAAGCCGGTGAACTATGACGAGGCCCTGCAGGCCAGCGCGCTGATGGGCATGCTGGACTCGAACATCGACGGCAAGATCGAGAAGTCCGAGCTGAAGGGCCAGATCGGCAAGATGCTGCTGGCCCAATGGGACACGATCGACGCCAACCACGACGGCTTCATCGACAAGACCGAGCTGGCCGCCGCCCAGAAGATGATGATGGGCCATCGCCGCCAGCAGGCCGAGGCCAAGCCGGCCGCGCCTGCTGCGGCGACCCCGACGGCGGGCGGCAGGTAAGCCCGACCTCTGGGACCCGTTGAAAAGGCCCGGTGGAAACGCCGGGCCTTTTTCTTTGGGCGACTCCGGGGGAGCCTCAGGCCACTTCAGGCCAGGCTCGTGCCCTGCAGGGTGGGCGCCTCGGGACGGGGCAGGCCCGTCTTGTAGGCGGCCATGAGCTGTTCCTTCTCGGCGGCCATGCGGGCGCCGAGATCGTCCATGTCGAGGCCGGCCTTGCGGGCCTGGGCGAACACGCCTTCGACGCGCTTTTCTTCCTCCTCGATGTGGTGGGCGATCTCTTCGGACAGCACCTTGACCTTGGCCTCGTAGAACCTGTCGTCCGGGCCGCCGGCCTCGATCTCGGCGATCAGCACCTTGGCGCCGTCGTGTTCGACATAGGCTTCGTTGAGCAGGTCTTCCTCCACCGAGCCCTCGCAGGCCGGGTAGAAGATGTCCTCCTCGATCTTGGCGTGGATGGTCAGCTCCATGCAAATCTGCTCGGCGAGGGCTTGTTTCTTGCCGTCGCCGGTGGCGGATTCGAACTTGGCGAACAGGTCTTCGACCTTGCGGTGGTCAGCCTTCAGCAGGGCGATGGCGTCGAGTTGCGGGGCGTTGGCCATGGCGGTCTCTCCGGGAGGGGTTGTTTCAGCCCTCAATTCCCGGTCCGCGCCCTGGTTCCGACTGCGCCCGCCTATTCCTGCCCTAGCGCCCCTGGAACGCCGGCTTGCGCTTTTCGAGGAAAGCGCGGCGGGCTTCCTGGCCGTCCTCGCTGCCGAAGGCCTTGCGGATGTTGGCGACCTCGTAGCGCAGCTGGGACTCCATCTCGACGGCCTCGGTGGAGCGGACCATGCCGCGCTTCAAGAGGCGAAGCGTGATCGGCGACCACTCGCAGAGGGATTGGCAGTATTCCGCCAGGCGCGGAGAGAACCCGTCATCGTCGACCGCCTCGCCGGCCATGCCCCAGGCCACCGCCTCGTCGCCGACCAGGGTGCGGTTTTCCATCATGAAGCGCATGGCCTTTTCGTAGCCCATGGCCTGCGGCAGGGTGACGGTGAGGCCGGCGTCCGGCGAGCCGCCGATCCGGGTGTAGCCGGCCATCAGCCGCGCGCTGCGGGCGATCAGCCGCACGTCGGTGGCCATGGCCAGGCCGAGCCCCGCGCCGACGGCCACGCCGTTGATCCCGCCCACCACCGGCTTGTCGCAGCGCTTGCGGATCGCCAGCAGGAACTGGCCGACCCAGCCGATGTCGTCGAGCTGGGTGGTCATGAGCGTGTAGGGCGAATAGGGCTCGGCGCCGGGCGACAGGTCGAGGCCGGCGCAGAAGGCGTCGCCGCTGCCGGTGATGGCGACGACCCAGACGTTGTCGTCCAGCGCGGCCTTGTCGACGGCCTCGATCACGCCCCAGGCCAGCGCCTGGCTGAGCGCGTTCTTCTTGTCGGCGCGGTTCAGCGTGATGGTGCGGACGTGACCCGCGTCATGGGTGGCGACGAGTTCGGTCATGGCGGCGTTCCCTGGAGCTCTTTCGGACGAGCATAGGCGATCGGACGCGGCGTGAAGCGAAGGTTTTTTGCGCGCCGCCGCCGCCCGGGGCCGGGCCGTCAAGAATGTGCAGTTGTGCGGACGCAACCGCGGCCTAGCTTGCGACGGCGCGGTGGGCGCCCGAGTCTCGAAAGACCCAAGGCATGCGAACGCCGGCCGCCCTGATGCTGTTGGCCGTGACGCTGGCTGGCTGTGGGCCGAAGCCCGAGCCGGGCGCGACACTGATGAGCTGGGCCTATCCGCAGACGAAGGACCCTGCGCCGCCGCCGCCCGCCACATCGGACCCGGTTCACGTCCCGGGCAGCGCGCTCGCCTTCACCCGCGCGCAGATCATGGATGACGCCAATCCCGTCGACTGGTTCCCGGACGAGCATCCCGCGCCGCCGCCGGTCGTGGCGCACCAGCCGCCGGGCGGCCCGACGCCCTGTGCGGAATGCCACCTCTACGACGGCCACGGCTTCCTGGCGGCGGCGGACCTCGCGGGCCTGAGCCCCGCCTACATCATCCAACAGGTGCAGGAATTCCGCGCCGGCCGGCGCCAGTCGGCGGTGCATGACCGGCCCGACAGCCTGGAGATGATCAAGGCGGCGCAGAAGGTCACCGATCCGGACCTCGCCCAGGCCGCGGCCTATTTCGCCGCCCTGCCGCGCAAGCCCTTCGTCCGCGTCGTGGAGACCGACGCCGCGCCGGTCACCAAGGCCATCTCCTACGGCTGGCTGGAGCTGGTCCCGAACGGCGGGACGGAGCCGATCAAGGGGCGGATCATCGAGGTCTCCGAGGACATGCCGGCGCTCTATCTCGCGGACCCGCATGTGGGGATCGTCGACTACGTCCCGCCGGGTGCGGTGAGCCGCGGGGAGGCGCTGGTGAAGCGCGGCGGCCAGGGCGGCCAGCCCTGCGCGGCCTGCCATGGGCCCGAGCTGAAGGGCGCGGGCGATGTCCCACCGCTGGCGGGGCGCGCGGCGACCTACCTGGCGCGGGCGCTGTGGGACATCAAGACCGGTGCGCGGAGCGGCCCGGCGGTGGCGCTCATGCAGGCGCCGGCCAAGGGCCTGAGCGAGGCGGAGATCACCGACGTCGTGGCCTATCTGGCTTCGAGGCGACCGTAGCGGCTACTCCGCCTCCAGCGGCACGATCCAGCGATCGGCTGGAACCGAGACCCCACCGCGCTCGCCCGGCGTGACCGTGCCGAACCGCTCGGCGAAGACCGGCGGCAAGGCCTGGGCGTGCGGCGGGGCGAGCCACAGGCGCAGCAGGTGGCGGCGGCGCTCGGGTTCGGGCCAGTCCTCGAAGGCGGTGCGGTCGTGGAACAGGACGTGGTTGTTTACGAGCTGGATGTCGCCCGGCAGGAAATCGAGCTCGATGTGCAGGGCCGGGTCTTCGGCGAGGGCGTCGAGCAGGTCCAAGGCCTCGACCTGCGAGGCGGTCAGCGTGGCGACGTCGTCGAAGCGCCGGGCGCTCTCGATGTACTGGCGTTGGTAGATGCCCGCGAAGCGGACCGCATGCCAGTTGAAGACCGGAATGGTGAAATAGGGTCGCTCGCCCGGGCCAACCTCGCCGCGGCGGTCGGTCTCGATAGGCTCGAAAAGGACGGCCGCCAGGTCGGGACGTCGGCGGCGGATCTCGTTGTAAAGGGTGACGGA
The DNA here is from genome assembly GCF_036264965.1 of Phenylobacterium sp. Lineage (GTDB taxonomy): Bacteria > Pseudomonadota > Alphaproteobacteria > Caulobacterales > Caulobacteraceae > Phenylobacterium. The sequence goes on from NZ_DATAPY010000124.1 coordinate 4,102, forward strand.
GCTCACCAGGCTGGACCGGCCGCCGGCCTTGGCGGGCTGCAGGCAATAGAGGCCGACCACGTCGCAGCTGTCGGTGTGATAGGTCTGCCGCTCATGGGTCTGGTAGAGGCGCGCGGTGGGATCGTCGCCGGAGCGGCCGAGGTCCTTCACGTGGCCCAGGATGTGGCCCTTGGCGTTCTGTGGCCGGAAGGCGCCGAGGTGCGCGCCGATCCCGAGGAAGGCGGCGGCGTTCTCGCGGCGGCTGAGGCGCGCGGGGTCCACGCCGCGCAGCACCGCGAAGCCGCGGCCCTCCAGCACCTCGCCGTGAAGCAGCGCCGCCAGACGGGGGCCAAGGATGGGCAGGGGGAAGTCTTCGGCGCGGATGTGGATCAGGTCGGCGTCGACGCTGGCCAGGCGGTGCGCCGCAGCTTCGACCTCTGCCACCTCGGCGCCCGTCAGATGGATTACCCATTCTTCCGCGGCGAAGCTGGCGGCGCGCCAGGCGGCGGGGCCTTCGAGGGCGCCTGGCGGCATCGGTGGAGCGGTCTTGATCATCGCCGCCAGGATATCGCCGCCCGGCGCGGACCTGTCGAGCGTTGTCCGGACACGACAGCGGCCTGTCCCGACAGGGTTCGAGTTGAACCGCGGGACCTGGGCGCTCAGACCCTGCGCCGCGGGCTGCGACTGGCCGGCGTAGCGATGTGAGTTTGCGGCATGACCGCCCAGGATGTGAGCCTGCCCGAGAACAAGACGGGCGGCCTCAGGCGCGAAGTGATTGAGATCTTCAAGACCGTGGGCCTGGCGCTCGCCCTCGCCACGGTGCTGCGGATCTTCATCTTCGAGCCCTTCACCATCCCGTCGTCGTCGATGGAGCCTGGCCTGGTGACCGGCGACTACATCGTGATCTCCAAATGGTCCTACGGCTTCAGCCGGGCCTCGATCCCCTTCAACCTGAACCTGTTCCCGTGGATGCATGGAAGGCGGATCCTGGGGCATGATCCGGAGCGAGGCGACGTGGTGGTGTTCCACCGGCCCGCCGATCCGGGCGAATCCGTGATCAAGCGGCTGATCGGTCTGCCGGGCGACCGGGTGCAGGTGGTCAAGGGCGTGGTTGTCGTGAACGGCCGAGCGATCCCGCGGGAGAGCGCGGGCTTGGCGCCGGACCACGACGATCCGGGCCGGATCGTGCCGCAGGTGCTCGAGACAGCGCCGAACGGGCGGCGCTACATCACCTATGGCGGCGCGCCGGATGGCGAGGCCGACAATACCGGCGTCTATCTGGTGCCGGCCGGGACCTATTTCTTCATGGGCGACAACCGCGACAACTCGCTGGACAGCCGCTGGCCGCGGGAGATCGGCATGGGCTTCGTGCCGGCCGAGAACGTCGTCGGCAAGGCGCAGATGGTGATGCTGTCCTGGCGGAACGCCTCGATCCTGAAGCCGTGGACCTGGTTCAACGTCGACTTCAGCCGGTTCCTGCAGCGGGTGAAGTGAGAGGGCCCCGCGAAGCGGAAACCAAGGAAAAGGGAACCACGGAAAACACGGAAAGAGCACGGAAAGCGCCGGCGTCTTCCGTGATCTCTCCGTGTTTTCCGTGGTTGAAAAGACTGAGCCTCCGCTGCCGCGGAGTCTCGGAAACGAGCCTAGCGCTCTTCGGCGGCGCGGAATTCGGCGTAGGTGATCTTGCCGTCGTGGTTCGTATCCAGGCGCTGGAAGTCGGCGGCGGTGAGGGCGTCGGCGCCGTGGGTGAGGCGGTCGAATTCGGCGCGCAGGCTGGGGTGGGCGAGCGAGGGCAGGGCGACCGCGCCCATGGCCGCGGCGGCCAGCGCGCCGAGGATCAGGCGGTCAGTCCGGCGGGCGGCGCGGGAGGTCCCGGCGCCCTCGACCTGGCCGTCGATGAAGCCGCGCAGGGCCTCGCTGGCCGAGCGGCCTTCGTCGCGGCAGCGGGCCATGAAGGCGAGCTTGGTCGGGTAGGGCAGGCGGATTTCGAGCGTCTCGCTCTTCTTCAGCTTAGCCGTCTTTTGCGCGGTCATCGGGGCCTCGGTCGGGCTGGCGGATCGTCAGAAGCTTAGTCCAAAGCGCGTTTCGTGTCGCCGCGACAGGAAATTCCTGTCCGGACAAGGCTGCGAACGGGCCTAGAGCTTACGTATTGCCCCCGAGTTGCCGATGCGCGCGGCGGAGCGCGATCCTGCAGGCGCGGGGACTGCAGCTTTCTTCAAGGACGCGGCATGCCGGACGGAACGGCCACGGCGAACCTCTACCTGCCCAAGCTCGCGACGGTGCTGCGCGAAGGCTATGGGGCAGGCGACCTGCGGCGCGACGCGGTGGCGGGGCTCACCGTCGCTATCGTGGCCCTGCCGCTCTCCATGGCCATCGCGGTGGGCTCGGGCGTGTCGCCGGATCGCGGGCTCTACACCGCCATCGTGGGTGGGTTTGTCGTCTCGCTGTTGAGCGGCAGCCGGTTCCAGATCGGCGGGCCGGCCGGGGCGTTCATCGTGCTGGTGTCGGCGACGGTCGCGCGGTTCGGGGTCGAGGGCCTGCTGCTGACGGTGCTGCTGTCGGGCGCGCTCCTGACGCTCGCGGGGCTGCTGCGGCTGGGCTCGCTGATCCGCCACATCCCGCACGCGGTGACCGTCGGCTTCACCTGCGGCATCGCGGTGACCATCCTGGCGAGCCAGCTCAAGGACCTGGGCGGGCTGAAGCTCGCCGGGCCGGAGCCGGGGCCGCTGATCCCCAAGCTGGGCGCGCTCGGCCAGGTGATGGGGAGCCTCAATCCGGCGGCCCTGGCGCTGGGCGCGGGCGTCACCGTGCTCATCTTCCTCATCCGGCGGTTGCGGCCCAACTGGCCGGGCATGCTGATCGCGCTGAGCTTCGCCGCGGCGCTGGCGGCGCTGCTGCATCTGCCGGTGGAGACGATCGGCAGTCGGTTCGGCGGCATCCCGCATGCCCTGCCGTTGCCCAGCCTGCCGGCGGTGAGTTGGGCCAAACTGCTGGCGGTGCTGCCGACGGCGCTGTCCTTCACCCTGCTGGGCGGGGTGGAGAGCCTGCTCTCGGCCAAGGTGGCCGACAGCATGACCGCGCGGCGGCACCGCTCGAACATGGAGCTGGTCGGCCAGGGGATCGCCAACATGGCCTCGGCCCTGTTCGGCGGCATCGCGGTGACCGGCACCATCGCGCGGACGGCCACCAATGTGCGGGCCGGCGGGCGCAGTCCGGTGGCGGGGATGCTGCACGCGCTCTTCCTGCTGGTCTTCATGCTGGTGGCTGCCCCGTTGGCCAGCTATGCGCCGCTGTCGGCGCTCGCAGGCGTGCTGGTCGCGGTCTGCTGGGGCATGGCGGAGAAGAAGGAATTCTGGCGGTTGCTCAGCGACTGGCGCGGTGCGCTGGTGCTGCTGACCACCTTCGGCCTGACGTTGGCCAAGGACCTGACGACCGGGATCATCGCCGGCTGCGCCGTGGCGGCGGTGCTGGCGGTCCTGAAGCGGCCGGTGGTCGAAGAGGGCGTCTAGTTGGCAGGCCGGGCGGATTCGACGTAGGCCTGTTCCCTGGGCGTTGAGGCCTGAGGGGTGGTGCGATGCGAGTAGGGCTGGCGGCCGGCGTGATCCTGGCGGGACTGGTGCTGGCGGGCGGAGCCTGGGCGGACGCCGCCAAGCCCGCGCCGGGTCCGGCAGATGCTAAATTCCAGGCGATCTACAAGGCCGAGTGGGCCTGGCGGAAGACGGAGTTCCCGGGCGAGCGCGGCGATGCGGCGGCCATTCCCGACAAGCTGGGCAAGGTCGACGCCGCCAGCCAGGCGCGGCGGCTGGCCCATTGGCAGGACGTGCTGCACCAGCTCGACGGTGTCGCCGAGAAGGACCTCTCGCCGGACGAGGCGGTGAACTATGAGGTCTACAAGGACCAGATCGCCACCCGCGTCGCCCAGCAGCATTTCCGCGAGTACGAGAAGCCGTTCAACTCGGACTCCCAGTTCTGGTCGAACCTGGGGTTCACGGCGAGCCGGACCTTCCACACCACGCAGGACTACCGGAACTGGATCGCGCAGATGCGCGATCTGCCGCGGTATTTCGACGACCAGACGGTGAACATGAAGGCGGGCCTGGCGCGCGGCTTCACCTCGCCCAGGGCGACGCTGGTGGGGCGCGACAAGTCGGTGTCGATCGTCAGCCAGGCGCCGGACGCGGAGCACACGCTGTTCTGGAAGCCGTTCCAGCACATGCCGGCCTCGGTCAGCGCGGCCGACCAGGCGGCGCTGAAGGCCGAGGCCAAGCGGACCATCGAAGGCACGGTGCAACCGGCCTACGCCAAGCTGCTGACCTTCCTCGACACCGACTACATCCCGCACGCCACCGAGACCCTGGCGGCCGAGGCCCTGCCGGACGGCAAGGCCTACTACCGCGCCCAGATCAAGGAGTTCACAACGCTGGATATGGATCCGGAGGCGATCCACCAGCTGGGTCTCTCGGAGGTCGCCAAGATCCACGCCCAGATGCTGGACGTCATGAAGGAGACCGGGTTCAAGGGCGACTTCCCAGCGTTCCTGGCTTTCCTGCGCACCGACCCGCAGTTCTATGTGAAGGACCCGCAGGAGCTGCTGAACCGGGCCGCCTGGATCGCCAAGCGGGTGGACGGCAAGCTGCCGGCCTATTTCGGCTGGCTGCCGCGCAGCCGCTTCGGGATCGAGCCGGTCGCGCCGGACATCGCGCCCTTCTACACCTCGGCGCGCGGGGGCACGACGACCTACCTGCTGAACACCTACGACCTGCCGTCACGGCCGCTCTACAACCTGACGGCGCTGACGATGCATGAGAGTGCGCCGGGGCATTCGCTGCAGGGCGGGCTGGCCGAGGAGCAGGACCAGTTGCCGCCGTTCCGGCGCAACGTCTACATCTCGGCCTACGGCGAGGGGTGGGCGCTCTACTGCGAGCGGCTGGGGGTCGAGATGGGGATGTACGACACCCCCTACGACCGCTTCGGCATGCTGACCTTCCAGATGTGGCGGGCGGCGCGGCTGGTGGTCGACACCGGCGTGCACCACAAGGGCTGGACCCGAGCGCAAGCCATCGCCTACCTGCACGACAACACCGCGCTCGCCGACCACGACATTGAGATTGAGGTCGACCGCTACATCTCCTGGCCGGGACAAGCGCTCAGCTACTACCTGGGCATGATGGCGATCGTCGAGGCGCGGGCGAAGGCGGAGACGGCGCTGGGGCCGAAGTTCGACATCCGCGCCTTCCACGACACGGTGCTGTCGACCGGCTCCGTGCCGCTGCCGGTGCTCCGCGCGCGGATCGACCGCTTCATCGCCGAGGGCGGCAAGGACCCGATGCCGGTGAAGTTCCAGAAGCCGAGGGACCAGCAGGACACGCCCTGAGGGCGGCGCGCCGCAGATCAGTGTCCCGGTTTGAACCGGAAGTCCCCTGGCACGCGACTTGCGAGGCAGGACTTCTCGCTTAAGGCGGGAACTCGGTCGGCCATCCTGGCCCGTCGATACCCAAGCTTAAGCTTAGCATGAGCAAATGCGTCCTGGGGCGCGGTTCAGCTCTCTCGGACGAAGGCGGATCCTGTGATGAAGAAATTCCTGTTCGGCGCTGCTGCGGCGGCGCTTTGCGTCTCGGGCCTGATGGCCGCGCCGGCGGCGCACGCAGCGGTCTATGTCTCCCAGCTGGAGTACAAGGACAACAACGGCGTTTCTTCCCTGTCGGCGACCCCTTTTGGCACCGTCACCATCACCGAGCTGACCCCTGACTCGCTGAAGGTCGAGGTGGACTTGACCAACGCTGCCAGCGAATTCGTGAACACCGGCGGGCCGCACAATCCCTTCGTGTTCAGCACCCTCTACGCCGACCAGGTGACCACGCCGCATGCGGCGGCGACGGACGATCCCAACGCCATCACCACCGACCCGTCGAACCCCAAGTTCTTCGACGACGGGCGCGGGAGCTTCACCAACAGCGTGTTCGGGACCTTCACCAACGAGATCGCCCTGAACTCGGGGAACGGTCAGGCGGGCGGCCAGCAGGATCCGCTGATCTTCACCGTCTTCGATCCGCACGGCATCACCTTCGCCGGCATCGGGGCGACCGTTGACCCGAGCACCGGCAAGCTGCTGACCCTGGGGACCGGCGACCACTTCACGTCGAACGCGCTCGGCAACTGGTTCTCGGCCGACATCTACGACGGCGCGACCGGGCAGACCTACAACGTCGCCGCGCGGGACGCTTTCACCGAGATCCAGAACGCGGTGCCCGAGCCGGCCACCTGGGGCCTGATGATCCTCGGCTTCGGCGGGGTCGGCGCGGTGTTGCGCCGTCGCCGGGCGGCGGTCGCGCTGGCCTAGGGTCCGGCCGAAGCTCGGCGCGAGGCTAGGCTTCGCGCCGAAACCCGGGGCATTCTGCTCCGCGGTTGCTCCAGCGTCCCGGCTCGACAGCCCGCAAACGCGGGCTTTCGGCCGGGATGACAGAGCTGTTTGCAAATCCAATAGTGTACGGACGTTGGCGCGGGTCTCGCTTCGAGGGACTCGAAGCGACGTTCCGGGATCTTTACTTGATCATCCGTCCCGACCGCCTAGCTTGATCCAGGTCGGGCGACCAAGGCAGTAGCCGAGCCCGCCAAGTCTAGTCCCCGCGCCGGTTGAGCTGCTCCGAATTCACGCTACCAGAGAGCGAATTCTTCCCCTCGGGGGGGAACGACGTTGCGCGCCCTTCGATGGAATGGTTAATAGCTAGTTAACAATTGGCCTGCTCAGCGTTTGCATTCGCAATGGTTACGTTGGGGCGCCTAGGATGGGGCGATGATCATGAAGAAGCTGCTTTGCGGCGCTGGCGCCGCAGCTATTTCCTCCGCGGCCTTGCTGGCTTTGTCGGCCGGCTCGGCGAACGCCGCCACGTGGCTCACCCAGCTGAACTGGGCGCCGAACGGCCTCAACGCCACGTCGTACGGCACGGTGAAGGTCAACGAAATCAACGCCGACAATATCCAAGTCACGGTGACGCTCAACAATCCGGCCCTGTTCGCCGACAACGGCAACGGCCACATCATGTTCGGGTTCAACCTGCTGGACAGCCCGGACAGCGTGGTGACGGTGGATGCGACGTCGGCGGTATTGGCGTCGCAGGTGACCTACAGCAGCCCCTCGGCCGACGACGCTCCGCCGACCAGCAGTGACTTCAAGAACTCGCCGTTCGGCGAGTTCGACAACGCCTTCGACATTGTCCCTGCCGCCCCCAATACGCTCCCGAGCCCGTTCGTCTTCGACGTGTTCAACAGCGGCGGCATCACCTTCGCCGGCAACGGCTACACCGTCGACGGCAGCGGCAAGCTGCTGACCCTGGGCACCGGCAACCACTTCTTCTCGAACGGCGACGGCAGCGTGACCGGTTCGCCGACGGGCGGTTGGTGGTTCTCGGCGGACACCTCGGGCACGGTCGGCAGCGGCTGCGACCCGACCTGCGCGATCGCCGGTCGTGACGCCTTCCTGCAGGTCGGCGTTCCCGAGCCCACCTCCTGGGCGCTGATGCTGATCGGCTTCGGCGGTCTGGGCGCGGTTCTGCGCCGCCGCCGCGCGGCGGTCGCCTTCGCCTGACGCTGACGACCCAGCGAAAGCCCCGGCGCGAGCCGGGGCCTTTTGCCTTCTGGCCGGCCGATAAAGGGCAGGCGAAGGCTGAATTTCCGGCCTCAGGGCACCCTGCCGGTGGAAGATTTCCCGTTCTGGGGGAGAAGCTTCTCGTCTGAGGGGAACCTTATTGCTCAGCTTCGGCAGGTCTGGTTTACACCTCACTAACGATAGCGACGATGCAGCAATGCAGTTTCCGTCGCGGACATTTTGGTGGGGATTGAAATTATGAAGAAGCTCTTGCTCTCTGGCGCCGCTGCCCTTTCCTCGGCGGCCTTGCTGGCTCTGTCGGCCGGCTCGGCGAACGCGGCGACTTGGCTCACCCAGCTGAACTTGGCGCCGAACGGCCTCAACGCCACCTCGTATGGCACGGTGAAGGTCAATGAGGTCGACGCCAACGACATCCAGGTCACGGTGACGCTCACGAACCCGGGCCTGTTCGCCGACAACGGCAACGGCCACGTGATGTTCGGGTTCAACCTGCTGGACAGCCCAAACAGCACCGTGACGGTGGATCCGACGTCGACGGTGTTGGCGTCGCAGGTGACCTATCTCCCCCCGTCCAGCGACACCCCGCCGACCAACAGTGACTTCAAGAACTCGCCGTTCGGCGAGTTCGACAACGCATTTGAAATCGATGACTCTGCCCCCAATACCCTGCCGAGCCCGTTCGTCTTCGACGTGCACAATAGCGGCGGCATCACCTTCGCCGGCATCGGGGCGACCTTTGACTCCAGCACCGGCAAGCTGCTGACCCTGGGCACCGGCAACCACTTCTTCTCGAACAGCGACGGCAGCGTGACCGGTTCGCCGACGGGCGGTTGGTGGTTCTCGGCGGACACCTCGGGCACGGTCGGCAGCGGCTGCACCCCGACCTGCGCGGTCGCCGGTCGTGATGCTTTCCTGCAGGTGGGCGTTCCCGAGCCCACCTCCTGGGCGCTGATGCTGGTCGGCTTTGGCGGTCTGGGCGCGGTTCTGCGCCGCCGCCGCGCGGCAGTCGCCTTCGCCTGAGCTGACGACGGCTAAAGACTAGACGAGGGCCCCGGCGAAAGCTGGGGCCCTTTTCGTTTGCGCGGTGCGGGGGCCTGCACAGATAGCGCCGTTCGCGGGGCAACCCCGATTTTGGCGCCACGTTATGTTCGCGAGCCTCCGGGCCGCGTGGCCGGGGGGAGGCTTCCGCCTGGAGGAAACACCATGAAAACCGCAATCGCCGCCCTGGCTCTGGTCGTCGTTCTGAGCGCCGGGGTGGCGCAGGCCTACCCAGATCACCATCGCCATCAGGTCTGCACCTGGCGCCACCACCACAGGGTCTGCCACTGGCGCTAGGCGCCGCGGCTGAACGGACCAAAGGGCCCGGCGCTTGCGCCGGGCCCTCTTCGTAGCCGTCAGCCGGCGTCGGCGAGGGTCTTCACCAGGTCGGTGAGGAAGTCGCGGCCGAGGTAGACCGAGCGGACCGCGGAATGCTCGTTCAGGCCGTGGGCGCCGGAACCCTCAGGGCCGGAATAGAAGCCCGGGACGCCGTAGGTCGGGATGCCCACCGGGATGAGGTAGAGGGCGTCGCTGGCGCCGGTCGACATGGTCGGGATCACCGGAGCGCCCGGATAGTACTTGGCCGCCACCTTCTCCATCGGGCCGATGATCTTGGGATCGAGCGGCGCGGGCATGGACTTGGCGCGGATCGGCTGCAGCGGCGTCAGCTGCACGCCGGGGTCGCCGATGGCCTTTTCGAGCTGGGCCTTGACGCCTTCCATGGTGTCGCCCGGGAACATCCGGCAGTTGATGTTGGCGCCGGCCCGCTGGGGCAGGGCGTTTTCCGCGTGACCGCCGTCCAGCAGGGTGGCGACGCAGGTGGTGCGCAGCATGGAGTGGAAGCCGCGATCCTTGTTGAGCACAGCCTCGGCCACCTTGTCGTTGGGGTCCTTCGAGATCGCCACCATGGCCTTGCCCGTCTCGTCGGTGCGCCCGGCGCCGGCCTTGGCGAAGAAGGCGCGGGTGACGTCGTTGAGCTGCAGCGGGAAGTCGTAGTCGCGCACCTTCAGAAGGCCCTGGGCCAGCTGATAGATGGCGTTGTCCCTGATCGGCACGGAGGAGTGGCCGCCGGGATTGGTGGTCTCCATGCGGAACTGCTGGACGACCTTTTCGCCGACCTGCACGCCCTGGGTCTGGACATTGCCGTCCTTGTCGGCGCGGCCGCCGCCGCCCTCGTTCAGGGCGAACTCGGCGTCGATCAGGTCGCGCTTGTTCCTGGCCAGGTAGTCGGCGCCGTTGAAGGCCGCCAGCGTCTCCTCGCCGCAGGTCAGCGCCAGCTTGATGGTGCGCTTGGGCGCGTACTTCTGTTCCTTGAAGCGGACCAGCATGTCCACCCAGGTGGCGTCGATCACCTTCATGTCCGACGTGCCGCGGCCGTAGAAGTAGACGTTCTCCTCGATGAAGACGAAGGGATCGCGGGTCCAGTCGGCGCGCTTGGCCTCGACCACGTCGAGGTGGCCGAGCAAGAGCATCGGCTTGGCGGTCTTGGACGAGCCGTGGAGGATGGCGACGACGCCGCCTTCTTTGGGGTGATCGGGGACCGAGAAGTAGGTGATGTCGCTGTCGGGGAAGCCCGCGGCCTTCAGGTGCGCGCCCATCTTGGCGGCTGCCTCGGTGCAGGAGCCGACGCTGAGCGAGGTGTTGGTCTCCACCAGCTCCTTGTAGAGGGCGCGGAAGCGGACCTGGTCGGGGCGAAGCTCCGTGGGCGGCGCGCCTTGCGCCATCGCCGAATGAGCCACGCCCAGGGCGAGCGCGGCGGCCAAGATCTTGCGGTGCATGAAAGCTATCCCCCGAACAGAACTGAGCCGGGAGTATTGGCGGGCAGAGCTCGCGCGGTAAAGCGCGGCCTTAGAAGGCGAGGCTGAACTTCGCGCCGACGAAGCGTCCGTGGGGGTCGCTGCCATAGGCTGCGGCGCCGCCGCTCTCGGTGTGACCAGGCTGGAGGCCGCACATGAAGCCGAGGCCGCCGGTGAGGTCGGAACGGCCCGCGAGCTTGGTCTCGACGGCTGTTTTGGCGAAGACGGCAGTGTCCAGGGTCTTGGACTGCAGAGCGGGGCGAGCCAGCGGGTCCAGCGGGTTGGCGATGTCCGGCATGGGCTTGGCGGCCTGCGCCGGGATCGGCAAGGCGACGGCGGGCGCGGCGGGATCGGGCAGGCGCAGGTCCAGCGGCTGGGCGGACGCGGCGCCGGCCGGCAGGGCGAGGGCGAGGGCGAGGGCGATGAGGGTGGTCTTCATGCGGGCTCCACGGGCGGCGCGGTCACGCGTCTTATACACCCTCATTCGCGGAAATGAGGCGGGCGGTTACGGGTCGAGCGGATCCTGCGGGTCGGCGTGCAGGGAGACGAGGTCCGGGATGGCCGCCAGGTCGAAGGGCGAGAGGCGCTTGTATCCGGTCATCGGCTGGTAGCCGAGCTCGGCGGCGTTGCGCTGGGCGAAGGACGGCAGCTCGATCGACAGGCTCTGGTCGCGCGAGGTGGTGATCAGCACCGGGCGGTCGAGCGGCGCCCCCATGCGGAACAGCAGGCGCGTGGCGTTCCTGAGGTTGGTGGTGGTGTGGCGGGCGTAGGGATCGACGACAATCGCCTCGGCCGGGACGCCGTAGTGGGCCATCAGGTCGTGCTTCATCTCAATGGCTTCGGCGAAGGGCGTTTTGTTGGGATGCACGTGGCCGCCGGAGACGATCAGGAAGGGCGCCAGGCCCTCGCGCCAGCGCTTCACCGCCAGGCGGTCGCGGAAGGACCCCACCGGGGAGACATGGACCTCCGCGCCCTCGGTCCCCATGCCGGGCACGACGATGGCGGTGTAGGGCCTGGTCTTCCAGTCGGTCTTGCGGGCCCGGGCGAAGGCGGCGGCGTTCTCGCCGGTTTCGAGCGGCTCGTAGCGGGCGGCCTCGTCGCGCTGGTTGATGGCCAGCAGGTCGAACGCGACAGCGGACCAGGCGTGGAAGGGCAGGGCCTGGTCTTCGCGGTCGGCGGAGACCTCCAGGGCCTCGCGCAGCATCTGGCGGAAGTGCGGCTCGGCGGGCGCGTAGGAGATGGCGTCGATCTCGGCGTAGCGCGGCTTTTCGGCCAGGGCGTAGACCCGGTAGAGGCGGTTCAGGCCCGCGGCCGCGTCGGCCCAGGCGCCGCGGATCAGGCCAGCGTCGTCCAGGCCGGCGTATTTCTGGGCGCGGCCGGAGGGGCGGAGCTGGTCGCGGACCAGGCGGCTGAGTGGGCCGCCGGCCTGGGCGAGGCGGGCCAGGGTGTCGCCGACCTTTGCGATCTCGGCGTCGGTGAGCATGAGCTGGTCGACGGGGCAGGCGGGCTGGGCGCGGCAGGCCTTGATGGCGACGGCGCGGGTGTCGCTCAGGCGGGCGTGCAGGGCCTGCAGGTCGGGGTCGGCGGCCAGGGCGCTTCGGGCCTGCGGATCGGCGGCCAGCAGGGTCAGCAGATAGGCGTTGGCGTCGGCGACCGGGTCGTCACTGTGGAGGAATCGGTAGGCGGGTGACTGGGCCTCGGCGGGGGCGGCGAGGACGAAGACCGCCAGGATCGCGACGACGGCGGCTCGCATGCTCTTCCCCCGAAAGTGCTCGGGCCTATGCAGCGGTCCGCGCGGGACCTGTCAATGCGGGACCATGGTGCAGGGCGACGGCGGCGGCGCGGGAGACATGGGCGGGTCCGGAGCCGGACTCAGCCCGGGCTTGGCCCAAAGGGCGGGGTCCTCCAGGCCCAGGCGCCAGATCGCGACGCCCCGAACATGCCGCGCGAGCGCCCGGCCGATCTGCGAACGGAGCGCGGCGGCGTCCAGCCACCAGACCTGATGGGCGCGGCCGTCGGCCGTCACGTAGCTGAAGTGCGGATTGCCGTCCGGCGCGTTCCGGGTGACGGCGGCGTGACTGGCTCGGCCGAGCGCCTGGGCTTGGGCGACGGAGACGACGGCGGCGACACCCCCTTGCGGCCAGTCGTAGCCGTAGGCGCCCACGGCCACGATGGCGTGGGCCGCGTCGAGGTCGGCCAGCCGCTCGGAGACCTTGCCGGTCAACCAGTCGATCCCCGCGATGGGCCCGGGGGTCGAGGTGGCCCAGCACTGATCATAGGCCATCAGCACCACGGTGTCGGTCGCCGCGGCCAGATCGCGGACCTGGGCCGGGTCCGCGCCCAGGGTCGAGGTCACCCAGAGCTCGCGGCCTAGCGGCTTCAGGGCGGCGTGCAGGCGGGTAAGCAGGGCGGCGTAGGCCGGGGCGCCGGCGGGGCTGAGGTTCTCGAAGTCGAGGATGTAACCGCCGTAGGCCTGGGCCTTCGCCTCGGCGGCCAGGGCGGCGATGAAGGCGTCGCCGGCTTGCGGGTTCAGGAGCACGCCGTCCGCCGCGGCGGCGTCCCAGACCTCGTCATGGGCGTTGGAGACGATGGGGAAGACCTTGGGTTTGCCGTGGGCCGCGGCGAGGGCGGCCGCACGCGCCGGGTCCGGCTGCCAGCGGACGTGGCCCATCGGCGAATCGAGCGCCCCGGACATTGGCGCGACGACGTCGAGCGCGCCGGCATGGGCGCCGAGCGAAGCCGTCGAGGCGGCGTCCCACGGCAGGTAGAAGCCGACGGAGAGCGGCTTTGCCGCCGCGGCTCCGGCGGTGAGGGCCAGAGCCGCGATCAGGATCAACGGAAGACGCCAGCCGGTCATGGCGCTCCTCCTAAGCCCTGCTTCGCACGCTCGGAACCCTCAAAAGCGTCAGGCGGCCTCGGCCGGCGCGGGCTCCGACGGGACGAGGAGATGCAGGTTCTTCAGCCGCAATGTCTCGCCCGCCTCGTCGTAGAGGAAGGGCAGGAAGGCGTAGCGGGCCCCCTTGGTGACCGGCAGGGCCTCGTGCAGCAGCGAGCAGGAGAAGACCACGGCGCCGCCGGTGGGCGGCCGGTAGGTGCGCATCCCGTACTCCGGGAAGCGCAGGTCGCCGCCTTCGAAATCCTCGGCGTTGAGGTTGATCGAGACGGCGAATTGCCGATGGGCGGTGGCGCTGGTGAGATTGTCGCGGTGCGGGCGGAAGTAGCCGCCGTCCTCGGCGTCGTAGCGCGCGACGAGGTAGCGTTCGACGCGGGTGGCGCGGTAGCGATAGGCCTTCAGGAGCTCCGGCGTCAGCCGCCGGCCGATCAGGGTGCGGACCTCGACGCGGAGGGCTTCGTCCATGACGTCGGCGTCGTAGCGCTTCTTGAAATTGTCGAGCACGCCGACTGTCTTGCCGTCCTGCTCGCGCATCACCCCGGACGGCTTGCCGCCCTGCGTCTCGTAGTCGGCGATCAGGCGCCGGCAGAGCTCGGGATCGAAGATCCGCGGTACGATCATCACCGGCGCGTGCAGGGGCACGCCGGCGTGGAGGTCGGGCGGCGGCAGCGCGCGGAGACGGGCGAAGACCTGCTCGCTCTCCTCGACCGGGCTGGTGAAGAGGATGCGTAGGGACGGGTCGATCGCCACCCAGATCGCGCGCTGGGCGCCGGCCTCGTCCAAGGCGCCATAAAGGCGCGCGATCTCGCCATCGGGGTCGAAGAACCAGCGCACGCCGTTGCGATCGCGGGCCCGCGCAAAGGTCTCCTCGTCGTTCAGGACGGTGAAACAGGCGAGGTGGTTGTCGCGCAGGAGGTCGACATTGGCCTGCATGACCGCGAACATCCGCCGCCGCCGCTCGGGGTCGGACGGGGCGAAGCCCAGGAGGACGTAGCGGCCGGCGACGGACGAGAAGTTGTAGTTGGGGTTCAGGACGCTTCGCGCGAAGAACCAGGGAGTCGGTTCGCCTGGCCGCAGTTCCTTCATGGCGGTTCTTGCCCCCTTCGCGAAGATCGCAGGCCGCGCTGGATAGTCCGCAGTTGCGCCGAGTGCAAAGAGTGGTGGCGATATGCGGCCCGGGCGTGGCGCACAAAGCCGGGTTGGATACACGCCTGTAACGCTGGCGTAACAGTCGGAAAGCCCGCAAGTCCCTATAAAAATTACATAAAACGAATCGCGACAATGCGCCGCGGTGACGGTTGTTTGCTGAGGTGACACAGGCCCGAAGGCGTCCTTCATGTCGTTAGGGGGACGTTAATGACCAGACTTTCGGCGGTGCTGTGCGTGCATAATGAGGAGCAGCGCCTCGCGAGGTGTCTGGACGCCCTCGGTTTCGCCGACGAGATCGTGCTGGTCCTCGACCGTTGCACCGACCGCACGCGAGCCATTGGCGAGGCCTATGGGGCGGTGATGCTGAGCGGGGTCTTCCCGCTGGAAGGCTCGCGCCGCGCGGCCGGAATGAATGCGGCGACCGGCGACTGGATCCTGGAGATCGACGCCGACGAGATCGTCAGCGCCGAGCTGGCGCAGGAGATCCTGGCCAGCCTGGACGACACCCGCTTCGCCTTCCGTAAGGCGCCCATCGACAACTACGTGGGCGACCGCCTGATCCGCCACGGCTGGGGCGGCGCGTTCGGCACCAGCCTGGCCGCGCGCTTCTATCGCCGGGGCTCGAAGCGCTGGGGCCATGAGCGAGTGCACCCGGGCGTGACGTTCGATGGCCCGGAAGGTCCGAAGTTCACCAGCCCCTTGCATCACCAGTTCGCCGACAGCGTCTCGGACGTGTTCCGGCGCCTCGACCGCTACACCGACCTGAAGGCGCAGGACCTGCGGGAGCACGGCGGCAAGATGGGCATTGCGGACAACGTCTGGCGCGGGCTGCGCCGGTTCTGGAAGTGCTACGTCAAGCGGCGTGGCTGGAAAGAGGGCGGGTGGGGCCTGATGATCGCGATGATGGCGGGGCTGTATCCGCTGATCTCGGCGTTGCGCGCCGATCTCGACCGGCCGTCGGTCGAGGCCGCGAACGAGCCGGCCGTCGCCCTGGCCCGGGCGGCCTGAGGGACGCGCCGTGGGCTTCAACAATCTACGGCTGTGGCTGGAACTGCGGCGCTGGAAGGCGGCGGGACACACCGCGCGCCTGTGGTGGCGTGACGATGACGCCTCCGGCTCGACGGGCGCGCTCGACCGGCTGCTGCTCGATCGCCTGGTGCAGATCTCGGCCCTGACCGGCACGCCGCTGGCGTTGGCGGTGGTGCCTGTGGGTGAGATGTCGGGGCTGGGGAGCCGGCTCCAGGACGCGGCGACGGTCACCGTCGCCCAGCACGGCGTCGACCATCAGAACCGTCGCGAAGGCCCAGCCGCCGGCGAGTTCCCGCACGATTGGAGCCAGCAGCAGCTGGAAGAGGCGATGACCGCCGGCTGGCGCCGCATCGAGAACCTGCCGCGGGCCCTAAAGGTGTTCGCGCCCCCGTGGAACGACATCCATCCGCATCTGGAGCGCGCGCTGCGCGCCAACGGCTATGTCGGCTGGTCGGCAGGGGGAACGGTTTCGGCGAGCGGGAGCTGTTGCCGGCTGGACATCCATCTGGACCTGATGCGCTGGCGCGGGGGCCCGCGGTTCCGCGGACGCGGCAAGCTACTGGCCGACTTTGCCGCTGAACTGCGCCGCCGGCGCCGGGCGGGGTTGTGGGACGCGCCCATTGGCCTGCTCAGCCACCACCTGGCGCACGACACCGCCGCCTGGACCTTCCTCGGCGACTTCCTGCGCTGGACCAAGGCGCAGCCGGAATTGACCTGGGTGTCGCTGCCGGAACTGATGCGCGAGACCCAATCGCGCCGGGCTCAAGCGCTGTTGCGGTCCTCAGCGCGGCTGATCTCCGACCTGGCGCTGGCCCACCCGGCCTGACGTCGGTCGCGTCGTGGCGACGCACTGCCCGCGAGCGTGAATGCCTGCTAGGGTTGCGGTCGAGCTTTGCGCAACAGGCGGCTATGTCGAAGTCTTCGCCATCAGATTCCAGCTATGAAGCGCGCCTTGAGGCGGTGCTGGAGAGCGTCAGCGACGCCTTCTATGCGCTGGACGCCGATTGGCGCTTCGTGGTCTTCAACCGCGCCGCGGAGGAGTATTTCGGGGTCGCCCGCGAGGCGGTCCTGGGCCGCGACCTGTGGGAGGTGTTCCCGCAAGGGGCCGGCACGCCCTTCGAAGCCTACTGCCGCGCGGCGATGAACGAGGCTGCTTCGACCAGCTTCGAGACCAGTTCGCGGCTGCGGCCCGACCGGGTGGTGGAGCTGCGGATCGTGCCGATGCGGGGCGGCGGGGTGGCGATCTCCCTGACCGATATCACCGAGCGCAAGAGCGCCGATGCGCGCCAGCGGCTGCTGGCCAATGAACTCAATCACAGGGTGAAGAACAGCCTGGCCACCGTGCAAGCGATCGCCGCCCAGAGTCTGCGCGGCCCGGACGTCTCGCCGGTTGCGCGCGAGCGGTTCATGGCCCGACTGGTGGCGCTGGCGCGAGCCAACGACGTGCTGGTGGCGGAGGCCTGGAACGGGGCGAGCCTGGCCTCGGTGGCCGCCGAGATGGCCAATCCGCATGGCGATGGCGAGCGCTTCACCATCGCGGGGCCGGAGGTGCATCTGGCGCCGCAGACCGCGACAGCCATGGCCATGGGGCTGCACGAGCTGGCGACCAATGCGGCCAAGTACGGGGCGCTTTCGACGCCGGAAGGCCGGGTGTCGTTGACCTGGGACCTGGCCGGCGAGGGCGCTGCGCGCCGGCTGAAGATCACCTGGCGCGAGACGGGCGGTCCGCCCGTGGGGCCGCCGGGGCAGCCCGGGTTCGGCAGCCGCCTGATCGAGCGCGGCCTGGCCTCGGAGCTGAAGGCCAATGTGCGGCTGGTCTATGCCCCGGCCGGGGTGGTGTTCAGCCTGAGCGCGCCATTGAGCGAAAGCGTCGTCGAAGGCTAGCCCCGAGGCGCGGCCGGCGCACGCCGGTCATTGGCCGCGATGGGCGCCTCTCGGTAGGCCGGTCCGCGGGACATCGAGGCAAGCAACGGCAGGCGCAGGAGCAGGTCGCCGCCCAGCGCCATGGCCGCGGGTCCGAAGTCGCCGCAGAGATGCCGGCGCACCGCCTCGGGGACCGAGCCCTCCGGCGCCACGGGATCGCGCGCGGCCAATTCGAGGAACCGATGGTCGTCCGCCGATATCTCGCCGCTCAGGTCCTCAACCCGCTCCAGCAGCATCGGATAGGCCGCGGGCGTGCGGCCGACATCGAGCGAGGGCGCCAGCACCAGCCCATCGATCACCTCGGCCTTGGGCGTCGCGACGCCATGGAAGATGCCGAACAGCACTGCGCCGCTGATCACGTCGACGGTGACGGCGAAGAGCTGGTTGCCGGCGGGCAGGATCCAGCCGTCGGCGATGGTGCCGCCGGCGCCGATCCGTATGCGCATCAGGCCGTTGGGATCGGTCCGGACCATGGCGTGGTCGTGGATGAAGCGGCCGGGCGACAGGATGTAGGGCCGGGTTGTGCGGTAGAACCCCTCGTAGGCCGGGCCGCGCAGGGAGGTCGCGGCGAGGAACTGCTCCATCCCCAGGATCGGCAGGCCGGATGCGGCGCTATCCGCAGAAGGATCGTGGCTGGCGACCGCTTTCAGGTCGGCGCCGATCAGTTCGGCGAAGGCGGCCAGGCTGCGGTCCCAGTCCAGGGTGGTGAAGCCTGCGATGCGCTGGGCGATCAGTCCCGACAGCAGGGACAGGTTGTGCGCCGAGGGCTGCACAGCGCCGGAAACCCAGCGGCCGACCACGGACTTGTCGACGCCCAAATCCGCCGCGAGCCGCGCACGGCTCATCGACAGCACCTTGAGGACCAGTTCCAGCTTCTTGGCGAAAGGTTCGCTCATTGTGTCCTGTTTTGGCGGCGCGGGCGCCGATTGGCCGCGTCCTCGTGGGAAGGGGTTTCGCTGCTCACGAGAACGAATGTCAATCCGGTAACAGAGCTTGTCGAACCCTGTTTGGCCCATTGGCATATAAGCGCCCGTTAACCCGTCCGGGGAGGTTGCGTTTGACGCGCGCGGGGCGAACGCCGCAACTGAGGTCATGAACGCCCCCGCCAAGCCGCCGCGACCTCTAGCCCTTGTCACGGGGGCCTCGGCCGGGATCGGGGCGGCGTTCGCGCGGGCCTATGCTGCCAGGGGCTACGACTTGGCGCTGGTCGCACGGCGGGCCGATCGGCTGGAGGCGCTGGGCGCCGAGCTTTCGGCCGCCCATGGGATCGAGGCCTTCGCGATTCCGGCGGACCTGGCGGCCTTCGAGGCCTGCACGGCGGTGCTGGCCGCGGTGGCGCAGCGCGGGCGGGTGGTCGACGTGCTGGTCAACAACGCCGGGTTCTCCATCGCCCAGAGCTTCACGGGCGTGCCCTGGAGCCGCCAGCGGGATTTCCTGATGACCCTGGTGGTCAACGCCTGCGGCCTGGCCCACGGGGTGATCCCCGGCATGGTGGCGCGGGGGCGCGGCGCGATCGTCAATGTCGGCTCGATGGCCGCCTTCGCGCCGGGCGTGGCAGGCCACAGCCTCTATCCGGGCGCCAAGAGCCTGATGGTCAGCTGGAGCCAGTCGCTGGCCGCCGAGCTGAAGGGGACGGGCGTGCGGGTCACCGTCACCTGTCCCGGCTTCACCCTCACCGAATTCGCTGAGGCCAATGGCACCAAGACGATCATGGATAGCGCGCCACGCCGGTTCTTCCAGACCGCCGAACAGGTGGCGGAAGCCACCCTGGCGGCCAACGACCGTGGTCGCGTGGTTGTCGTGCCGGGCCTGCACAACAAGATCGCCGCGGTGATCCTGCACTACATGCCGCAGGCGCTGCTGATCGCGATCCTGAGCCGCGCGTCGGCCAAATATCATCTGGAGGCTTGAGGCATGGCGCACTTCGACGTGGTGATCATCGGATCGGGCGCCGGCGGCGGCACGATCGCCCAGCGGCTGGCCGCGAGCGGCAAGACCATCCTGATCCTGGAGCGCGGCGAGCAGCTGCCGCGCGAGGCGGAGAACTGGAGCCCCAAGGCGGTCTTCGTGGAGCGCCGCTACCGCACCCAGGAGAAGTGGTACGACAAGCACGACAAGCCGTTCCAGCCGAACACCCACTACTGGGTCGGCGGCAACACCACCTTCTATGGCGCCGCCCTGATGCGGCTGCGCGGGGGCGACTTCGGCGAAGTGCAACACGCCGGTGGCGTTTCGCCGGCCTGGCCGATCAGCCTGACGGACCTGGCGCCCTATTACATGGAGGCCGAGACGCTGTGGCGGGTGCATGGCGCGCGCGGCGACGATCCGACGGAGGAGGGGAACGAGCCGCCCTACGCCTTTGCGCCGGTGCACGACGATCCGGGCATCTCGCAGCTGCGCGGCCACTGGGTGAGCCAGGGGTGGAAGCCCTTCACCCTGCCGCTCGGGATCAACCTGGACCAGGCGCATCCGGTGACCTCGGCCTGCATCCGCTGCAAGACCTGCGGCGGCTATCCGTGCCTGCTGAAGGCCAAGTCCGACGCGCGGACCATCGCCATCGAGCCGATCATGGGCCTGGAGAACATCACGCTGGTGACCGGCCGCAAGGTGACGCGGCTGGAGACCGATCCCTCCGGCAAGACGGTGACCGAGGTGGTCTGCCAGACCGAGCAAGGGGAGGAGCGCTGGACCGGCGACATCGTGGTGCTGGCGGCCGGCGCGGCCAATTCGGCGGCGGTGCTGCTGGCCTCGGCCAATGCGGCCCATCCCAACGGCTTGGCCAACGGCTCCGACCAGGTGGGGCGCAACTACATGTTCCACACGTTGACGGCCATGGTCTCGCTGACCGCCGCGCATGTGGA
This sequence comes from Phenylobacterium sp., assembly GCF_036264965.1. Lineage (GTDB taxonomy): Bacteria > Pseudomonadota > Alphaproteobacteria > Caulobacterales > Caulobacteraceae > Phenylobacterium. Next base: position 24,376 of record NZ_DATAPY010000124.1, read on the forward strand.
CATCACCTTCCCCAAGACCCTGGCTTGCAACGACTTCTACTGGGGCGATCCGGACGGCAGCTACAACTTCCCCATGGGCCACATCCAGTTGCTGGAATACATGAGCGGCCAGACCATTGAGGGGCAGGTCAGCGACTGGCTGCCGCCCGGCCTGATGCCGGATTTCCTGTCCGAAAACGTCGCCGAGCGGATGCTGTCGATGCTGGTGATCTCGGAGGACCTGCCGTTGCCGGAGAACCGGGTGCGCCTGGCGTCCGATGGGCGGATCTGCCTGGACTACACCTACAACAACCTGGAGGGGCACGAGCGGCTGGTGAAGAAGCTGCACGCCTCGCTGGACGGTTTCGTCGACCACGCCCATCCGATCAGCCAGCACCACTTCGCGTTCGACAGCCTGCTGCCGCTCTATGGCACCGCGCATCAGGCAGGCACGGTCCGGTTCGGCAAGGATCCGAAGAGCTCGGTGCTGGATCCGCTCTGCAAGGCCCACGAGCTGGACAACCTCTATGTCACCGACACCAGCTTCTTCCCCGCCATCGCCTCGGTGAACCCGACGCTGACCACCGTGGCGAACGCCCTGCGGGTCGGCGACCATCTGTTGGAGCGCCTGGGCGTCTCGAAGCCGCCCGCGAAAGCAGCCCACATCGAGGGTCCGCCCACGCATAAGGCCGGCGAGGCGTTAGCCTAGGGCCGGGCGACTATGTCGAGTTGAACGTCGCCGACACCGGCAAGGGGGTGGCGCCGGAGGTGATCGAGCGAGCGCGGCGGCTCTGTCCGGACAGGCCCATCGTCTTCGCCAGCGGCTATGCGGACACCGATCAGGCTGAGGCGGCGCTCGGCAGGGAGGCAACCATCCTGCGCAAGCCCTTCACCATGGACGAACTGGCGCGGACCATCGCCGCCCTGATGCGTGAGCCCTAGCGGCGGCCGGCGACGCCGAGGCGGGTCGGCTGCAGGGCAGGCTCGGCGGCGATGGCGGCGCGCGCCTTGACCAGATCGCGGGCGCGCACGCCCGAAAGCACGGCGTCGAGGCCCGCCATCAGCGCGATCAGGAAGCCCAGCTCGCCTTCGCGCAGGCCCTGACGCCAGACGTAGCTGGTCCAGAAACGGCCGAGGCCGCGCGCTACATCGCCCAGCAGGCCGCCGGCTTGGTCCGCGTCGGCGAGGTCCTGGGCGCGCAGCGCGCTGCGGCGATTGAGGCGGGCCATCATCTGGCCGACATCAGCCTCGGCGTCGCGGCGCAGCGGGGTTTCCAGCTCGCCCGCGAAGCGGCCTTCCAGAACGATCGTCGGATCGACGCGCCCGGCCTTCCAGCGCTTGACCCGCTGGCGGTAGAGCCGCGCGGCCATCACCTCGCCGAGGCCGGCGCTCCAGCCGCGGCGCACCAGGGCGCCGCCGACGAAATTGTGCACCGGCACGTCGAACCAGTCGCCAGCGGGGCGACCGTGGATGGCGGCGCGGATTTCGTAGGCGAGGGTGGCGTCGACATGCTCGTCCGGCTCGACCTCAAGAACCCATTCTCCGAGGCAGGCGGCGACCCCGGCCGCCTTGCGCTGGCTTTCCATCGGGAAGATGCCATCGATCACGCGCGCGCCGTATTGGCGGGCGATGTCCTGAGACCGGTCGGTGCAGCGGTCCGCCACCACCACGACCTCGTCGCAGAACTCGAGCGCGCGCAGGCACTGGGCCAGCCGCGCCTCGTCGTTGTGCGCACACACAAGAGCCGAAAGTTTCACCGGCGACACCCCGTCCAAGAGCCCCGCGGCGTGTAAACCCGCCGTCAAGGTAAAGACGCCGCTGCTTAAGCTTGCCCCCCGCTCGCCGAACCCGGGATTCTGTCGCCTGCGACAGGCCGCCACATCGGGGCGCGCGGAGCGGCCTGCGGACGGCTTCAGAACGCCGCCGCGACGCGGACGCCGAAGGTGCGCGGGCGCTGGGGCGTGACCTGTCGGACCTGTCCGAAGGTGAAGGGGTTGCCATAGGCGAAGGTGTTGCCCGAGGCGTCGGTGGGGTTGCTGATGAACACCCCGCCGCTGACGCGCCGCCGCACCAATTCGGCCAGGAGCTCGGAATCGATGACCGGGTCGGTGCGGGCCGACAGCGTCGGGTCGAAGGTCAGGCGCGCGGGGCCGACGTAGCTGGCCCGGGCGAGCAGCCGCAGGGTGAGGTCGCGCGGCAGGGCGTGGTCATAGCGGGCGAGGAGGCCGCCAGACCACCGCGGCGCGCCCGGCAGGCCCGAACCGAGTGTGTTGGCGAAGTCGGGGTTGACGCTGGTGAACTTGGGCGCCGAATAGAGCGCGTTGGCCTGCACGCTCAGGCCGAAGCCCCAGTCGTACGCCGCCTCGGCCTCCAGGCCGCGGATATGGGCGTCGCCCACGTTGGCGGTGTAGGCCAGACCCGTCGGCGCGGGGCGGTACTGATCTGACTGGATGTTGGACCAGACATCGTAGAAGGCGGCGGCGCGGACGACGAGGCGCTGATCCAGGAACCGGCCCTTTGCGCCCAGTTCGAAGTTCTGCAGCCGGTCCGGCTCGAAGGTGGTGCGGGCCGGCTTGATGCCCACGAAATTGGTGGTGTTGACGCCGCCGGGCCGGAAGCCCTCGGAATAGAGGCCGTAGATCAGCGCCTCGTCCATGAATTCGTACTGCAGCGAAAGCTTGGGCGACACGCCGGAAGAGGACGAGGTTTCGTCGATAGCGCGCGGCAGGGTGGGCGGGGCGCCGGCGATGTTGGCCTTGACATCCAGGTGGCTGCGGAAGGCGCGTGCTCCGGCCGCGAACGTCCAGCCCGGGGCGAAGCGCCATGTCGTTTCGCCGTAGGCGGCGAGCTCCTGAAGCTGGTCGCGGCGCTCCTCGTCGTAGACGCGGGTGAGGCGGCCCTGGCTGACGGCCGTGGCGAAGGGTATGGCGCCGCCCGTGGCGACGATGTCCAGGGCCGAGGGGGTCCGCTCCAGCGATGACGAGCCATAAACGCCGACCAGCCAGCTGACGTCGCTGGAGCCCGCGGAGGTCAGCACCACGTCCTGCACCACGCGGCGGATGCGCGCGGCTTCGGAATAGACGCCCAGGGTCGCGCCGCTGACGAACTGGGTGGCCACCTGGGTCGCATCGTAGAGGCTGGAATAGGCGTGCTGGAGATAGGACGTGGTGGCCGCGAGATCGGCGCCGGCGAGCTCGCCGTGCAGGGTGAGGGCGCCTTGCGCGAAGTCGTTGACGGAGGCCTCGCGCACCTGGTTGGCGCGCTGATCGCGCGCGGCGAGGGTGGTGTACTGGGTGTCGCGCGAGTTGAGATGCTGGCCAACCGCGGTCAGGTCGGCCGTCCAGCTGTCGCTGAGTTCCAGGCGCAGGGCTAGGCGCCCGCCCGTGCGAACGGTGGAGTCGACGTTGGAAAGGCGCAGGGAGACGTTGTCCAGATAGCCGCCCTGGTCGTCGTAGTAGGCCACCAGCCGCGCCGCCGCGCGGCCATCGGCCAGTGGTGCGTTGGCGTAGACCTCGCCCTCGTAGCTGGGCGCTCCGCCCGTCGTGGAGCCGGCCATGGCGGCCCCGCCGGCGGCATAGCCGCCGGGGTCGGGCTTGTTGGTGACGATGCGGTAGACGCCGGCGAGGGCGCCGGAGCCATAGAGCGCGCCCTGCGGTCCGCGCACCGTCTCCACCTGCTCCACATCGACCAGGCGCAGGTCCGGATCGGGGGCGTTGTAGTTGATCGGGGCGTCGTCCAGATAGGTCGAGACGGTCGAGCGCGCGCGGCCAGTGAAGGCGCCGTCGGAGAGGCCTCGCATCAGGAGCTTGTCGCGGCCAGGGCCGAGGTTGGTGGTCAGCACGCCGACCAACTGGCCGGCCGTCTCGCGCGCGTCATAGGCGTTGCTGACGACGAGCTGCTCGCCGGACACGACGCTGACGCCGGCGGGCAGGGAGTCCAGCCGCTCGGGCCGTTTGCGCGCGGTGACCAGCAGCTCGGCGACCGCCGGGGCGGTGGGGCCCTCGGCGCGGACCGGCGCGGGGCCGATCGGGATGATGCGCACCGTCTGGGCGTCGACGATCCGCCAGGTGCAGGGCGCGCCGCTGAGCACGCGGGCCAGGGCGTCGCTCAGGGTGTGGCGGCCGGCCAGCGCCGTGGGGCCGCCGGTTCCGCAGGCCGAGGCGCCCAGCAGCGAGACATTGGCCTGCACGGCCAGATCGATCAGGGCCTCGGCGTAGGACTTCGAGGGTATGGCGAAGCGCCGACGCGCTTCAGCGGCCTCAGCCCGGGTGGCGAGCGTGAGGAGGCACAGCCCCGTAAGGGACGCGCGCAAAAAGGCCGCCGGCCTGGATATGGCCCGTTGTCCCCCTCATGGCTTCACGGCCGGATCGCTGCGAAGCAGAACGCCTTGCCCCAAGGGTAGCGCCTTGATGGGGGCGAGCAAGGCCAGGCGGCGAATAACCGCAGCCTGATCGTCGAGGACGAGGACGCCGGAGACGCGGACCGCGGCCAGCGCCGGGTCCTCAAGCGTGATCGGCTTGGCGAACTGCTGGTTCAGATCGGCGACCACGTCGCCCAGTGGCTGGTCGCGGTAGATCAGGCGGCCGACGCGCCAGCTTTCGACCTGCTGCGGATCGACGGTGGTCAGCGCCACGGCGGTCACGCCTTCGATCGTGTCCAGCTTCTGGCCGGGATGCAGCCGCCAGACGCGGCCGGCCAGGTCGTGGCCCGGACGGACCTCGACCACGCCGCGCTCGACGGCGACGGAAAGCTCCGCGCCGCGGTGGCGGACGTCGAAACGGGTGCCGACGACGCGGACCGTGCGGTCGCCGACGTCGATCAGGAAGGGCCGCGCCTTGTCGGCGGCGACGTCGAACACAGCCTCGCCCTGGGGCATGACCACATGGCGCTCGTGGCGGCCGAGCGTGACGCTGAGGCTGGAGCCGGCGTTCAGTTCGATGGTCGAGCCGTCGGCCAGCTTGACCGTGCGGTGCTCGCCCTTGGCGGTGGCGTAGGTCTGGGCGACGGCCGGCGCGAGCATGCCGTAGGGCATGACGGCGAGCGCGAGGGTCGCTGCGGCCGCGACGCCACCGGCGAGCAGCCAGCCACGCGAAGCCGGGCGGCGGCGGCGCGGCGCGGCGTCCAGGCCGTCGACAATCCTGTCCGCGGCGGTCTGCAGTTCGAGGGTCACGGCCAGCGTCGCGTCATAGGCTGCGGCGTTGGCCGGATGGGCGCTGAGCCAGGCGTCGAAGTCGCAGGCCACCACGTCGGTCGCGTCGTCAGCCTGCAGGCGCACAAGCCACTCGGCCGCTTGCGCGCGCCGGGCGTCGTCTCCCTTGCTCCAGGCCTCGTTCATGAACGAAATCCCACCCAGCGCCATAATGCGCCCGTTATGGTGATAGACGGCGCCGAGGCGGCCTGCCCCCCTGTCACGGGCGCCAAGAGTTTACACACTTCCTGGTTGTTCATGCGTCGAACCTCGGCGCGAGCTTGGCGGTAAGCGCCTTCAGGGCCGCGCTGACGTGCTTCTCCACGGCCTTCACCGACAGGCGCATGGCCTGGGCGGTCTCCGCATGGCTGAGACCTTGGAGCTTGTGCAGGCGGAAGGCGCGGCCAGCCTGGGGCGGCAGATCGCCCACGGCGGCGATCAACAGGCGCAGGCGCTGGGCGGAGGCGGCGGCCTCGTCGGCGGGCGGCTCGTCGGCGATTTCGACGCCGCCGACCTCGGTGCGAGCAACCTGGCGCCAGGCGGTGTCGCGGGCGGCCGAGCGCGCCTCGCCGCGGGCCCGGTCGAGCATCAGGTTGAAGGCCATCCGGTAGAGCAGGGCGACCGGGTTGGCGACCGGTTCGTCCCGATCGCGCGCCGCCAGGCGAAGATAGAGTTCCTGCGCCAGGTCCTCGGCTGCGGCCAGCGACCCCGCGCGCGCGGCCAGGAAGCGCACCAGGTTGGCGCGGCGCTCCAGGTAGACGGCCAGCAGCGGGTCGTCGGTCGGCGAAGGGGCAGGCTTATCGGCCACGGCTGCACCTGTGCCGCATTTCGCGCCAGGGCGCCAAGGTCGGCGGTATTATGTCGGCCCTAGGTCAGGCCCGCATCGCTCAGGAATCCCACCAGGGCGGCGTTGAAAGCGGCGGGCTGGTCGATGTTGGCGCTGTGGCCGGCGTCGGGAATCACCACCTTCTTCGCGCCGGGAATCTTGGCGGCCATATAGTCCGAAGCCGCAAGGAAGGGCGCGTCGTTGGCGCCGACGATGACGACGGCGGGGACCTTGATCCCGGGCAGGCTCTCGATGACGCGGGCGTCACGCTGGGTGAGCATGCCGCGCGCGGCGTGGGCGAGGCCGATGGCGTCGCGGTGGCGGGCGAGCCGCACCTCGGCGCTGGCGCGGGAGAGGTCGGGCAGGCCCTCGGCCTCATAGCGTTCGGCGCGCTTCAGCGCATTGGCGTTCCAACCGTCGCGGGCCTGGTCGTTCTTGTAGCCGGGGCCGGTGTCGATGATCAGCAGCGCCCGGGTGCGGTCCGGGTGCGCACGGTGGAAAGCCAGGCTCATGTAGCCGCCGAGCGACAGGCCGCCGACGATCGCGTCCTTGGCGCCCGCCGCGTCCAGCAGGGCGGCCATGTCGGCGACGGTGGCCTCTTCCGAGTACTGGGCCGGGTCGGCCGGATAGTCGGAGGCGCCGTGGCCGCGCATGTCCCAGGTGATGACGGTGAAATGCTCGGCGAGCGGCGCGATCTGGCCGTCCCACATCTGGCCGGTCGAGGAATAGCCGTGGGTCAGGATCAGCGCCGGGCCGGAGCCGGCAATGTCGTAGTGGATGTTGACCCCGTCGCGATCGAGCGTGGGCATGGGCGTCTCCCGTCCCGGCTCTTTGGCGGCCGGCAGGCGAGCCTAACGGGGGAGGCCGCTCACGCCTAGGCCGCGTTGGCGGCGGAGAGCTTGCTCTTGGGCGGCTCGGCGGCGCGCTTGATGGCGTCGAGCAGGCCCGAGACCAGGATCGGCTTGGAAACGAAATCGTTGAAGCCCAGGGCGCGATATTCTTCCGGCCGGCGGGTGAAGACGTCGGCAGTGAGGGCGATCACGGGCGTGTTGCGCTGCGGCCCCGGGCTCTCGCGCAGCTTGGCCACCGCCTCGATGCCGCTCAAGCCCGGCATGTGGATGTCCATCAGCACCACGTCGAAGGTCTGGTCGGCGAGCAACTGCAGCGCCTCGGCGCCGGAGGTGGTCTTGACGGCGGTGTGATTGAACGCGCCGAGGATCTCCTCGACGACGCGCAGGTTCATCGGGTCGTCGTCCACATGCAGGATGACGAGCGAACGATCGAACTTGGGATAGGTCTGCGACACGGAAATACCGCCCTATTCAGGCGTGAAGGGTGCCCCGCGAAGGTTTCGGTAAGACTGACATTCTCGGTTAATTCTGCTTAACCGTGTTTTTTCATCCACAGGCTGTGGATGGTGTGCCCGCCATGCTCAGGGCTGGAAGGTGGCCAAAAGGACCATCAGCTCCGGCTCGTCGACGCGACGGGCCGCCTCCGACAGCGAGAGCCAGAGCTTCTCGCGCTGGCCCAGCTCCAGATAGGCGTCAGCTTCGGTCTCGACGTAGAGGGCGTAGACGGCAACGCGCACACGCTGCAGGCGGCCGCTCTTCAGGCGCTTGTCATAGGCGTAGGAGCCGACCGGACGCTTGGAAATCTTGCCCTGCACGCCAGCCTCTTCGAAGGCTTCCTGGGCCGCCGATTTCGCCGATGACTTGCCTTTGATCGGCCAGCCCTTGGGGATCACCCAGCGATGGGTCTCGCGGCTGGTGATCAACAGCACCTCCACCTTGCCGGCGACGTTGAGCCGCCAAGGCAGGGCCGCGAACTGGCTGCGCGGCTCGCGATCGGGCTCGTAGGTGGAAAGGGGCTCCAGTTTCCTCATCTCACTGACATAAACCCAAGCGCGCGTACGGCAACGCTGTTCGGCGTGGGCGCAACGTCGCAGGGATTGGTCCGAGCAAGATGGCGGAGGTCTCCAGCCGGGAATTCGAGCGCGAATGCAACTGCGGAGAGTGATCCGCGACCGGAGCATTGCAAGGCCAAATCACCACGCTTCAGGCCGCCTCAGACGTCCTTGCGATAGACCAGGAAGCCGGACTTGTCGGCCACCCGGTCGTAGAGGCGCATGGCCGTGTGGTTCGTCTCGTGGGTCTGCCAGTAGACGCGGGTCGAGCCGGCCGCGCGCGCCGCGTCATAGACCGCCTCGATCAGGGCGCGGCCCACGCCGCCGCCGCGGGCCTCGGCCGAGGTGAACAGGTCCTGCAGGTAGCAGGTGAGCGCGGCGGCGGTGGTGGAGCGGTTGAAGAGGTAGTGGACGAGGCCGATCAGCTGGCCGTCCCGCTCTGCGACGAAGGCGTGGACCGGCTCGGCCGGATCGAAGAAGCGGCCCCAGGTGATATGGGTCACTTCGTCAGGCAGGGCGGTCGGGCCGGCGCGGCCGTAGAAGGTGTTGTAGCCGTCCCAAAGCGGCCGCCAGGCCTCGTAGTCCTCTCGTGCGACCGGCCGGATGGTGGGGTCGGAGACGCCGCTCAAAGGCTCACCACCCCGCCGGACTTCACGTAGCCGTCGACCACTTCGCCCAGCACGGTGAGTGGCACGGCGCCGGTCTTGACCAAGAGGTCGTCGAAGGTGCGCAGGTCATATTTGGCGCCGAGGCCGACCTTGGCGCGGTCGCGCAGGCGGTTGATTTCGGTGTGGCCCACCTTGTAGCCGCAGGCCTGGCCGGGGGTGCCGCAATAGCGGTCGATCTCGCTGGTCATCGAGGCCCGCGTGCGGCCGGAGTTGTCCATGGCCCATTGCACCGCTTGCTCGCGGCTCCAGCGCTTGGCGTGCAGGCCGGTGTCGACCACCAGGCGCACGGCGCGGAACTTCTGCGCCTGCAGGTAGCCCAGGCGGCCGGCCCAATCGTCGTCGTACATGCCGATCTCGTCGCCGAGCTGTTCGGCGTAGAGCGCGTAGCCTTCGACATAGGCGTTGAAGCCCGAGATCAGGATCCGCACCAGCGGCAGCTTGCCGGTCTCGGTGAGATAGGCGCCCTGCCAGGCATGGCCGGGAATGGTCTCGTGATAGGTCAGCGAGGGCAGGCTGAACTTCGGCCAGTTCTCGGTCGATTTCAGGTTGATGTAGTAGGTCGAGGGCCGCGAGCCGTCGATGGAGCCGGAGTTCATGTAGCCCTGGCCGGCGCCGTCCTGGATGTCGATCGGCACGCGTTTTACGTTCACCGGCGCCTTGAGCTTCAGGGCGAAGGCCTTGGAGAGCTTCGGCCGCACTGCGGCGATCAGGCCGTTCAGATAGGCGATCAGCTGCTCGCGGCCCGCGTCGGTATTGGGGAACAGGTACTTGGGGTCCTTGCCGAGCGCGGTCATCCGCTCGCCAACCGAGCCCTGGGTCAGGCCCTGGGCGCGCAGCAGGCCGTCCATCCTGGCCTCGATGGCCTTGTTCTGCTCCAGGCCCATGTTGTGGACTTCGTCGGGCGTCAGGTTGGTCGTGGTGCCCTGCTTCAACAGCCAGCGGTAGTAGGCCTCGCCGTTGGGCAGACGCCAGACGCCGGCGTCGTGGCCGGACTTGGGCTGCAGGCCTTTCAGCGTGGCGAGCTGGGCCGAGAGCGCGGGGTAGACCTCCTTCTCGACGACGGCGACGCAACGGGCCTCGTAGTCGCCGCTGAGCGCAGCCTCCCTGACCTTGCGCCCCAATGCCGTGGCCAGGCGGGCCTGGGCCGCCGGGATGGCCAGCAAGCCCTCCTGCTGGCCAATGGCGTTGGAGAGGATGAAGTCGGGCGCGATCACGCCCGCGCCGGCGTCCTTGCGGACCCGCTCGGTCTCCTGGGTCAGGGCGCGGGCCATGGCGTGGACGCGGGCGAGGTAGGCCTCGGCGTCGGCCTTGGTCTTCACCTGGTGCTGGCTGTCGAGAAATTCCGGAATGCCGGAATAGGCGCCCGACTGCTGGCTGACCACGTAAGGGCCGGCGCTCTCGCCCAGCGCCGAGAACAGGGTGTTCTCGCCATAACCGAAGGGTGCGGCCTCGCGGCCCAGCTCGAAGGCGTATTTTACCACCGCCTTGTTCAGCCGCGCGGCGGGGGAGAGCGCCGCGTCGGGGAAGGTCGCAAGCTTCGCCAGGCTCGCGCGGCACCACGCGCGGTCGTGGGTGATGTGGGCCATGGAGGCGTCGCTGAGTTGCGACTTCAGCGCCGCGCGCTTGCCGGTGTCGAGGCCGAGGCTGGTGGCGGTCTCCGGCGAGGCGGCCAGATACTGCTCGGAGACCGTGTCGAAGTAGCGGTTGATCGCCGCGTCGCCCGAGGCGGTTTCGTGGGCGGCGGCATGGCCGGCGGTCTTGCTCCTGCTCGCGGCGATCAGGCCTGCGGCGGCGCCGGTGGCGAGCAGGTGGCGTCGGTCGAGGTTCATGGGGGATCCGTCTGGAGATGAAGGGAGGGTTTTGCTCGTCCGGACCGTAGGGTCGCACCGGGCGCCGGAGCAAGCCGCGCCAGATTAACAAACGGACAGGCGCGGCGAACGGTCGGAACCGTCAGCCTTCCTCGCGGTCCAGGACGCCGCCCTTGGCGCTGATCCAGGTGACCAGGTCCCAGGCGTTGCGGATCGCGATCAGCAGCATGGCGACCACGCTGGCGGCGATCCCGCGCGCGGCCCAATCGGGCGCGATCCATGCCGCCGCAGCGGAGACCGCCAGCGCCAGGGTGGCCAGGAACGGGGCGACCCCGTAGCCCCAGAGGTCGGACCAGTGGGTCGCCTTGACGGACCCACCGACCAGCATGAACAGGGCCCGTCCGGTGAATGTCAGGCAGGCCGCGGCGCCGGCGAGGAAGAGAGCGCCGGTCACGGGTGCGGAGAGCCTGGGCGCGGTCGCCAGCGCGCTCAGCACGAGCACCATGGCCAGATGGGCGACGGTGGGCGTCATGAACACGCTCGCGCCGCGCAGCTTCAGTCCGGTTTCGCCGCCGCGGATCAGGGTGATGACGATGAACAGCAGGCCGATCAGCCCGCCGGCCGCGCCGCCGATCAACAGGTAGAACTCATCCCAGCCCGCGAACATGGGGCGAGCTTAGCGGGCGCGGTGCGCGGGCGACAGAGTCAACGGAACTTCATCCTATTCCTGAACGAGAGGTTAAAGCTGAGCTGTGTATGTGGCGGCCGAGTTTCATGAAGAGGCGTTCCCCCACATGTCCGATTTCCAGCTGAACAGCGTGACCACGCCGCCGCCGATCCAGGCGGTGCAACAGGCTGCGCCGCCGAAGCCGCCGAAGGCGCAGTCGGATCACAAGCCGGCCAACGAGGCGACCACCTCGCGCGGCCCTGCGGTGGTGCTGAGCGGCGGCCTGGCCAAGCCGACGGACAAGACCCGCAAGGACGCCTCGCAGGACGGGTCGTCGCAGAACGGCGGCCAGCCGACCCAGGGTAACAGCGTGGCGCTGGGCCAGCACGTCAATCACGTCATCTGACGCCTTCCGGCCCCGCGGCCTGGGCCCTAAGGGCTCGGCGGCGGGGTCGAGAAATTGTTCTCCAGATAGGCCTGGATCTGGTCGGCCTCGGCGTCAGACACCTCGGCGCCGCGTTGGATCATCTGGTTGATCAGGTCGCGCCAGTCGGCCTTGGGCCGCCGCACCTGGGTGATGAAGCCCGCGTCATGGCAGGTGACGCACTTGACCTGCATCAGCGCGAGGCCCGGATCGATCGCCGGCTTGTCCGCGGGCGGCGGTTGGGCGGCGGGGGCCGGCTGGCCTGGAGCCGCGCTTGCCAGCGCCAGGACGCCGATCGCGGTGAGCGCCGCTAGGGCGAGCGTGGGCCGGGCGTTGCGCATGGGGGTCCTCGTGGGGCGACGAAATCTCAGTTGCTCCCGTATCATGGCCTCGCGTGGTCCAGAACAAGTCGCCGCCGCCGCGGGTTAAGGCTCCAAAGGAGTCGTTATGCCATGGACACGCCTAAAGGCCTGCGAAAAGCCCACCGCCTCGGCGAACTGCTGCCCGTGCTGCTCGCATTCGCAGCGGTGGCGACAGCGACTGTGATGGCCTTCATCCACATCGCCCAGACGACCGGCTAACGGCGGATCTCCAGAAGGGCCCGGCGCCCTCAGGCCATGCCGTCGCGGGCGGCGATGCGCTGCGGTCGGGCGGTCGAGGCTTCGGACTAGCCTTGGATTCACGCAGGTTTCTGAAAACGCCGCGCATCTTGCGAAAGCGCACGCCGCTGCGGCGACCTATCTGTCCGGAGCAAGACCCATGGATGGGCCAGGAGTTGTGAAATGAAGATGTGCACCCCATCCGCGGCGACGACCCCGGATCGACGGTGATTGCGGCGCCCAGGCCGTGACCGTCGGCCTCCGCTACAAGCTCGGCCTCTAGGCTTCCCCCAGCCCCAGAGGTCGCCCGACGCCCCGCTGCCCCCACGGCCGGCCCAGGCCGGGGCGGGGCGTCGGGACCCCTGCCCCGAACCGCGATCAAAGCCACCGCAATCAGATGCTCGATATCATGACGATCAAGCCCATCTCCGTCCTGAGCCTGCTCGCGATGATGCCGCTTGCCGCGTGCTCCCGCGGTGCGTCACTTTTCACAGACGTCCAAGCGACGCGATCGCCACAGGTCACAGTCGTGGAAGCCGACGCACTGGTCGTCGACGGGCGCCCCGTCCGGCTGTCCAACGCCAACGCGCCGCAGCTCGCGCCGCAGGCGCACTGCTGGGCCGAAGGCCTTGCGGCGCGGCAGGTGCGCGAAACCGTTCAAGGCCTTGTCGCCGGGGCTCGCGAGGTGACCGTCACGCCGACCGGCGGGACGGACGAAGACAGCCGCATCTTCTCCCGGGTCGCCGTCAACGGCGTCGACCTGGGCGAGACCCTGATGAAGGACGGCTTGGCGGCCGCGCCGGGGGAGGCGCGATTTGATTGGTGCGGGCCGATGAGCATCGATCGGATCCGCTACCCCCGCCTCTCGGAATTGACCCGCGCCGGCGGCTGAGGGCTCGGCGGATTTTGGACGGCAGTCGTCAACGGCGCTCAGACGCCGGGTTGAAGGGAGATACGAATGGACCAAGCCATCACCGTGACGCCCAGCGGAAATGGCTGGAGCGTGAAGTCCACGCCGTTTGACAACGAGATGTTCTTTGCCAGCGGCAGCATGGCCGAAGCCGCCGCCCGCGATCTTGGAGCGCGGATCGCCGAGGTGAGTTTCGTGGTCGTGATTGAGGTCTTTCTCCGCGACGGCTCGCTGGCGGGGCGCTACGTCTCGGCGGCCCGCAAGTCTCAGGACCCGCAGCATCATTCGCGATGGGTTGAAGATGCGCATAAAGACCGCCGGCCGGCCCGGCAGTTCGACTAGCTCGCGAGCCGCTGGGCCACGGCGCTGCGATAGGCGGCCGGCGCCAGGCCCGTCAGGCGCCGAAAGGCGCTGGTCATATGGGCGTGACTGGAGAATCCCGCGCGGAACGACACGGTCGCCAGGCTGAGCGTGGGATCACGCAGCAGCTCTCGGACCCGCGCGATCCGCCGCGTCAGGATGAAATGGTGCGGCGCCTCACCGGTGGCCTGGCGGAAGGCGCGGGCGAAGTGGGCGGTGCTGAGGCCAGCCAGCGCGGCCAGTTCCTGCACAGTGATCTTGCTGTCGAGCTTGGATTCGATGTGGTCCATCACCCGGTGCAGTTTGAACGGGGACATCGCCGCGCGGCCGTGCGTCGGCGCGCCCCGGCCAATGACCTGCAGGGCGCGCTCCAGCATCGCCGTGCCGAGCGCGGCCAGGTAGCGGAGGTCGAGCGACGATTCCTGGACAAGCGCGCGCCGGGCCTCGATAGCCAGGGCGCGCACGCCCGGATCGACCGTCGTCCTGGGCAAATCACCGATGAGCGCGGCGATATAGGCGCGAGGGTCACCGCGCCCGGCCAGGGCGTCGCGGGGGAAGGTGAGGGAGAGCATCTCGATCGGCGCGTCATGCCGGACACGCGCGCGCATCCCGGGCAGCAGCAGAACGAAGGAGCCCGGCGCGCAAGAGACGCCGCGCGCCGGTGCGTCCTGGAAGGCGGCGACCGCCCGGCCGGCGTCGAACGCGAAATAGAGCTGCGGCCGCACGCCGTCGTAACTCCACTGCCCGCCAAGCGCCCCCAACTCGAACAGCGCGGCGCCGGTGTCGAGACGGAGCCTCTCAGCCTCCGTTTGGCGTCGCGGCGCCCTGGCGGCGAGAGGCGCCGACAGTTCAGGTTGCACCGACATCAAGCCTCCCTGCGGGTTCGTTCATGAAGACCTGCGAGGCAGGGCGCCGGCGATCTCCGCCGTGGTGACGACGGCCGCCTGCCTCGCGATGACCGTGTCGAGCACCACCGCATGCAGCTCCGCATCTGGGTCGGCGCAGCAATCGCGGGCGACGGCCAATCGATAGTCCAGATCGGCGGCATGGCGAACGGTCGACAGTACGACGCCGCTGGTGTGGACGCCGGCGAGCACCAGCGTGTCGATGCCATTGGCCCGCAGCAGCGTCTCCAGGTCCGTTCCGACGAACGGGCTGATGCGGTGCTTGACCACGATCGGTTCCCCCTCTCGCGGCGCTGCGGCCGGATGGATCGCGGCGCCTTCGCTCCCGGCTACCAACATTCCGTTGGCCTTCAGCGCCCCGAACAGCGGGTCGCGGGGGTTGACCTCGGGGTGACCGGGCCGGAAGGCGACAACGACATGGATCACCATCATGCGCGCGTCCCGCGCCGTGGCGATCAGCTCAGGCACGCGCGCGATCGCATCGGCGGACTGGGCAGACGTCATGAACCTGGTGAGGGCATCGACCTGATAGTCCATCACCAGCAGCGCGGCGCTCCGCGGATCAATGGGCGAAAGTTCAGGCACGAGTTCTCCTTATAGGCGGCGCGACGACGAGAGGCCGTGGACGCGCGGCGGCATCACCGCTCGGCCGCGTCGAGGAAGAGGACGGCCGAGTTGATCTCGCGGAAGAACTTATGGATGCGGGCCTTGAACCGAAGGTCCAGGGCCGGCGCCCAGTGGCTGAAATAGGGATCGCGGGTGATGACGCAAGTGAACGTCCACCCCGGTTTGCGCCCACAGCGCCGATAGGGGCCCGCCAGACCTTCGACGTCCTCATTTGACGCACCTTCGTCGTTGGTCGGCACATCGCGATCCAATCGTGAGACGGGCCTAGCCGAACGCCTTGGCGCCCAGCGGACAGGTTGCGGAAATGAGATGCGCGTCCACCGAGGCGCCGCCGGGCAAGGAAATCCCCAGCATCTTGGCCGTCCCGGTCGCGGTCATGTGGACTGTGGCGGCTGTATAGGCGCCCTTACCGCGCAGCTTGATCTTCTGCCCCTTCTTGTCGGCACAGGTGCCTTCAAAGTTGATGGCGCCGCTTGCCGCCGTGCTGACCGGATAGGTGCAGCGATAGATGTGGTTGCTGGGTCCGGAAAGGAATCTGGCGACGTCCTGCGGCTTGATGCACAGCCGATCCGGCGCGCCTTTCTGTCCCATCCAGTCCGTCCGGGTTTCCCAATAGCCGGGCGCGATGGCCGGCTGACCCGCAAACGCCGGCGCCGACGACGGCAGAAGCGCGAGCAACAGCAACCCGCTCCGCAGTCCGTGAAGGCCGTGCGGCTTCCGCGCGGGCGACGCTGAGGCCACCCAGCTCATTGGGGCCACCAACGGCGCGCCGCGGAAAGGTAGCGGCCGTCCAGCGAGCCGTCGCGAAGGAAGACCTCGACCACCACCGCCACACTGACCCGGACACGATTTGGTCCAGTGTCGGACTCGTCGGACTCCGCCGCGTTGGGGTCAGGAAACGGCATCTCACCGTCGCCGGCCGCGGACCACCAGGTCCAAGCCTTCGCCTCGGCTGGCGTCTTGAACGCTTGGGACATGGGACGCTCCTCTCAATATGGCCGTCCCTCGCTGGGCCCTGTTGGTCATTGCCGGCCTGAAGCCGGGCGAAGGGGGACGGTCTGTCTCATCCCCATCCTGCAAAAATGTCGGCCTATTGATAATGGCAAACATTTTGAATGGGGTCTTTGCTGGGGGCAAAGAATGCAATTTCGGGGGCGCGCCGGGTCATAGCGTCATCAGAAGACCGCGCAGCCAGCCGACCGGCGGCTCGGCGAGCCGATCCTTGCCGTAGAGCAGGCTCACATCCGCCCAGAGACCGGGTTGGGTCTGCATCACCCGCAGGCCGTCCCTCTGGCCCCAGGCTAGCGCCAGGCGGCACGGCGCCAGGCCAACCATGTCCGAACTCAGGACAATGGCCCGCGCTGAACAGAAGTCGGGAGTCATCACGCAGACCCGCCGCCGGAGCCCTAGCCTGGCCAGGTCCGCGTCCAGCGCGCCGGTGTCCTCCCAGCTCGATAGCAGCGTGACGGCGGATGATCCGGTGGCGGCGCGTGGCGAGGCGACCGCCACGTGCGGCGCGGCCATGATGGCTTCGAGCGTCGGCGGTCCCTGGGCGAGAGGATGGTCCGCGCGCACGATCCAGGCCAACGCTTCGCGCCGCAATCGCTCGCGCGCGAACCGCTCGGGCGATGCTGCGACGGCGCCGAGCACGAAGTCGACCTTTCCAGCATCCAGCTGTTGCGCGAGATCCGGGGAGCTCTCAGAGACGTGCAATCGCATGTTCGGCGCTCGCGCCCGCAGGCGCGCCACCAAGGCCGGGATCAGCAGCGCGCAGGCGCTGGCGTCCGCGACCACCCGGAAGCGTCGGTCGCTGGTCGCCGGATCGAATTCGGTCGGATGCAGCGCGCCCTGCAGTCTGCCGAGCGCGGCATGCAGCACCGGCGCGATCTCCATCGCCCTGGGCGTCGGCTGCAGGCCCTGGGCGGTGCGCTGGAACAGGTCGTCGCTTAAGACGTGGCGTAGGCGGCCGAGCGCATGGCTCACCGCCGATTGCGTCAAGTCCAGCCGCGCGCCGGCCCGGGTGACGCTGCGTTCCTCCAAGAGCACGTCCAGGACGCGGAGCAGATTGAGATCGAAAAGTGTCGCGTCAGGAGGAGGTCCGCTTCGGCCGACCCCGGGCGTCGGGCGGTCCAAAGCCGGCGCCACTGGAGGGTCCTTCAGGCGGCGTCCCGACATGGCGGTCAGTCGCCCGGCGTTCCGGTCCAGCCGCCCGCCGTCGCGACGAACAGCCGGGCGCTGTCGAGATATTGCCGCGTGCGCGCGTCGACCAGCCCTGAGAGCGAACGCTGATGGATGCGCTCGGCGTCGAGGATCTCCAGGACGCCGGAGTTCCCGGCCGCGAAGCTGCGGCGCGACAGGTCGAGGGATGAGGCGGTCACGGTCAAGGCCTGGCTCTGCGCCTCGACCGTCTGCTGATCGTGCGCCAGGGCCTGGAGCAGGTCGGCCACCTGTCCGAAGGCGCTCAGCACTGTGTCCTGATAGAGGGCGTCGGCGGCGCGCGCGTCCTCGATCGCGGCCTTGCGCTGCGCTTTGAGCGTCCCGCCGTGGAAGACGGGTGCGGTCAGGCCCGCGAAGACGTCATAGCCGCGGAACGCGTCCTTGAAGACATTCCCGCCGGTCGGCGCCGCCTGGCTGAGCGAGGCGCCGAGCGTGATGTCCGGATAGAGCCGCGCGGTGGCGACGCCGATCGCGGCGGTGGCGGCGTGAAGGTTGGCCTCGGCCTGCAGGATGTCGGGCCGCCGCCGGACGAAGGCGGAGGGCAGCGACACCGGTATGTTGGCCGGCAGCCGCAGGACGTCGAGATCCAGATCGGGCGCCTCGAACGCGGCCGGCGCGACACCGACCAGAGTTGCGAGCAGGTGCTGCGCCTCGCTCAGGGACTGATGAAGCGGCGGCAGGAGGGCCTGATCGGCGACCAGCTGGCTGCGGGCATTGAGCACCTGAACCACGGTGCCTTCGCCACCCCGCCGGCGCTGGTCGATGAGCTCGACGTTGTGCTGATCTTCGAGGATCAGCGCCTCCGCCGCGGCGATCTGCGAGCGGATCGCCGCGACCGTGATGGTCTGAATCACCACCTGTCCGGCGATCGCCAGATGGGCCGCCTGCGTCTGGCGCAATTGCGCCTCTGCTTCGGCGCCTGCCTGTTCGATCCGCCGCCGCCGGCCGCCGAAGAGGTCGAGGTCGTAAGAGACCCCGCCGCCGACCGTGTAGAGGTCGAAGTTGGGATTGCTTGAAAGTCCCGGCAGGCTCACTGGCCTGAAGCCGAAGCCCGCGAGATTGACCTCCTGGTGTTCGACGCGAGCGTTCACGTCGACCTGGGGCAGGGCGGAGCCCCGCACCGCGGCGAGCTCCGCCCGGCTGCGGGCCAAGGTGGCGTTGCTCGCCGCCAGGGAGCGGTTGTTGGCGATGGCCCGGTCGACCAGGGCGTCGAGCGCCGGCGAGCCGTAGGCCGCCCACCAGCGGAGCGGCGCGTCCCCTGATATGGCCACGGGCCCGCCGGCCGGTGTGGCGGCGGCCTGAGCTTCCGAGGGCGGCAGATAGGCGGTCGTCGCGGGCGCCGCAGGGCGATGGAAGTCTGGGCCGACGACGCAGCCGGCCAGCCCGAGGGCAAGCAGGGGCGTCAGGGCGAGGAAACGGAAGCGGCGCATGATCATTCCAGATGGAGGCTGACGCTCGGCGCGCCGCGGCGCGGCGAGCGCATGAGCAGGATGAGCGGAACCGCGGCGATCGCCAGGACGCCGAGCAGCCAGAAACCGTCGATATAGGCGACCATCTGGGCCTGCCGCTCGACCTCGCCGGAAAGGGCGGCGATCCCCGTCGGATCGGAGAGGCTGAAATGCCCTGGCATGGTGGCCACGGCGGGATTGTCCAGGCGCAGGCCTTCGGCGAGTCGCGCGCGCACCGTCTCGGTGTTGCGGTAGCTCAACACGGAGAAGGCCGAGATGCCGATGCTAGAGCCAAGGTTGCGGATCAGGGTGAACATCGCCGCGCCCTCGTTGCGGAAGTGCGCGGGGAGGGTGGCGAAGGCGAGGGTGGAGAGCGGCACAAACAGCAGGCCCGTGCCCATGCCCTGGCAGAACCCGGCGAAGGTCACGAAGCTTTGGCCCATCTGCAGCGACATGCCGCTCAACATGAACACCGCGACCGCGGTCAGCAGCAGGCCGCAAAACATCAAAAGCCGAGCATCGACCTTGTTGGCGATGCGCCTGACCACGGTGATCGAGACCAGGGTGCCGATCCCGATCGGGGCCATGACGAAACCCGTAGTCACCACCGGATAGCCCATCAGGGTCTCCAGCAGTTGCGGCAGAATGGACAGCACCCCGAAGACCAGCACGCCGAGCAGGAATCCCAGCACGCTGCAGAACAGGAAGTTGCGGTCCGCAAAGAGCCCGAGCTCGATGAACGGCCGCGGCGCGGTGAGCGTCTGGACGATGAACATGAACAGGAACATGCCGAATGCCGCCGCCTCGAAGCGGATTTCGGTCGAATAGAACCAGTCGAGCTGCTGGCCGCGGTCGAGAAACAGCTGCAACGCCCCGATCGCCAAGCCGAGCGTGGCGAAGCCGAACAGGTCGAGCTTGACCGGCTTCGCCGACCGCGTCTCGGCCAGGAAGAGCGACAGGCCGATGAAGGCGAGGAGGCCAATCGGCAGGTTGATGTAGAAGACCCAGCGCCAGGACAGGTTGTCGGTCAGCCAGCCGCCGAGCACCGGGCCGAGGATCGGCCCCAGGATCGCCCCCATCGTCCAGACGGCCATCGCCTGCCCGTGTTTCTCAGGCGGATTGATATCCAGCAGGATCGCCTGGCTCATGGGCAGCAGCGCGGCGCCGAATACGCCCTGCAGCAGCCGGAAGCCGACGATCTCGCCGAGGTTGGTTGCGATCCCGCAGAGCCCCGAGGCGATGGTGAAGCCCAGGATCGAGACCAGCATCAGCCGCTTGCGGCCGAAGCGGCCGGCGATCCAGCCGGTGAGCGGGATCGTGATGGCGGCGGACACGATGTAGGAGGTGAGCACCCAGGAGATCTGATCGCGCGACGCTGAGACGCTGCCCTGGATGTGCGGCAGCGCGACGTTGGCGATGGTCGTGTCGAGCGAATTCATCAGGGTCGCGGCCATCACCGAGGCGGTGATGAACAGCCGCGTCGCGGCGTCGGGCAGGCCGTCGGCCTGGGTCATGGCGCAGCCGCGGCGACCGCCACGCTCCGCGCTGGCTTCGGGTCGCCGCCGAACAGATGGCGGCGATGCCCGGTGTCGACCGTCACCGAAGCACTGAGACCGGCATGTAGCGGCAGGTTGCCGGGCGTCGGGCCGAGGGCGAATTCAACCGGCAACCTCTGCGTCACCTTCACCCAGTTGCCGGTCGCGTTCTCCGGCGGCAGCAGCGAGAAGGTGTTGCCGGTCCCAGGGCTGAAATTCGCCAACCGGGCCTGCAGCTTCAGGTCGGGGAAGGCGTCGAGCTTCACCGTCGCAGGCTGGCCCAGCCGCATGTAGTGCAACTGGTCTTCCTTGAAGTTGGCCTCGATCCAGAGGCTGGTCCCGACCAGGGTGAAGACCGGCTTCGACGCCTCCACATAGTTGCCCACCGGCAGCTGGTCGACGCGGGTGACGATGCCGTCCTGCGGCGCGCGGACGGTCGTGTAGCCAAGCTTGAGATTGGCCTGGTCGAGCGCCGCCTGGGCCTCGCGGACGATCGGGTTCTCATCGACCGGCCGAGAGGCCTCGCCGCCCAGGCTCGCCAGCACGCTGGCGTTCTGCTGGGCGACGGTCTCGATCTGCTGGCGGGCGGCGACGGCGGCCAAGGCGGCGGTGTCATATTGCGCCTGGGACGAGATGCCCTGGCCGAGCAGCTCCTGTTGCCGGTCGCGCTCGCGCTCGGCGAAATGCAATCGGTCCTGTGCGGCCTTCAGTTCGGAGGCGCCCTGGCGATAGTTGGCCTGCAGGGCCGCGATCCGCAGGCGGGCCGAGGCGAGCTTCGCCGCCGCTTCGTCGACCATCGCCTGGTAGGGCGCCGGGTCGAGGCGGAACAGCATCTCTCCGGTCCGAACCTGCTGATTGTTGGTCACCCCGACTGCCACCACGCGGCCCGGGACGTTGGCGCTGACCTGGACCTTCACCGACTGCACATAGGCGTCGTCGGTCGCCTCGGTGCGGCCGCCGTGCAGATAGATGAACAGGCCTCCGGCGATGGCCACGACCGGCGCCGCGAACATCAGGGGCTTGCGGTAGCGGGCCCGGCGGGTGTGGGGCTCGGGGTTGTCGTTCACGCCAGCTGCGAACGCGCCACGGTCTTCCACCGGGATCCTGGCAGGATTGGCATCGTTCATTTCAGCCAGCGCCCCGGGCGCGGCGCGTCTTGCAGTCGGTCATGGCGTATCTCCCGTTTGGGCGTGACCAGGGCGGCTTGCTCGCTGAGGTCGTTGGCGCAGAATCGATCCCCGGGCGTCTTCGCCCTTTCCAGGACCTCGGAGCGCCCGATTGGTTCGTCGAGGCGGGCGGCTGGATCGGCACACCGCGCCGGGACAGCTAACTTGAAGCGGCCGCGGCCTTTTGATAACCGCACACTTTCTGAAGGGGTTATTTGGAGTTCAAGAAGAATGACCCGCGTCCAACTCACTGAACTCAGCGCCTTCGTGGCGGTCGCGGAACACCGCAGCTTCACCAAGGCGGCGGCGCAGGTGGGGATCGCCCTGCCGACGATGAGCCAGACGATCCGCTCGCTTGAGGAGCAACTCGGGGTCCGGCTGTTCAACCGCACCACCCGCAGCGTCGCGTTGACGGAAGCCGGTGAGCGCCTGCTCGCGGAAATCCAGCCGATCCTCGACGGCGTCGATCACGCCCTGGAGAGCGTCAATGCCTTCCGCGACAAGCCGATGGGAACCCTGCGCCTGGCCGCATCGCGGCCGTTCGCGACCATGCTGCTCGCGCCGCTCATCGCGCCGTTCCTGGCGGAGTATCCCGCCATTCGCGTCGAGATCGCGATCGACGACACCAACAGCGACATCGTCAGTGGTCGTTTCGACGCCGGAATCCGCGTCGGTCATCGCGTCGAGCGCGACATGACCATCCTGCGCATTAGCGACGGCTTCAGGATCCTGGCGGTCGCTGCGCCGGCTTACCTGCGGACCCATGCGGCGCCGGTGCATCCGCGGGACCTGCATTCGCACAACTGCGTCCGCTTCCGCTCACCCTGGGACCAGGTGATCGTGCCCTGGCTGTTTACCCGCGACGGCGAGCAGATCGAGACCGCCGTCGAGGGCTCGCTGACCGTCAATGACATCGACCTGATGCAGAGGGCTGTCCTCGACGGCGTCGGCGTTGGCTATCTCCCGGAGCAGATGGCGGCTCCCTACCTGGCGCAAGGCCAACTGGTGGAGGTGCTGGAGGGTTGGAGCCGATCCATTGACGGCGTGTTCCTCTATCATCCCAGCCGGCGTCAGACGCCGATGCCGCTCACGCTCTTCCTGCGATTCATCGAGACATGGCGAAAGCGCCATCGGCAGGCCCGCCCGGCATCGGCGGACGCCGCCTGACCCGGGTCTTCGCGGAGGCGATCGCCGGGCCGGCGTGATGCGGACCGGCAACCTTAAGAGGGCTTCAAAGCAGGCCGAGAGCCTTGAAGCTGAGTTGCCGCGCGGCTTCGACTACCGTTTCACCGGCCAGTTCGTGAGCTAGCTCGGAGTTGACGTAGCTCGGAATTATGGACGCCCGCTCGTCAGGCGTGAGCGGTGTTGAAGCCTTCTCCCTCGTCATCGAGGAAGCGCATGCACGCCTTTATAGAGGAGTTGGACCTACACCTGCGGGACCATCCGTCCGAAGCGCTCTCCAAGTGGCTCGCCTGGGCGCGCCAGCATGCCGACGCCCTTGATCCTTTCTCGGCGTCGAACCTTCACGACCTGGAGGCCCATGCAGCCATTCTAGCCAAGCCGAAGCGCGGGAAGATGGAGTCAGACGAGAAGGAGCTGCGAGTGCTCGGTCTGTTGGACGAGTATCTCTAGGAGGATGAGATCCAGTGTCACTTGGATTGAGTGGTTGGATCAGACCAAGGCGGACAAATGCTAGGGTTCTCTCAGTTGATCGCCTTGGCGAGATCCTCATGCTCGAAGGCGCTGGCCATGCGGTCGGTCTGGTTTGTGGTCAGCCCGTGCTGGAGCGCGGTCTCACGCCACGTCGATACGGCCGCGCCGACCTCGCGGGCGATGGCGTCCGCGTCGGCTTGGCCGAGCGTAAAGTAACGGGCGACCTGCAGCGCCGTGCCCAAGGAGGCCTCGGGGTCGGTCTCGTTAAGAGCCAGGGCGTGGACCCGCGGCTTCACGTCGGTGGGCATGGGGTTGAGGTCGTAGGCCGGCGAGAGCCGCCAGCCCCGCGGGTCGCGCAGGAATCCATGGTTGCGCAGGTGGTCATCGGTATTGGAGATCAGGATATTGAAGACCATGCGCCGCCAGAGTTGGACGGCGTCGCCGGGAGCGTCGGCGCCGCCCTGGCGCAGCACGTCCACCAGTTCCAGGTAGCTGCGGGTCTCGCCGTCGGCGGCGCCGAGCGCGGTAAGTGCTGAACAGAAGGGCTTGCGCTGGCCGCTGGCCGACCGATCGAAGCGCGTCATCATGAACACCGGCCTCTTGGCCACATGGCGCAGTTGGAATGCGGGGACGACGACGCCGGCGCGCTCGGCCAAGGTCATGGCCACGGACTCCCAGATCGGGACCGGCCAGTCGTCGGTCTGGCTGGGGAACTTGGCCATCAGCAACTGGCCATCGGCGCTGAGCACCGACGCCTTCGGGCGGGCGCCGCCGAGCGAGCTGCCCGGCGCCAGCAGCAGGCGCAGGTCCCCGTCGGTCTCCTTGTCGTCGAGGATGCGGCGGGCGGCGCCCAGCAGCTTGGGTAAGGCGACCAGCGGCGGCACGGGGCGGGCGTCGGCAGTCTGAAAGGCCTGGGCACCCACGTCGCGGAAGCGCAGGGCGCCGAGGCGCGTCTGATCCTCCACCAGCATCAGGAAATCCGCCTCCATCAGGGTGCGGGGCGCGCGGCCCTCGGCCTTGGCGGCGGCGCGCTCGCGGCGGCCCATGAGGTTGCGGCCCCAGCGGTCAGGCGCCGGGTCGCTGAAGGCGTTGAATAGGCCGCCGTCCCAGTGAGCGTCGCCGCGGACTAAGGGCAAGTTGGGGTCGAGTGAGAACGCGCCACCTAGGCCCAGCCAAGCCGGGTCGTATGCGAAGGAGCAGGTTTGGCGGGCGCCCTTCGCCCGAGCCCACAGCCGGCCAACCGGTCGGGTCGCGCCGTCCCAGTCGATATGCACTTCGATCTCGCGGTCCATTTTTAGCGGACCTCAGCCTTGGCGCGCACCCGCTTGGGCAACTGCTCCTCAGCCAGGGTGAGGCCCACCCGGTCGGTGGTCGGATCGGCCAGCATGCCCAGGCGGTCGGCGAGGCCCAACACGAATAGCACCGTGGCGTAAATGCCGAGCGCCACGCCGGGGTCGCCCCGTTCCACCCGGGTGATAGTGTTGCGGCCAACGAAGGCGCGTTCCGCTAGGGCGGCGATGGTCATGCTGCGGCGCCGCCGCGCGGTGGAGATGTCGCGTCCTAGCGTCGCCAGGGCGCGGCTGATCGGCAGGGGAAGGGCGGACTGAGCCTTTGACGCTTTCATCTTTGCACCAGAAATCGATAGCTAAGAACGGTAACGCACCATTTATGGGGCGCGCCGCCTTTACGCAAGCCTAATGGCAAGATGGATGCACCAAAAATCATGCGTTCTGTAACTTAGTGCTCAAAATATGGTGCATATCCCCAAAGCCTAAGCCGTCTTCAGGGAGTCGAACGTGGCCCGCAAACGCTTCACTCGGCAGCAGCTCCATGAGCTGGTTTGGACCCGCCCGATGCGCGATCTGGCAGCGGAAATTGGGATTTCGGACGTTGGCCTGAAGAAGGTCTGCGTGAAGTACGGCAAGATTGGCGTTTACGAAACCGTAGAGCGGCGCATCCATCGGCTCACGCCCGAGGAGCAGCGGAAGACCCAGAAGGGCACGTGGTTCTATGCGCCGAAGTACGACTATCTCAGCTCTAACCAATTTTCGATCCGGCGGAGTGACTACGACACCTACCTTCAGGACGGCCGCAATCTGCGTGTAGAGGACCGTCTCAACGAGGTGATGCGCATCCTGGTAGGGCGGGCCTTCGCAGCCCGGGAAAACAAACGCCTGGAGGGTATCCGGGCGGCGGAGGCGGCAGCGCGAGCCGCCAGGCAAGCCGAAATCCAAAAGCTCCAGGCCACGCAAGTCGCGGTGATCGAACGGCTCCATGCACAGGCATCAGCATGGAGAAAAGCTCAGGATCTTCGGACCTTCATAGCCGCGGTGGAAGATGCGCCGGACCTCTGCGCGGATGCTCGGCGATCGGGGTGGCTGAGTTGGGCCCATGACCAAGCGGATGCTGTTGACCCGCTGTCCCCGGATCCTGCCCGCGTCCTCCAGGTGGATTTCGAGGCGTTCGCCCGACTTCAGGCGCTTACGAAGGCGCCTGCAACTGGGGACGGTAAGGGGATGTAAGTGGGGACGGTTTGTCGGGAGTGACTAGGCTCCCAAGGGGATCTTCACGGTCAATCACATCCAGTCATAAAGGCAGATTATTCAAGGGGTTCATCCGGTTTAGGCCGTGATCCTGCGGGACGAAAGTTCCCTGAGTGGGATGGTTGTGCACCAGGATCACCGCGCTGGCCGACAGTTCGAGGGCGCGGCGCACCACTTCGCGCGGATAGACCGGGGCGTGATCGACGGTGCCGCGGTTCATCACCTCGTCGGCGATCAACTGGTTCTTCTTGTCGAGGAAGAGGACGCGGAACTGCTCGCGCGCCTCGTGCGCCAGGGCGGTCTTCACATAGGCCAGCAAGGCCGACCATGAGGAGATCACCGGGCGGCGGGCCACCTGCTCGCGGGCTGAGCGCAGGGATGCTTCGTGCAGCAGCTTGAGGTCCAGGGCGAGCGCCTCGCCCACGCCTTTGACGGTGCGCAGTTCCTCGGGCGTCGCGCCCAGCACGCCGCCGAGCGAGCCGAAACGCGCCAGCAGCTGCTTGGCCAGCGGCTTGACGTCGCCGCGCGGGATGGCGCGGAACAGGTAGAGCTCCAGGAGCTCGTAGTCGGGCAGAGCCGCCAGGCCACCGGCCGTCGCGCGGTCGCGCAGGCGGTCGCGGTGGCCGAGATAGTGCGGGCGGTCCTTGGGCGCGCGCCGCGGGGTCAACCAGAGGTCAGGCTGAGCGCCGGCGTCCTCGACGGAAAGCGGAGTGTCCATGGGCGAGTAATGTTCCCCATGTGTTCCGAATTGGCAAGGAAAAGCGTCACTGTCTAGATGAGCGCCAGCGACGCCTTGGCAAGGTCGCCTCGCCAGACCTTCCTGGCCTCGGCCATGTCGCGGGCGGCGTCGGCGGCGTGGCCCTGTTTGGCCTCGGCCTGCGACAGCACCTTGAGGGCCAGGGCGTCCTGCGGCCAGGCGGCGAGGCTGGCCCTGGCTTCGCGCACCGCGTCGTCGGGCTTGCCGGCGGCGAGGTCGGCGGCGGCCAGGCTGCGGCGGACCGGATACCACCAGGGCGGCGGGTCGAAGTTCTTGGCGAAGGGATAGGCCTTTTCCTGGCGCGTGGCGGCGCGGCCGAAGGCTTCGGCGGCCTTGGCCGGGTCGTGGCTGAGCAGCGCCGCGCGGCCGATGAGGACATCGGCGGCGATGGCGGCCTGATCGGCGTTGCCGGTCTCGCTGGCTTTCTGGGCTTCCGCGCCGAGGGCGCTCAGCGCCTCGGCCTCGCGCTGCACGCCGGCCGCGTCGCCGCGGGTCGCGAAGGCCTCGCCGCGGGCGTAGTGGCGATAGAGGCGCACGTAGCGCGGGTCGGCGGCGTTGTCGGGCAGGGCCAGCGCCCGGGCCGGCGCATAGCGGCCATAGGCCACCAGGCTGCGGGCGTCGACGGTGGTGCGCTGGTCGGCGGTGCGCTGCACCCGGGTCAGGCCGGCCGGCAGCATGATCTTGCCGTCGTCCGCGCCGGCCGGGAAGGCCACGTCGGCGTGGTCGGCGTACTTGAGCGCGAGCTTGGCGTCGCCGGCCATCAGGGCGCCTGCGAGCCCGAAGGTGTAGTTGTGCAGATAGTACATCTGGCTGGAGAGCGGGCCCTGGTAACCCAGCCGCGCCTCGGTGTCGGCGTCGACCTTCAGGGCCTCGGCGTCGACGATGGCGACCTGCTCGTACTGGCCGACGTGCATCAGGGTGTGGGC
The DNA here is from genome assembly GCF_036264965.1 of Phenylobacterium sp. Taxonomy (GTDB): domain Bacteria; phylum Pseudomonadota; class Alphaproteobacteria; order Caulobacterales; family Caulobacteraceae; genus Phenylobacterium. The sequence continues at coordinate 51,485 of NZ_DATAPY010000124.1, forward strand.
CGCCATGTGCACCAGATGGCTGGCGCCGGGCGCCAGGCGCGCCAGCTTCTCGGCGTAGGGCAGGGCCTCGCCCGGGCGGCCTTCGAACTCGGTGGCGTGGATGTAGTAGTGGATCGCGGCGGTGTCGTCGGGATGCCGCGCCAGCACGCCCTTGATCAACTCGGTGGCGCGGGCGACCGCCTGCGGGTTGCCGCCGCGGCCGGGGATCATCAGCGCCTGGCCCGCCAGGTTGGCGATCTCGTCATCGGCCGGGTAGCGCCGGGCGAGGTCGTCCATGGCCTTGCCGAAGTCGAGATCGCGGACCAGCGGCTTGTCCTTGGCGGAGCGGAGGATGATCGCGTCGATCAGACCCTGGGTCCGCATGTCGCCGGGTTTGGCCAGCTTCTTCGCCCGCTCGGCATGACTGAGGGCGAGCGCCGTTTCCTCTTCCGTCACGCCATAGTTCAGCGTCGGGCCGAGACCCAGCGCCACGCCCCACTCGCAGAGCGCGCAGTTGGGATCCAGTTCCGCGGCCTTGGCGAAGGCGGCGCGGGCTTCGTTGTGGTTGAAGGCGTGATAGAGGTTGAGGCCCTCGTTGTACCAGGCCTGGGCCTGGGCGTTGGCGGTGTCGGCGGGCGAAGACCCGTTGCCGACGCCGGCCAGCATCACCGCATTGGCCGCCGTGGCGACCGGCCCGCGATGCTCCGCCCCGCAGATGTAGCCGATGCCGAGGGCCGTGGCGTCGGCGCCCACGGCGGTCGGAATCGCGATGGCCAGCGCGGCGATGGCGGCGGCTGCGGCTTTCATGGCGGTCCCTCCCAAGACGATCGCGGCCAGGGTCGGGCGTTTTCGCGGGCGCGGCAAGGGCGCCGCGGCGTCAGGCGCTGATCATCGGCGGCCTGAACTGGCCGGTGGGCGAGCCGGTGAAGACCTCGTAGCCGGTCTCGGTGACGCCGATGGAGTGCTCGCACTGGGCGGAGAGCGACTTGTCCCGGGTCACCGCGGTCCAGCCGTCGGCGAGCAGTTTCACCTGGTGTTTGCCCAGGTTCACCATCGGCTCGATGGTGAAGAACATACCCGGCCGCAGCAACTCGCCCGTGCCGCGCTGGCCGAAGTGAAGGATGTTCGGCGCGTCGTGGAACACCTTGCCCAGGCCGTGGCCGCAGAAGTCGCGGACCACCGAGCAGCGCATGCTCTCGACGTAGGACTGGATCGCAAAGCCGATGTCGCCGGTCCGCGCGCCGGGCTTGGTGGCGTCGAGGCCGCGCTGCATGGCTTCGTAGGTGACGTCGATCAGGCGCTTGGCGCGCGGGGCCACGGCGCCGACGCCGTACATGCGGCTGGTGTCGCCGTGCCAGCCGTCGACGATGACGGTGACGTCGATGTTGGCGATGTCGCCCTCGCGCAAGATCCGCTCGCCGGGGATGCCGTGGCAGACCACGTGGTTGGCGCTGATGCAGACGGTCTTGGCGTAGCCGCGATAGCCCAGGCAGGCGGGAAGCGCGCCGTGGTCGAGGATGAACTCACGCGCGAGCGTGTCGAGGTGGTCGGTGACCACGCCCGGGACCACATGCGGGGTCAGCATGTCCAGGCACTCGGCGGCCAGCTTGCCGGCGACGCGCATGCCCTCGAAGTCCGCGGGCGTGTGGATTTTGATCTGGCCGGTGCGGAAATCGGCGTCGCCGAGGTCCAGGGATGCGGTGTCGTTCATGGCGGGTGCGTCGCGTTCCAGGGGTCTGCCCTATGTCGCAATGATACCACGAAAGTTCAACGGCGGCCTAAGGGGTGCACGGGTCACACTCGATTCCGCTCATCCCGGCGAAGGCCGGGACCCAGATGGAATGGCTCAGATGTGGGCTCTCTGAACTCTGAGATAGTCCAAGCCGCCACCGAGCTTTGAGATCTGGATCCCGGCCTTCGCCGGGATGAGCGGTTCAAATTAAGTCTGCCGGGTGTTGCTCCAGATCACCTGGGCGACGCCGACCAGAGCGAGGAGCGCGCCCCAGGCCACCCACTGCTTGTCGCCGACCATGAAGCCGACCTTGAAGGCGATGTTCAGGCCCTGCAGCACCCAGACGCCGCCCAGGCAGACCATGAGGACGCCGAGCAAACTCGAAACGAGCCGCATGACGATGTTGAAGATGTTGCGCATTGGGGCTCCCGACCGCGTCTCGTTGGCCTGACCATGCGCCGCGGGGGCGAAAGCCTCAATGACGTAACGCCGGTTGGCCGGCGCGGGCGGGCGACTTTACATCATCCGGAGGCGGTGAGTGATGCTGACGCTGTGGCGATCCATTTCACAGCCATAGGCCAGAGCTTCGACTCCTCTGGTCGTGGCCTTCCGCAGATTGTCGCTGAAAACAGGGTCGAGATCGGAAGCCAACGAAAAGCGGTCACAGTCGTTTCGCTGGACAACGAACAGGACGACGGCGCGCTCTCCGGCTTCTACCTTGGCCCGCAATTCGGCGACATGGCGAAGTCCCCGTTCCGATACGCAGTCTGGAAATTCGGCCAGTCCGTCCCCGCGATGCAAAGTCACGCTTTTGACTTCCAACCAGCAGGCCGGACGGTTCGAGCCTTCGAGCAGGAAATCCACGCGGCTCGCTGTGCCGTAACGGACCTCCGCGCGAACTGAACCGTAGCCCGACAGTTCCGGGATGGCTTCCCGTTTGAGGGCTTCAGCGACCAATCCGTTCGCCCGCATCGTGTTCACGCCCACCAACGCCGGAGTTACTGCAACGTCCGACTTCAGGGTGTTGATGCCGACCAGGCCGCCGTCGGCCTCCACCAGTTCGAGCGTGTGGGCGAGCTTGCGCTTGGGGTCATCGGAGCGGGAGACGTAGGCCCTGAGGCCCGGCGTGTTGAGGCCCAGCATGGCGCCGGGGTTCGGGCAGTGGGCGGTGATCTCGCGCCCGTCGTCCAGGGTGACGTCGGCGAAGAAGCGCTTGTAGCGGCTGACGAGGGTCCCGCGGGCGAGCGGCGAGGGGAAGTCCATCAGGGCTGGGTCTGCGTGCAGGCGGCGAAGGCCTTGCAGGTCCACTTGGTCGCGCAGGCCTCGCGGACGAAGCTACCGAGCACGCCCAGGCGATGGAAGGTGTCGAGCGAGGCGATATTGGCGCAGGTCAGGCCGGCCTCGACGCGGGCGCAGCGGTAGCCGACCGCATCCTCGACCTTGTGGCGCTGGGCCGGCGTCAGGCGTTCGACGAAACCTTCCATGATCAGCTCAAGGTCGCCGGCGGACAGGTCCTGCAGGTCGCGTCCCGGGCATTGGCGGTTTAGTTCCGCAACGAAGGGCGTCATGGCGCGTCCGTAGGGCGTCTTGGGCGCCGCGTGGATCGACGGGGCGGCGAGTGTGAACAAGACGGCGGCGAGGAACAGTTGCGGAAGGCGCATGGGCGGGGCTAGTCCGAGCGGGAGGCGTGAGATTTAGGTGAGGGATCGGCGGATGGCGAGCGGCGAAGATGGGCGGGTCACCGCCGCGGTGCTGATCATCGGCGACGAGATTCTGTCGGGGCGGACGCAGGACACCAACCTGCGCGACATCGCCAGGTACCTGGCCGTTCACGGGGTGGACCTGGCCGAGGCGCGGACGGTGCCGGACGTGCACGAGGAGATCATCGCCGCGCTGGATGCTCTTCGGACCCGCTACGACTACGTGATCACCACCGGCGGCATCGGGCCGACGCACGACGACATCACCGCTGACGCGGTGGCCGCCGCGTTTGGCGTCGAGCTCTACGAACACCCGGAGATCATCGAGCTGATCGAGGCGCGGGTGCGCTCTCGGCCCGGCGCGGTGATGAACGCGGCGATGCGGCGGATGGCGCGGGTGCCGGTCGGCGGCGAGCTGGTGAAGAACCCGGTGCAGGGACCGCCCGGCTTCACCATCGGCAATGTCTTCGTCCTGGCCGGCGTGCCGTCGATCATGCGCGGCATGCTGGAGGACGTCGGCCCGCGTCTGCGCGGCGGGACGGTGACGGTGTCGCGCACCGTGCGCGTCGAGGGCTCCGGCGAGAGCGTGATCGCCGCCCCGCTGGAGGCGGTCGCCAAGGCGCATCCGGCCATGTCGCTGGGCAGCTATCCGTTCTTCGACGGGACGCAGTTCGGCTCGAACCTGGTGCTGCGCGGGCGCGATCCGCAGGAGCTGGCGGCCACGGTGGCGGAACTGATCGCGGCGCTGAAGGCCGAGGGCGTGGCCAGCGTTAGGGAAATGGAACCTGATACCGCTGTAACTTGATTTGGCGGCCGGCCGCCCTTCGGCTATGGCTCCAGATCACACGTTATCCTGGGAGAGTTCCTCTTGTTGTTGAGTGCGCTGCTTGCTGCGACGGTCCTGATGGCCGACACCACTCCGGCCGCCGCCGCTGCGGCGACCACCGTCGCGGCCAAGCCGGCCGAGGCTACGGCTACGGCTACGGCTACGGCTGCGCCGGCGGCTAAGAAGACGGAAAAGCCTAGGTTGATCTGCAAGACCGAGCAGGTCACCGGTAGCCTGATGCCGAAGAAGACCTGCTACAGCAGCGATGAACTTTCCCAGCGGCGGCAGGACGAGCGTCAGAACCTCGAGCGGATTCAAGAATTTTCGCACTGAGGGCGTTCCTCGGACCTTCACCGTCAGGCCGGGAGCCGCGCCGCCGTGCGGCGGGGCCCCGCTGCAAACTCGCTTTGCCCTGTGGATAAGTCTGTGCATTAGTCACGACCGCGAGCGCGTTCGGGGACGGACGCCCAGCGCCCTTTCAAGGGCGCGGCCTGTTGGGAGGCCTCGGGTGAAGACACTGGCGGTGATGTCCCGCAAGGGCGGGGCCGGCAAGACCACGGTCGCGGTTAACCTGGCGCTGGCGGCGCGGGCCGCCGGGGTGAAGGCGGTGCTGGCCGACGCCGACCCGCTGCGCTCCGCCTGCGAGGTGCTGCGCGAGCGCGACGAGGCCGCGGGCCTGTTCTTCGAGACCAGCGCGTCCAAGCTGTTCACGCTCACCGAGGCCTGCCGCCGCGCGGGCGCCGACCTGCTGATCATCGACACCCCGGCCGCGCCGGACGCGGACGTCGCCGAGGCGGTGAAGGTGGCCGACCTCTGCCTGGCGGTGTCGCGGCCGACCTATCTCGACCTGGCCGCCGCGGTGCGCTCCGTGGCGATCATCCAGCGGCTGGGCCGCGAGGGGATGATCGTGCTGAACCAATGCCCGGCGCCGCGCAACGGCGTCGAACCGCCCTCGGTGGTGAAGGCCTTCGAGGCGCTGCGCTTCGCAGGCCTGCCGGTGACGCCGGCCGTGCTGCGCTCGCGGCTGATCTACCAGACCGCCTTCTCCCAGATGCGCTCGGTGCTGGAGATCGACCAGCGGGGCTCGGCCTCGGCGGAGGTGCGCGAGCTGTTCGCCCAGGTCTGGCGCGCGATCGGCGGCGAGCGCCGCGCGCCGCTGCGCACCGCCAATGACGACCTGCGCCGCCCGGCGGGCCGGACGGGCGGTCTGGTGCTTCGCAACGGCTAGCCGCCTCAGGCCGACGAAGTTCAGCGAACAAGACAATCCGAATTAAGGGCCCCTTCGTCTTTGGCTGGCACAGTCCCTAAGTAGTTCTGCGTAACCTTAAGGCTTCTGGTCGGGGGCGACGTCGTGGCTGAGACCTACCGCAGCATGCGAGCGCTGGAGCGCACGGCCTCGACCAGCCGGGTACTGAACCTCGCGGCCCTGGCGGTGAAGCATGCCGAGAACCCTGAACACCAGGCGCATCCCATGTTCCTGGCGCCGGCGCTGAACGCCGCGGTGATCCTGAAGCACCGGCTGCGCGCCAACGAGATCGCCACCGTCTCCACCCGCCATCGCACCGCCACCAAGCTGATCGTTCCGTTCGAGCGCTCGGACCTGAGCCTGGGCGGCCGGTCGCTGTTCGTCGGCGACCGCGGCTGGATGGAAAGCCTGCAGGAACTGGCCGGCGACAGCTTCGACCTGGGCCGCGACGCCGGCGTGCTGGAGGCGCTGGACGAACTGCCCTCGCTCGATCCCTTCCTGCTGCGCGAGCACATGAAGCGGCGCGGGTTCGAGGTCGCCGAGACCCACTTCGAAATCTCGCCCGGCGACCTGGCCACCATGCAGCAGTTCGTGGGCCGCGAGATCGGAAGGCTGATCGATCTGGCCTACAAGGGGCGCACCTCCAGCGAGGCGAATATCAGCCGCCTGGTGGAGGCGTTGCTGTCGACCCGCAACGACGAGCGGCTCGAGCCCCTGCGCCTGACCCTGCGCCTTGAGGGCGAGAGCTATCGGGAGGGCATCTTCGCCTGGAAGGGCTTCCTCTATTACAAATGGGTGCTGAACAGCCTCTGGCCGAAGCTGCGCGAGGTGCTGGTCGAGCTGATGAAGGTCAGGACCGTGGGCCCGCGCGATTTCGAGCATGAGTCGCTGGTGCGAACCCTGAAGGTGCGACTGCACGACAATATCGAGCGGCAGGTGAAGTCGGTGGCCGACTACCTGCGGCTTTATGATGGCGTGTTCTCGGAACTGACCCGGGACGGCAACGCCACGGCGTTCCGCGACTTCCTGCTGCGCTCGCCCGAAATGCTGGTGGCGTTGGGCGAGGGCGCCGGCGTGGTCAGCCACATCGCCTCGTTCTGGCGGTTCCGGTTCCCGAAGGGCAAGCCGCTGGAAGCCAACGTCAGCGAGCTCCTGGATATCCTGCAGGACTTCGAGTCGGGCCTGGGCGGCGACGCGCCGGCGGTGATGGCGGCTTAGCGCTCCAAGGCCCTATCGACCGCAAATGCGCGGTCAGATAAGCCTCGTCCGGACGGGGACTTGGCGGAACTGGTAGACGCAAGCGACTTAAAATCGCTCGGAGCAATCCGTCCGGGTTCGACCCCCGGAGTCCCCACCAACCCGGCGCCGCGCTGCATAGGCGCGGCGGCTCCGATCGCGCCGGGTTATTTGCTCTCGACGAGCTGGTTGGCGCGGCTGTTGAGCTTCTTCGCCAGGGCCGCCGCGCCGCCTGAGCTGAGGGTCGCGGCGAATTCGGAGCGCTGGCCCAGCATGGAGCTCACGGCGCCGTTGTAGTAGACGTCGATCACCTTCCAGCCGCCGCCGGACTGACGCATCCGGTAGGCCAGTTCGGTCGGAGCGCCAGCCCCGGTGAGACGGGTCCGCACCAGCTTGTCGGGGCCGCGGGTGTCGACCTTGTCGATGGTGAACTTCTCGCCGTCGTAGCGGTCGAAATTGTGGGCGTAGGTCGCCGTGGTCATGTGGGCGAACGCCTTGACCAATTCAGCCTGCTGATCCGGCGGCAGGGCGCTCCAGCCCGATCCGACGGCGAAGCGCGTCATCATCGGCAGATCGAAGGCCTGCTCGATGGCGGGTTTGAGCGCATCGTAGCGCCCGCGCGGCCCGAGCTTCTTGGCCTGCTTCATGACGTCGAGCAGGGCCGTATCGAAGGCGGCGATCTGCGTCGCGGCTGGATCGGCAGGCTGCGCTTGGACGGGGAGGACCGGAACGCCGGCCGCCACCGCCACGGCAAGGATCAGCGAACTCAATTTGCGCATGGGCTGGGCTCAGGCTGTCCTGGCGAGGCTGGTCTCCACAACGCGCGCGATGTCGCCGCCGTTCAGTCCGGCCCGCGCATATTGTTTCACCATGTCGTCGTGGTCCTGGAACTCGTCGGGGAGGACCAGGGTGCGCACCGCCAGGCCCGACCGCATCAGGTCGTTGTTGACCAGGTAGTCGAGCACCTGACTGCCGAAGCCGCCGATCGAACCCTCTTCGATGGTGACCAGCATGTGGTGGCTCTGCGCCAGCCGGCGGACGAGATCGCGGTCGAAGGGCTTGACGAACCGCGCGTCGGCGACCGTGCAGGAAATGCCGCGCGAGCCCAGATGGTCGGCGGCCGCCAGCGCGGCCTGGAGACGGGTTCCGACGCTGAGGAGAGCCACGTCCTTGCCCTCGCGCAGCACGCGCCCGCGGCCGATACGCAGCACCTCGCCCTGGGCCGGGAGGGGGACGCCGATGCCGTCGCCGCGGGGGTAGCGGAAGGCGATGGGCCCCTTGTCGTAGGCGGCGGCTGTGGCGACCATATGCACCAGTTCCGCCTCATCGGAGGCCGCCATGATCACGAAGCCCGGCAGGCACCCGAGATAGGCCATGTCGAAGGCCCCGGCGTGGGTCGCCCCGTCGGCGCCCACGAGCCCCGCGCGGTCAATGGCGAAGCGCACGGGCAGGCCCTGCAGGGCGACGTCGTGGATCACCTGATCGTAGGCGCGCTGCAGGAAGGTCGAGTAGATGGCGCAGAAGGGCTTGTAGCCCTCGGTCGCGAGACCTGCGGCGAAGGTCACCGCGTGCTGCTCGGCGATGCCGACGTCGAACATGCGACCGGGGAAATGCCGGCCGAACACGTCCAGGCCGGTGCCGGAGGGCATGGCGCCGGTGATGGCCACGATGCGGTCGTCGCCGGCGGCCTCGCGCACCAGAGCGTCGGCGAAGACCTTGGTGTAGGTCGGCGCAACCGCCTTCGGCTTCACCTGGACCCCGGTGACCACGTCGAATTTCGACACCGCGTGCAGCTTGTCCGCCGAGCTCGCCGCGGGCGCGTAGCCATGGCCCTTCTCCGTCACGACATGCAGCAGGACCGGCCCGTCCAGGCCGTTGTCCCGGATGTTCTCCAGCACCGGGAGCAGGTGGTCGAGATTGTGGCCATCGATCGGGCCCAGATAGAGGAAACCCAACTCTTCGAACATCGTGCCGCCCGCCAGTATGCCGCGGGCGTATTCCTCGGCGCGGGCGGCGGCGTGGTGCAGCGGCCGCGGCAGATGTTCGGCGATGCCCCGACCGAACGCACGCAGGTTCTGGTAGCTCTTGGAGGAGACGATCTGGGCGAGATGGCGACTGAGGGCGCCGACCGGCGGTGCGATCGACATGTCGTTGTCGTTGAGGATCACCAGCAGCTGACCCTTGCGCGCTCCGGCGTTGTTCATCGCCTCGTAGGCCATGCCGGCGCTCATGGCGCCGTCACCGATCACGCAGATGACGCGATTGTCGCCCCCGGAAAGGTCGCGGGCCACGGCCATTCCCAGGCCGGCGGAGATCGAGGTCGACGAATGCGCCGCGCCGAACGGATCGTATTCGCTCTCGCTGCGCTTGGTGAAGCCGGACAGGCCGCCGCCCTGGCGCAGGGTGCGGATGCGCGCGCGCCGCCCGGTGAGCACCTTGTGTGGGTAGGCCTGATGCCCGACGTCCCAGATCAGCCGGTCGCGGGGGGTGTCGAAAACATGGTGCAGGGCGACGGTGAGCTCGATGACCCCGAGACCGGCGCCCAGATGTCCGCCGGTCACCGAGACGGCGTCGATCGTCTCCTGCCGCAGCTCGTCGGCCAGCCGCCTGAGGTCCTCCCTGGAGAGATCCCGCAGGTCCGCAGGGACATTGATCTGGTCTAGCAACGGACGGGCGACGCTCATGTAAGCCTCTTCAGACATTCCAACCAATCAGGCAGCTGCATGTTTCGTTCAGGTGCGGCGGTCGAGCAGGTAGAAGGGCAGGGTTCGGAGGCGCTCGGCGCCCTCGCCGAAGGGCGCCAGAGCCTCGCACGCCCGCGCCGCGAGGCGGGCGGCCTCGTTCCGGGCCGGCTCGACACCCCAGTGCGACACCAGCGTGGCCTTGCCCTGCGCGGCGTCCTTGCCGACCTGCTTGCCGGCGAGTTCGGCGGACCCCTCCACATCGATCAGGTCGTCGCTGATCTGGAAGGCCAGGCCGAAATCGCGCGCGAACGCGAAGAGCGCCGCCCGCTCGCCGCGAGACGCCTGGCCGAGGATCGCGCCGGCCAGGCAGGAGAATTCGAACAGGGCGCCGGTCTTCTTGGCTTGCAGTTCGATGATCTGGTCGATGTCCAGGCGGCGCGTCGGGGCCTCGATGTCGATCATCTGGCCGCCGATCATGCCGTCGCTGCCCGCCGCCCGCGCCAGGCTGGCCACAAGCTCCGCGCGGACCTCGCCGGAGGGATGGGTGGCGGGATCGGCGAGCAGCTCGAACGCCAAGGTGAGCAGGCCGTCTCCGGCCAGGATGGCGGTGGCCTCGTCGAACTGTCGGTGCACGGTGGGCTTGCCCCGTCGCAGATCGTCGTCATCCATCGCCGGCAGATCGTCGTGCACCAGGGAATAGGTGTGCAGGGCCTCGATGGCCGCCGCGACGCGCAGCGCGCCGGTCGAGGGCGTCCCGAACAGCGCCGCGCTCTCCAGGACCAGGAACGGCCGCAGCCGCTTGCCGCCGGCGAACACGGCGTATCGCATCGCCTCCTGGGCGCGCGCGTGCAGTCCGCTCGGCTTTGGAAGCAGATCGTCGAGCACAGCCTCCACCTGGGCGGCCGCCGCGGCCATGCCCACAGCCAGACGCTCGCGCGCCGCGGGGCTCGAAGGGTTGTGAGCTTGAGATCGCCTTTCGCGTTCGCCAGCCGCAATGCCGTTCACGTCTGGGCCTCCATCGCCGGCTGGCGCCTCGCGGGCGGCGGGGCCGCCTGGGGAACCGCGGCCAGTTCCGCGGCTCTGGCTTCGACCAGTCCGACGATGTGGTCGACCATCTGTTCGTTGTCCATCTTGTGGTCGGGCTTGCCGGCCACATAGACCATGCCGGCGCCCTTGCCGCCGCCGGTGAAGCCGAGGTCGGTCATCAAG
>NZ_DATAPY010000125.1:0-31667 GCF_036264965.1 Phenylobacterium sp.
CCGTCGCCACGACGCCGCCGGCCGCGTCGAGCCGCGCCGGAGCCGGTGGCGGCAGGGCGACGCTGGCGCGCTCATAGCGTTGCCCGACGCGTTCCCAATGGATGTTGCGCATCACCGCGTCGACATAGGCGGCGGCCTTGGCGCCGAACTCCATGTGATAGGCGTGCTCGTACATGTCGAGGGCGAGGACCGGGACGCCATCGGCGATGCCGTGCGTATGATCGGCGGCCCAGGCATTGACCAGATGGCCGGCGCGCGGCGACCAGCTCAGCAGCGTCCAGCCCGAGCCGCCGCCTTGCGCCTTGGCCATGGCGACGAACTCGGCGCGCCAGCGCGCGACGCTGCCGAAATCGCGCTCGAGCGCGGCGGCGAGGGGACCCCCCGGATCGTCGCCGCCGGACTCGCCGAGCCCGTCGAAATAGATCTCGTGCAGGATCATCGAGTTCATCGCGATGAGCTCCTCGCGCTTCAGCCCGTTGATCTCGAAGACCGGCGCGGTCGCCGGATCCAGCTTGCCGAACTCCGCGCGGATGGCGCCCAGGCGCTTCACGGCGCCCACATAGTTGTTGTCGTGGTGGCTCACGAGCAGCTTCTCGGAGAGCCCCGGCACCGCCTTCGGATCGAAGGGCAGGGGCTGTATGGCGAATCCGGCGGCGGCTGGCGGCGCGGGCTGCGCGGACGCCGCGGTCGCGGCGACGGCGCCGGCCAGGGCGACACCGCCCAGCAGCATGCGGCGGTCGAGGGTGGCTTCGGTCATGGGGCTTCCTTCAGGGTTTTAGCGATGGCCAAGGCCGGCGTGGCGGCGGCGTTCGCGTCTGGGCCGATCTGGATCATGCACACGCTCCCACCCGGCGCGGGCCGAGTTCTCAGGAGCGGGTCTTGGAGGGCGAACCCTCTGGCGCCGGGCGCCCGCGTCGGCCCGGAGCGGCTACCCTAGCGTCAACCGCCGGGGGATCAAGCCGCCAGCGTTCGCCGCCTAAGCGCCGAGCTGTGGACAGGCGTCGATGATGTGCTCGACCGCCTCGCGGGATTGGCCGGCGAACAGCCTGGTCTTCTGCGCGATCCGCGCCTCGACGGCGCGGCGCGAGGCGGCCGCCGATCCGCCACGCCGGACGCGCAGCTTGGCGGCAGCGGCCGCATAGTCGTCGGCGACATCGGAGACCTGGGCGGTCATCAAGGCCGGCCGATCCGGATCGGCCAGGCGGGCGTTTGCGAGGTAGGCCGCCGCGCAGTCTGCGTAGACCGTCCAGCCCGGCGCCGGGCGCGCCAATGCCTGCGGCGGTCCGGCGATGGCGGCGATCGCCACGGCGACGGCGGCGACCTTCAGCATCGCCGCCTACTTCGGCGCCTTGCCCGCGTCCTTCAGGTCCTTGTCGATGTCGTGCTTGTAGAGGCTGTCTTTCGGCCGCTGGATATAGCGGCCATGACACTGGAAGCAGGCGTCGTACATGGCGCTGCCGGCGTCGTTGGTCTTGTCGTGATCGTGAGCGGCGGCCGCCGTCATGCCGGCGATCCCGGCGGCGTTCAGCGCCATAGCGTACTTCATCCAGGGGCCGTTCGGGTCGCGGGCCCGGCCGTCCATCATCAGGAGATTCCCGGCCTCGGCGATCTGGGCGGCGGTGTCGATGTTGATGTCCCACTGCGCCTGGGCGGTGGGGACGCGGTCGTTGGCGCCCTTTTCATCGTCGACCTCGCCGGAATGGGCCCAGTAGGTCTCCGCCGCCGGATTGACGATGTGGCGCATGACGTCCTTCACCGACAGCAGCACGCGGCCCTGGGCGGCCGTCGCCGGCGCGGCGGGTTTGGGGGCCGGGCTTTGGGCCAGGGCGGGGACCGCGCAGGCCAGCACCAGGCCCGTCAGTAGAAGTGGCAGCCGCATCGAAGTTCCTCCCCGTTTGACGCCACCTTAGCGAGCGTGCGGGCCGGAGGAAGCCCCAACCTCCCCCGCGCGAACGGGGGAGGCGGATCGGAAGCCTTCGATCAGTAGCCGTGGATCACCAGGTCGGCGATCAGGCCGGTGGCGGCGGCCATCAGCACGAAGTTGCCGTCGGCGTAGATCCAGCGGTAGCCGGGCGGTGGCGGCCGCAGGCCGTAGTAGCCCCAATCCTGCACGTAGTAGCCGCGGTAGGCGACGGGCACATAGGTCCCGCGGCGCCAGCCGAAGTGGCTGATCGGGCGATAGCCGTAGCCGGGCGCGAACCAGTAGCCGGGACGCGGGCCGCGGAAGTCGCGCCACTCGGCGCGGCCTCGCCAGCTGTCGGCGCGGGCGCGGTCATAGCGCAGGTCACGGCGGTCCTGGTTGATCTCGCGGTGGTCGCGGTCGGCCTGGCGGCGGTCCTGATGCAGGTCGCGACGGTCTTCGTTCAGTTCGCGCCGGTCGTCCTGGCGCTCGGTCTGGGCGGCGGCGGCCATGGGCGCAGCGACGGCGGCCAGGGCCACGGCGGCGTAGAGCAGGTGCTTCATGTTCAGTTCTCCTCTTCGGTCGTCCCGATGAGGCCAAGCTGGCGTCCAGGCGCTGAACCCCCGCTGAACCGCACTGTTCAGTCAGGGTCAGGGATCCGCCGCGGCATTGGCGCGTCGCGGTCCGGCGGCGCGACGGGCCGGGCGGGCGCAGCGTCCGGCGCCGGACCGGCCTGCGCCTGAGCCGGGAGTGGCGGGATCAACAGCGGCTGCGGCTGTGGCAGTTCGAGCCGTCCGATAGAGGAGGCAGGGACGAGGGCGGATGCGACGTCCAGATGCGGCGGCCTCGCGGCAGCCGGCAGCCTCGCCGGCGCGGTCCGCGGTCCAGGCGGCGCCGTGAGCGTTGGCGTCGGCATCGGCGCCGCGGCGGGCTGCGGTGCGGCCGTCCCGCCGATCAGCTGGCCGACGGCGAGGGTCGAGGCGGTCGCGGGCGGCTCGGTGGGCGCGGCGGCCGGCGGTCGGGCGACGCCGATCAGCAGGAAGAGCGCCAGGCCCCCGCCCGCGCCGACGGCCCCGGCGGCGACCAGCGGGGTGACACGCAGCGCACGGCGGCTGGGCCGGTCGCGGCGTATCGCGCCCGTCGTGGCGGCGAGGCGCGGAGACGGGGCAAACGGCGGCGGCGCCAACAGCGGCGGTTCCGGCCGGGCGACGGTCGGCTGCGGCTCAAGCGCCGCTGGCGGCGGTGGCGCAGGCGGCGCCTCGGTTCGCGGCGGCGGGGCAGGGCGCCAACCGCCAAGCTTCAGTGGCGTCACCGGCAGGTGCGGCCAGACGCTTTCGCGGCTCCACGGATTGGCGGCGTCGTTCCGGAAGGGTGTCATGTCGCCTCCCTCTGCTGCCCGAAGACTGTGGGCGCAGTTCGGCGCTTCTGTGGCCGCCGGCGCAACCGCGGCCCGACCTCAGGGCTTGGGTGGAGCGGTGTAGAGCTCGACGTTGTTGCCTTCCGGATCGCGGATGAAATAGGCGACGTTCGGGATCACCTCGCGGTTCTCGACGCCTTGGCCCTTCAGCCAGTCGGCCAGGCCCTTGGCGTTGGGGACGGCCAGGATCACGCGGGAAAAAGCGTTGGCGCCCGCCGGCCGCGTGGTGCTCTTGGCCAGGGCCAGGATCGCGCCGGCCGACCCGTCGTCATAGCCCATGACGTATTCGTACGGCGTCCCGCCGCGCTGGATGGTGTCGCGCACGCCGAGGCCCAGCTTCTCGGAATACCAGGCCTTCTGCGCCTCCAGGTCGGTGACGTAGAGGCCGGGTCCGGCCACATGCGCCGGCTTCAGCGCCTCCGGCGGGCCCGCGGCCGTCGCCGCGCCCGCCGAGGCAAGCATCGCGGCGGCGCCCAGCGCCGCCATGGTCCAGGTCTTCATTGGTTTCCCCCTTTTTTGCGTCCCCGCCGCCATCCTGGCGGGTTCTGCAGGAGGAGGCTAGCTGTCCAGCACGCCTTCGCGGTCGGCCATGATGTGCTTGTAGACCGCCAGCGCCATGCCACGCACGCTGCGCGAGGCTGTGCCGAGCGCGGCTTCGCCGACCAGGGTGGCGCCTTGCGCCGCCAAGTCGTCCAGTTCGTCCGCCAGTTCGGTGAGCTTCTGGTAGACGGCGATGTCGGAAACTCCGGCCATGGCCACATCCTTTATCCCGGCCGGGCGGCGAGGCAAAGTCGACCGCGAGGACGCCCCACGCGCGGTTCAGCCCTCACTAACCACGTAATTTCACCTTGAATTGAGAGGCGGCGGCTTAGAGCGGGCGGCGTTATCGCTAACAGGACCCGCCGCTGGTGTTTCCGACCGCCCCTTTCCGGATGATGCGCCTGGGCTGCGCGATCGTCGTGCTGATCTGCGCGATCGTGCTGGTCTCGCCGCTGTCGATCCGCCAGATGGTCCTGCCCGGCGACCTGACGGTGGACGCGATCACCTTCTATGGAGTGACCGCCGGGGCCTATGGCCTGCTGCCCTTCGTGCGCCGCGGCGATATCGCCATCGTGGCCATGTGGGTGGTGCTAGGCGTCGGTATCGCGCCCTGTTTCCTCGGCCAGGAAATCTCGGCCTCGCACATGTTCGCCGACATGGCCGGCGTGCTGCTGGCCGCGGGGCCGATCTACATCGCGCGCTTCCGCCAGGTGGCCCAGGGCGATATCCGCCTCTACCGCCGCCGCCAGATCGAGGCCGCCGGGTTCATCGCACCCCCGGTCCAGGCCGAACCCGGCGCTATTTCAGTCCCTGCAGCCAGCTGATCACGACGGCCTCCAGCGCGATGCGCTTGCCGCTGTAGCTGTGGTCGGTCGTCTCGTGGTCGGTGGTGACCTGGGCGCCGCCGTCAGCCTTGATCGCCGCGACCAGCTTGTCGTTCAGGGGCGCCAAGCCGTCATCCGAGGTCACCACCAGCAGCGGCTTGGTCGACAGCCCCCTGGCCACCGCGGCGTTGAACGACAGCCGCGGCGAGAAGCCGATGATCTCGTCGGCCATCTTCTCCGCGGAGGTCCCGGCGAGGCTTTCCAGCTCGGTGGACATCGACTTGGTGATGATCGGCTTGGCGGCGGGAACCGCGCCGCGCCCGCCCATGTCCGCCGCCGAGATCATCACGGCGCCGGCCAGGCCGGGGTCCTGCGCCGCCGTCAGCGCCGTGACCCAGCCGCCCATGGAATGGCCGGCGATCACCAGCTTCCTGGTGTCGATCTGCAGCTTTGCCGCGTTGGCCGGGTCGCGCACGAAGGCCAGCACGGCCTTGGCGTCGGCCAGGTTGCCCTCGAAGCTGAACGACCCCGGGCTGCCCCAGGAGCCGCGATAGTTGAAGGTCACGCAGTTCCAGCCCGCGCGGCGGATCGCCTGGGCCAGGTCGAGGTTCTTCTCATTGCCCGGCAGGCCGTGCAGCAGGACCACGGTCGGGTGCGGCCCGGCGCCGCCGGCCAGGTAGGCGACGCCGTTGATCTCCAACCCGCCGCTCGGGATGTGCAGCACCTCCATCCGCGGCGGATTGGCCTTGTCGGCCGGCGGGTCGGTGAAGATCGCCGCCGGAATGGCCGGATGGCCGACCGCCTTTGCCTGCGCCCACTGCGGCGCGGCCGCCAGCGCCAGCAGGCTCGCCAGCAGGATCGTACGCTTCATCTCGCCCTCCGATTTACGTCGTATACTGAACCACAGGCCGAGCGGCGGCGAAAGGGCGGCCGCCGCCGAACCGTCGCCGCGGCCTAGATCTCCAGCCGATAGACCTTGGTCGCCGTGCCGGAAAAGAGCGCGGTCTTCTCGGCCGCGCCGGCGCCCTTGGCGATGTGCTTGAAGGCGTTCCAAAGGGTGGCGTAGTCGCAGGTCCCCATATCGACGGGGAAGTTGCTCTCGAACATGCAGCGCTCCGCCCCAAAGGCCTCGATGCAGGTCCCGATATAGGGCGCCCACTCCGTCGCCAGCTGCAGGGACGGCGCCCGCGGCTCTGCGAGGAACGAGGGGAAGTTGCAGAAGGCCATGGCCAGGCCGCCCAGCTTCACCACGACGTTCGGCGACTTGGCCAGCTCGCGGATATTGTCCCGCCAGACCCCGAACCGGGCCGGCAGCATGCCTTCATAGTCGCCCCGGCCGAGTGGCGTGCCCACGTGGTCGAGCACGATCGTGGTCTCGGGAAAGGCCCGCGCCAGGCTGATCACGTCAGGCAGTTGCGGCTCCAGCAGCCAGGCGTCGAAGCTGAGGCCCATGTGCGCGAGATGCTTGAATCCGCTCCGGAACTGATCCGACAGATAGAGCCCTTCCTCAACCCGGTTCAGCGGGCCCAGCACCGCCTTGTCCTGGTCGAAGGACGCTGAGTTACGGATGCCTTTGAACCGGCCGCCGCCAGCCCGCACATGGGCCTCCAGCACCGGCTTCACCGAATCGCCTAGCAGCAGGTCCGCCTTCGAGACGATGCCGGCGCAGGCGCGGAAATCCCCGTAGGTTCCGCTGGCGCTCATCGCCGCGACTCCGTTGACGAACTCGGTCTCGCCGATACAGCGGAAGTCCGCCGGGCCTTCGGCCTTGTACATCGCCCCGCACTCCACAAAGACCGTGGCGCGGACGTTGTGGCCGGAGCTGGTGTCGGCGATCAGCTCGTCCAGCAGATAGCGCCGGGCGTCGGCGATGGCGGTGATGAAGGGGTGCTCCGGTGTCTCCGCCGCGCCGGCGGTCGCGGGCGGCGCATAGTTCCGGCGGTCCCACAGATGGTGGTGCGGATCCACGATCGGCAGATCGGGGTCCAGGATCTCTTCGGCCATACGCATCCTCCCGCCTCTGAATTCAGAGTGCGGGCGACCCTAAGCCGCTCGGCAAGCTGCGCTCAACCCTCCGCGGCCCCGACTTCAGCCTTCGGCGGGAAGCGCGTAGGCTTTCAGGTTGCTCGGCAGGCGCATGGCGGCGCGGGTGGCGTCGCGGAACGTCTGGAAGCGGGCCGCCGCCTGGGCGTTGATCGCCCATTCGGCGCGTCCGGTGTCCCGGACAAGGTACTCCATGCCGTTAAGGCTGGTACGCGCGACAACTGCGGCGAATGCCATCTTGTGTCTCCGGCGTTGATGGAGCCGATTGTCTTGTTACGGCTCAGCTCGCCAGAGAGTTTCAAAACCCGTGCCGGACGACGGTCCTATTGCGGGGGATTGGCCCGCTTGGCCAGGAAGGCCGAGCCCTCCGGTGTGATGTCCCAGCCTTCGCGGCTGCGCTCGGCCAGGCCGAGTTCGGTCAGGGCGCGGGCGGCGGAGATGTTGATGAACGGCGCATCCTGGCCGCCCTTCTTGCGGGCCAGGTTCTGCAGGGCGTTCATTTGCGCGTCGGTCAACTCGGCCATGACTTGTACTCTACACCCTTCGCCGCTCAGCCGTGCGAGGCGAACAGCTTCAGCACCAGGCCCAGCACGGCCATGCCGATGAAGACCCACATGGCGATGGAGAACCCCACGGCCGCCAGCAGCCCGAGAATCCGGCTCGACCGGGTCGCCGGTGGCCGCTTCTCGTGCTCGCCCTCGCCCTGGGGAGGTTCCATGCTCGCCCCGTCCACGACACCTCAGCCTGCCGGTTCTTGTCTGCGCGCCGCCCCTGCGCATTCCGCAAAGTCGATGACTCGCGCACCGCCGCCAGTTGCAACTAAGGGGCCACGTCCGCGTCTGCGGCGCAAGGGTCCACGGTTACGCTGCGCCGACGGAGGATTTCCGTTCGACACACAGCCTTGCCGATCCGCGCGTCAGGGCGCCTTGGGCGGCGCGATGGCGGTCAGCTCGACGTCGAAGATCAAGGTCGCGTCGGGCGGGATGCCCCGCTTCTGGATGGCCTGCGCCTGGGGCCCGGAGGTCGCCGGCTGGAACGGCCGCCCGGGGCCATAGGCCAGGTAGGGCGGCATGGTGATCCGCCAGTGGTCGCCGACCCGCATCAGCTGCAGGGCCGCGCTCATCCCGGGGATCACGCCGTTGACCGCGAAGGTCGAGATCCCGGTCCCGTCGCCGGGCGAGGTGGAGAACACCTCACCGCTTTCGAAGCGGCCGATGTAGCGCATGGCCACCGTGTCGGCCCGCGTCGGATGAGGGCCGGCCGCCGGCCCTGACGCCAGGACCTGGTAGCTGATGCCGGGCAGGGCGATCGTCTTGCCGCCGGGCGGCTGGGCGGCGGCGGCGTGGGCGAGGCCCAGGCTGGCGGCGAGCGTGAGGACGAGGACGGAGAGGCGGCGGCGCATGGGCCGACTATAGTCGGTTCGCGGACCATCTCCACAGCCGCGCCGGATGGGACTACCGTCGCAAGGTTGAGTCCGCGCCGGGACGGGCCGGGCGGCCAAAGGGAGGCTTTGAAGGACATGAAGCTTAAGACGTTCGGTCTGGCGCTCGTCGCCACGGCGTTCATGGCGGGCAGTGCGCTCGCGCAGGCGGGCACCATGCAGCCGATTCCGAACCCGCCGGAAAAGGCCAAGCCCATGCACCACAAGAAGAAGGCCAAGGCTGCGGCCCCGGCCGACGCGACCAAGCCCGCCGATGCGGCGAAGTCGGCCGACAAGCCGAAGAAGTAGCCCGCACGTCCCCTCCTTCTCAGATGCGGAGGAGGGGACGGCGATGGCGGGCGGGTCTCAGGCGGCGGTTGCGGCCGTCGCGCGGCGGCGCGCGCGGATCAGGGCGCCGGCCCCGCCGAAGCCCAGCATCATCAGCGCCCAGGACGCCGGTTCCGGAGCGGCCGCGGCGGCCGCGCCGGCCACGGCGAGCGACAGGGTTCCGCTGAACGAGCCGTTCTGGCCGCTGGAGCCCTTGACCACCAAGGTCTGGGCCCCGCCGACGACCGGCAGGCCGGTCAGCGAGCGCAAATCCACCTGACCCTTGTCGTCGATGTTCAGCGCCTGGCCGTCGAAGGTCACCGAGGTGAAGTTGACGTTGTCCTTGGCGCCAGGCGTGAAATTCGACGCGATCGTCGCGCCCGCCATGCCGGTCGGCATCATGAAGTCGAAGGTGTCGGTGAAGGCGCCGGCGCCGATCGCGGTGTCGCCGAACGCGCCGGTCAACGACCCGTCCGGCCCGGCCGGCGAAAAGCTCATCGATTGGGCGGCGCTCGCCTGGGAGGCGGCAGCCAGCATCGCGACCGCCAGAGTGGCGGCGCCAACGACAGATTTCATGATCCGGTCCTTTGGGAAGTTTGTCCCTCGGGCCGCCAAACCCGGCCCGGCGGCCAAGGGTTCCTCGGCTCCGCGCGCTTTCAGCGGCTAAGGTTCGGATTTCGTTACGGTAAAGTTGCGAGAAAGCCACACTCTCCGCCGGCGGACGATCGGCCCCGGCGCGGCTAAGCTCAGCCCCGCAGCACCGCCTCGTGTTCGTCGAAGGCCGCCCGGGCCAGGGGCCGCAGGACCGCGACGAGCGGTTTGATCTGCTCGGCGCACTCGAGCATGTAGTCGAAGGCCTGCTTGCGGTATTCGGCCTGGGTTGCGATCTGCGCCGCCGCGTCCGCGCCCGCGGCAACCTCCAGCACGGCGATCTGCGCCGCGGCGTCCGTCACCCCTTCTAGCGCAAGCGTGATCCGCACCATCAGGCCGTGGATCTGCGCGCGCACCTTGGCGTCGCGCAGGTCGTAGAGCTGCTCGCGGTTGCGGTCATAGGTGTCGGTCTCGCGCCGCACCGCGCGCAGCATGCGCATGGTCAGTGGCCCATAGGGGTCGCCGCGCCCGCGCATCTCATCGGTGATCCGCGTGATCAGCTCCAGGGCCGACAGGATCTCGCCGAACAGCAGGGCCGCGCTGCGCTCCCGCTCGCGCCGCCGCAGGATCCCCTCCATCTGCGTCGCCGCAAACCCGCCGACGGTCGCCAGCAAGGCGCCGATCACCACCGACCACAGGGTGTCTGAGCCGCCTAGATTCAATGGCCGTTCCCCGCTCGCCCGCCGTCACCCTAAGCGCGCGCAGGGCCCTGCGCCAGCCGCCCTAACGGCCGGCGTCGGCGACCTTGGCCTTGGCCACGGCCTCGTCATGACGGGCGCCGGCCAGCACGTTGGGCAGGGAATAGTTCCCCTCGTGACAGGCGTGCTCGTACATCGGCAGCTTGGTGCGGAACCAGGAGAACTCCCCCAGCCAGGGCGCGGTGAAGACCTTCGGGTCCACCACGGTGAACTGGTAGAGCAGCTCGCGGTCCGAGATCGGCGTCAGGCGTTCGATCACCGTCGCGTCGCCCGAGACGATCAGGGTCGGCGCGAGCCGGACGCGGTCGCCATCGGGCATGCCCACGGTCTCGATGACCAGGGTGGCGCCTTCCCAGCGACCGATGGAATCGCCCAGCCGCGACCACAGCGCCCGGGGCGCGTGCTGGCTGGTCAGCGGCACGATGCGCACGTCGTCGCCGTACTCGGCGAGGATCACCACCTGATCGCGCGTCCGGACGATCTGGATCTCGCTGTCCAGGCTGAACGACGAGAGCGGCGGCTGGCCGTCGCCGACCAGGCAACGCTCGGCGTTCGGTCGCTGTTCGGGGTTGTCGGAGGAGCCGTCGGGCGGAAAGCCCTCGGCCTCCTTCCGCGCGGCGGCGGTGTAGGGCAGCTTGCCGTCCACAGGCAGCACGACGACCCGGGCGCGCCGCTGGCCGCGGACGATCGGCAGCCCGTCGGACTGCGGCACCAACGACGGCAACTCCGGGTCGAGGCCCGCGGCGAACTGTTCCGACAGCGCCTTGCCCACGGCGGCGGCGATGACCTTGGCGTCCTTCTCGGAGACCACCAGCTGCGGCGTTCCGGGCGGCGCCTCCATCGGCAGGATGAAGTTGATCCGCCAGACCCCTTCGAGGCTGGGCTTGGCATGGGCGCCCCGCGCCGGCGCCGGGCTCTGACCCAGGGCCGACCCGGCCATGGCGAGGCCGAACGCCAGCACCCCCGCGGCCATGGTGATCCGCATTCCGATCCCCCGATCTGCGCCCCGCGCCTGGCGAGGCGTTGTCGCGCATTGTTACCGGAACGCTGTTATTTGCAATCGCGCTCCGGTTGAAATTGGAACGAAAATAGAACGCGCTTCTCCCCTCGCGGGAGAAGGGACCCGCGGCGCCACCCGGCCTTGCCTAGGGGCGCGGCGGCCGCCACTGTCGCCCGCGGCGACAGGGGAGGCGAGGGCATGAGCGTGACGAAGATCTGCAGTGGGGTGATCGCCCTGATGGCGCTGGCCGCCGTGTCGGCCGCCCATGCGGCCGCGCCGCCTCCGCCGCGCGACGTCCACGACCACGCCCAGGTGGAGCGCTTCATCCGCGCCTGCGAGGCGGAATGGGCGGCGCAGGACGCCACCAACGACACCGCGTCCTCCAAGGTCTGCCTGGCGGACGATTATCAAGGCGTCTCGTCGCACGCGCACGTCGTCAACAAGGCCCAGGCGATGCAGGCTGACCCTGGCCCGATCACCGTCGTCTCCGACACCGTCGACTACATCCACATCCGCTTCCCGACGCCCGACGTGGCCATCGCCCAGGGCGGCGAGACGGCCGTCAACAAGGACGGCTCCCGACGCAGCCTTATCTGGACGGACACCTGGCTCCTGCGCGCCGGCCAATGGCAGATCGTCACTTCCCAGGACTCGGTCCTGGCCAAGCCCTACGAGCGCGCGAAGCCGTAGGCTGGGTGCGCCCTTCTCCCTCACGGGAGAAGGTGTCAGGCGAACGCCTGACGGATAAGGGGGACGAAGGGGATTAGGGCGCCAACTTCCCCCTCATCCGACCACTTCGCGTCCACCTTCTCCCGCGAGGGGAGAAAGAACCGATGCCCTCGTCCTTGACGAAGCCTGGTGTCGGAGCGGCCATCTGGGCGCGGGGCTTAAGGAAATTTCCGAGCCGCATATCGCGAGCTGGACGGTGGTCAAAACTGTCGGCCGCTGCGATGAAGCTCGCCAATCTCCGCAATACGCTCCCTCGCCTGGATGATGTCGGCTACGAGCTTCGCCATCTGCGGTCGGTAATAGGCAAAATGCTCGGGTGGCTTTGGCTGGGGCGGTCGTGCGCTCGGGGCTAGGTGTAGATACTTCCGCCTCCACCTTGCCCACTTTCCCTCAAAGTCGAACTGTAGGCGTGTGCCATGGAGGCCAAAGACGTGGTCGGCGTTGGCTTCGCTGATTTCTCGGAGGTTGTGAGCAAGATCGTCTCTCTTGCTGCTCAGTCCATGCACGTGCGCGAGGAAGGCTTCGAAGTTCTTCAAAGCCTCCGGCTTCGCGGATGGTTTGTGAAGTCGTGCCCAATCTTGAAGTCGCCCGTAGAAGCCTTGCTCGATGGAGCCGATGACGAATGCGGATTTGCGATTTGGATCTCGCGCTCGCCAAGTTTCAGTGATGACCCGCTGATCTAACCAAGCCCACTCCATGATGATCTCGCCTACCATCGCGAAAGCTTGTTCTCGGTACATCGCCATGGTCGACACCCCCCTTGGAGACAAAGACTATCTCGCTGCCTGAAGCTGAATACGCTGGGCGTCGCGAGCAACACCCACAGAAAAACCCCGCCAACGTCACCGCCAGCGGGGCTTCCCAAACTCTCAAACCAGACCAAGCCGCGCTAACCGCGGCCCAGCCTCAATACCCCTGGATCTTCGCGTACCGGTCCCGGTGGAACGCCTGGTTGCCGAACGCCGCTTCGGCCGCGCGGGCGCGCTTCAGGTAGAAGCCCGCGTCGTGGGCGTCGGTCATGCCGATGCCGCCGTGCATCTGGACCATCTCGTTGGAGACCAGGTGGAAGGTGTCGCCCATCTTGGCCTTGGCGAGGCTGACCAGCTCCGGCACGTCGGGGCTGTCGGCGTCGATGGCGGCCAGCGCGGCTTCCACCGCCGAGCGCGACAGTTCCAGGTCGGTGAACATCTTGGCCGCGCGGTGCTGCAGGGCCTGGAAGGAGCCGATCACCTGGCCGAACTGCACGCGGACCTTCAGGTAGTCGAGGGTGGTCTCGAAGGCCTGGATGGCGGAGCCCAGCATCTCGGCGGCGACGCCGGCGCGGGCCCGGTCGAGCACCTTGTCCACCAGCGCCGCGCCGCCGGTCAGCGGCTCAGCGGCGGCGTCCTTGAACTCGATGTTGGCGGCGCCGCGGCTGTCGGCGAGCTGCAGGCGGTGGCGGCTGACGCCCGGGTCATTGGCCTTCACCAGATAGAGGCCGATGCCGTCCGGGCCCTTGGCCGAGACGACCAGAACGTCCGCGGCCATGCCCTCCAGCACGAAGGTCTTCTTGCCGGTGATCTTGCCGCCCTTGAACTCGGTGGCGACCTTCTCCGGGTTGTGGTGCGGGCCTTCGTCGATGGCGAGCGCGCCGACCGCGGTCCCTTCGGCGATCTTCGGCAGCCATTCCGACTTCTGCGCGTCGGACCCGCCCAGGATCAGCGCCGAGGCCGCGGCCAGGCCGGACGACAGGAGCGGGGAGGCGGTGAGCGTGCGGCCGAGCTCTTCCAGGACCAGGCCCAGGCTCAGGTAGCCGAAGTTGGAGCCGCCGTATTCCTCCGGGATGATCACCCCGGCCCAGCCCATTTCCGCCATCTCGTTCCAGGCGGTGACGTCGTAGCCCAGCTCGGCGCCGCTATCGCGCATCTTGCGGAAGGCGGTGACCGGGGACTTTTCCTGCACCCAGCTCTTGGCTGCGTCGCGCAGCATGCTCTGTTCTTCGCTCAGAACGGCCATGTCTTGGTTCCTCTCAAATCTCTCGTTGTTCGAAACCCCTCTCGCTCGTCATCCCGGGCCTTGTGCCGGGGATCCATACTCGCCGGCGCTGCGGGAAAATCCCCGAGGGCGGCGCGTATGGATGGCCGGGACAAGCCCGGCCATGACGGTCAGGAGGGAGGGTGGGTGTTCATGTTCAGTGGCTCTGGGTCAGGTCGGGCAGACCCAGGATACGTTTGGAGATGATGTTCGACTGGATCTCCTGGGAGCCGCCGTAGATCGTGGTGGCCTTGCCGCCCAGCCACGACCGGACCGCGGCGATCTCCTCGCCGTTGAAGCCCTCGCCGGTCCAGCCGAGGCCCTGGGCGCCCATGATCTCCAGCGTCAGCTCGGCGCGGGTCTGTAGCGTCGAGGTGGCGGCGTTCTTCATGATCGAGGTCGCGGCCGAGGGGCCGGAGTTGCCCTTGGCCTCGACCATGGCGCGCATGGCGGTCTGCTGGAAGACGCGCCAGTCGATGTCGTTCTGGATGATCCGTGTGCGCAGGTCGCTGTCCGCGATGCGGCCCTTGTCGTCCAGGCCGACGTATTCCTTGGCCAGCGTGTCCAGCGACTTGCCCATGCCGAACATGCCGCCGCCGCCCGAGAGGCCCGAGCGCTCATGCTGCAACAGCCGCTTGCCGATCGTCCAGCCGCCGTTCAGCGGGCCCACCAGGTTCTTCTTCAGCGCCACGGCGTCGGTGAAGAAGGTCTCGCAGAACGGTGAGGCGCCGTTGATCAGCTTGATCGGCCGGACTTCGACGCCCGGCTGGTCCATGTCGATCAGCACGAACGAGATGCCCTCGTGCTTCTTGGTGGTGTCCGTCCGCACGAGGCAGAAGCACCATTGGGCGAACTGGGCGCCGCTGGTCCAGATCTTCTGGCCGTTGATCAGGAAGTGGTCGCCCTTGTCTTCCGCCCGCGTCTGCAGGCTGGCGAGGTCCGATCCGGCGCCGGGTTCGGAATAGCCCTGGCACCATTGCAGGTCGCCGCGGACGATCGGCGGGATGTGCTCCTGCTTCTGCTCCTCGGTGCCGTATTCCAGCAGCGTCGGGCCGAACATCATCACGCCCATGCCGCCGATCGGGTTGTAGGCCCCGGCGCGGCCCAGCTCCTGCTGCACGACGCGGCCCTCGGCCGCCGACAGGCCGCCGCCGCCGTAGGACGCGGGCCAGGTGGGGACGCCCCAGCCCTTCTCGCCCATGGCCTTGCGCCAGGCTTCCTGGTCCGCGCTGGGCTTGGTCCGCTCCTCCCGCATCATCGGGTTGGGCTTACCCTTCAGCGAGGCGGGGAAATTGGCCTCGATCCACGCCTTCGCCTCGGCGCGAAACGCCTCGAGGTCCGTACCGCCAAAATCAGCCATTCAAATCCGCTCCCTAAATATTCCGCTCATCACCCACCCCACTTTCGGCACCCTCCGGTCAGCCGAAGGCTGATCCGGGGGACCCAAGCGGCTTTGCCAAAATGGCCACTCGGCTTGGATCACCCGGACAAGCCGGGTGACGACGGTGTGAGGGGGCGTCCCTCAACTTATCGCCGATACCCTATCGCGCCTGCGTCGCCTCCGGCAAACCCAGGATGCGCTTGGAGATGATGTTGCTCTGCACCTCTTGGCTGCCGCCGGCGATGGTGCCGGACTTGCCGCGCAGCATGGCGCGCATGGTTCCGATCTCGTCGTCGCTGAACCCCTCGCCCGACCAGCCGACCCCCTGATGGCCGAGGATCTCCACGGCCAGCTCAGCCCGCTCCTGGCGCACCCAGGAGCCGACGTTTTTCAGCACCGACGACACCGCGCTCGGCCCGGAGTTGGATCGGTTCTCGACCGCCGCCCGCTGCCCGGTCAGCTGGAACGCCTTTTCCTCCATCAGGTGTTTGGTGAGCCGCGCGCGCAGGTCCGGATCGGCGAGGCGCCCGTCCTCGTCCACGCCCAGATAGGTCCGCGCCAGTTCGTCCAGCGCCGGCCCCGGAACCTGGCCCGGTCCCGCCGCGCCCGGCTGGGCGTTGGCGCCGGAGATGCCCTGGCGCTCGTGCTGCAACAACCGCTTGGCGATGGTCCAGCCGCCATTCAGCGGCCCCATCAGGTTCTCCTTCGGCACCTTCACGTCGGTGAAGAAGGTCTCGCAGAAGGGCGTCGTGCCGTTGATCAGCAGGATCGGCCGCGCCTCAACGCCCGGGCTCTTCATGTCGATCAGCAGGAAGCTGATCCCCTCGTGCTTTTTCGAGGGGTCCGTGCGCACCAGGCAGAAGCACCAGTCGGCCAGGTGGGCGCCGCTGGTCCAGATTTTCGAGCCGTTCACCAGCCAACCAGTCTCGCCCATGTCGACGGCCTTGGTCTGCAGGCCCGCCAGGTCCGACCCAGCGCCCGGTTCTGAGAAGCCCTGGCACCAGCGCAGCTCGCCTTTGACGATCGGCGGGATGTGGCGGCGCAGCTGATCCTCATTGCCGTATTCCAAGAGCGTCGGGCCGAACATGATCACGCCCATGCCGCCGATCGGATTGGGCGCGCCGATGGCCGCCATCTCCTCCGCCAGCACGCGGGCTTCGGCGCGGGAGAGGCCGCCGCCGCCGTACTGGGTCGGCCAGGTGGGCACACCCCAGCCTTTGGCGCCCATCCGCTGTTTCCACAGCGCCACATCGCCGGTGGGCTGGGCGGCCGAGGTCTCGGTCTCCGCCACCGCGCTCGGGTCGCGTCGCAGCGAGGCGGGGAAGTTCTCCTCCAGCCACGCGCGGGCCTCCGCGCGGAAGCCGTCCAGGTCGTGTCCTCCGAAGTCGGCCATCTGTCGCGGCCTCCCTTCTATGGGTTGAGATCAGCCGTTCTGGGTGGTGTCCGGCAGGCCCAGGATGCGCTTGGAGACGATGTTCGACTGGATCTCCTGGCTGCCGCCGAAGATCGTGGTGGCCTTGCCGGAGAGCCAGGTGCGCACCGCGTCCCGCTCGTCCTTGGAGAAGTCGTCACCGTCCCAGCCGAGGCCCTGCGTCCCCATGATCTCCAGTGTCAGCTCGGCCTTCTCCTGGCCGATCCAAGTGCCGGAGTTCTTCATCACCGAGGTGGTGGCGCTGGGGTTGATGTTGCCCTTGGCCTCGGCCGCGGCGCGGGCCAGGGTGAGGGCGTGGGCCTTGGCGTCGATCTGGTGCCGGGCGATCCGCGTGCGCAGGTCGGGGTCGGCGATGCGGCCCTTGTCATCCAGGCCGACGTACTTCTTGGCCAGCGAGACCACGTCCTGGCCGGCCATCATCCGCCCGCCGCCCTGGCCGGAGCGCTCGTGCTGCAGCAGGCGCTTGCCCACCGTCCAGCCGCCGTTCAGGGGGCCGACCATGTCGTTCTTCTCGGCGCGGGCGTCGGTGAAGAAGGTCTCGCAGAAGGGTGAACTTCCCGCGATGAGTTTGATCGGCCGCGTCTCCACGCCCGGCTGATGCATGTCGATCAGCACGAAGGAGATGCCCTCGTGCTTCTTCGAGGTGTCGGTGCGGACCAGGCAGAAGCACCAGTCGGCCCACTGCGCGCCGCTGGTCCAGATCTTCTGGCCGTTGATTTTCCAGTGGTCCCCGGCGTCCTCGCACTTGGTCTGCAGGCTCGCGAGGTCTGAGCCTGCGCCCGGTTCGGAGTAGCCCTGGCACCAGCGCAGCTCGCCGCGGACGATGGGCGGGATGTGGCGGCGCTTCTGGTCTTCCGTGCCGTATTCCAGCAGCGTCGGGCCGAACATCGAGGTGCCCATGCCGGCCACCGGGTTCTCGGCGCCGATCCGCGCCATCTCCTGCAGCAGTACCCGCGCCTGGGCGCCGCTCAGCCCGCCGCCGCCGTATTCGGTCGGCCAGGTCGGCGCGCCCCAGCCCTTGTCGGCCATGCGCTGCTTCCACAGCTTGCCGTCCTCGCTCAGCGTCTCGCCGCCCGGGATCATCGCCGAGGCCGCGTTGGCCAGCGACTTGGGGAAATTGGCTTCGAGCCACTCGCGCGCCTCGGCGCGGAAGGCGTCCAGATCGGAACCGCCGAAGTCGGCCATCTCTCAATCTCCCTAATATATTATCTTTTCAATATGTTATATATAAGCCTAACACGGAAATGCGTCCGGTTGGAGTCTCGCTTTATTTGGGATCCGGCAGGCCCAGCACCCGCTTGGACACGACGTTCAGATTGATCTCCGAGGTGCCGCCCTCGATGGAGTTGGCCTTCGAGCGCAGCATGACCCGCGGGGCGGAGAGCTCGGCGGCGGAATAGCCTTCGCCGGTCCAGCCCAGCGCCTGGTGCCCCATGGCCTCGCAGAGCAGTTCGTTGCGATCCTGGGCGATCTTGGCGCCGGCGTATTTCATGATCGACGTGGCTGCGCTCGGCCCCTGGTTCGACTTCGCCTCGTCGGCGGCGCGGCGCACGGTCAGCTGGAAGCTGCGGGTCTCCATCAGGTGCTCGGTGATCCGCCGGCGCAGGTCGCCGTCGGCGATCCGGCCCTGGTCGTCCACGCCGACGTAGTCCTTCGCCGCCTCGACCACGGTCGGCAACGGGACCGCCTGGCCGATATTGCCGCCGCCCAGGCCCGCCGAGATGTTGTCGCGCTCGTGCTGCAGCAGCCGCTTGGCGATCGTCCAGCCGCCGTTCAGCGGGCCCCAGAGCTGGTCCTTCGGGACCTTCACGTCGGTGAAGAAGGTCTCGCAGAACGGCGACGTCCCGTTGATCAGCAGGATTGGCCGCGTCTCCACGCCCGGCGCCTTCATGTCGATCAGCAGGAACGAGATGCCCTCGTGCTTCTTGGTGGTGTCGGTGCGCACCAGGCAGAAGCAGCGGTCGGCGAAATTGGCGCCGGACGTCCAGATCTTGGACCCGTTCACCAGCCAGTGATCGCCCTTGTCCTCGGCGCGGGTCTGCAGGCCCGCCAGGTCGGAGCCGGCGCCCGGCTCGGAATAGCCCTGGCACCAGCGGACCTCGCCCCTGATGATCCCGGGCAGGTGCTGGGTCTTCAGCTCGGGCGAGCCGTATTCGATCAAGGTCGGGCCGAACATCATCACGCCCATGCCGCCGATCGGGTTGCGGGCGCCGATCGCGGCCATCTCCTCGTGCAGGATGCGGGCTTCCTGGCGGCTCAGGCCGCCGCCGCCGTATTCCGCCGGCCAGGTGGGCGTGCCCCAGCCCTTCTCGCCCATCGCCTTGCGCCAGGCCTTGGCGTCAGCGCCTTCGTCGTCCGCCAGACCGGCGGCCAGCGAGGCCTGCCGCGCAGGATCGCGCCGGAAGCTCTCTGGGAAGTTCGCGTCCAGCCACGCCCGGGCTTCGGCCCGGAAGGCCTCGGTGTCGCCGCCAAAATCCGCCATCGAAAATCTCGCCTTCGAAAATCAGGAACCTTTGCCGCCCGCAGCCAAAATAGACCACTGGTGGGTATCGTCTACTTCGGGTCCGGAAGCCCCAGAACCCGCTTCGACACCACGTTGAGATTGACCTCCGAGGTGCCGCCCTCGATCGAATTGGCCTTGGCGCGCAGCCAGCCGCGCACCGCCAGCCGCTCGGCCTCGCTGAAGCCGTCGCCGCTCCAGCCCAGGCCCTGGTCGCCCAAGGCCTCGACCATCAGCTCCGAGCGCTCCCTGGCGAACTCGGCCGCCGCATATTTGATGATCGAGGTCGCCGCGCTCGGCCCGTTCGCCGCGCGGCTTTCCGCCGCCGTCCGGCCGATCGTTTGCCGCAGAGCCTGGAAGTTCATCTTGTTGAGCGTGATCCGCTGGCGCAGGTCCGCGTCAGCCAGCCTGCCGTCCTCCAGGCCCACATACTGCTTGGCGATCTCGCTGACGTCGCCGGCCGCACCGCCGCCGACCGAACCGCCATCGCCGAAGCCCGCGGAGATGTTCTGGCGCTCGTATTGCAGCAGGCGTTTGGCGATCTCCCAGCCGCCGTTGACCTTGCCGACCAGATTGCCCTTGGGGATCTTCACGCCGGTGAAGAAGGTCTCGCAGAACGGGCTCTCGCCGCTGATCAGCTTGATCGGCCGGGTCTCGACGCCGGGCAGGCGCATGTCGATCAGCACGAAGGAGATGCCCTCGTGCTTCTTGGTGGGGTCCGTGCGCACGAGGCAGAAGCACCAGTCGGCCTTGTCGGCATAGCTGGTCCACACCTTCTGGCCGTCGATCTGCCAGTGATCGCCCTTGTCCTCGCACTTGGTGGCGAGGCTCGCCAGGTCGGAGCCCGCGCCCGGCTCGGAATAGCCCTGGCACCAGCGGATCTCGCCACGGACGATCTTCGGCAGGTGCTCCGTCTTCTGCTCTTCGTTGGCGTATTCGAGCAGCACCGGCCCCAGCATCCAGATGCCGAATGACAAGAGCGGCGGGCGATAGCGCCCGGCGGCCAGCTCCTGGTCGATGACCCGCGCCTGCTGGGCCGTTAGGCCCGCGCCGCCGTACGCCTTAGGCCAGGTCGGCGTCGTCCAGCCCTGCGCGGCCACCCGGCGCATCCAGACCGATTGCGGGTCGTCGGAGCCCTCGAAGGCGCGTCCGCCCCAGACGGCTTCGGCGTCGGTTTTGGCGTCAGCGTCGCGCAGCTCCGGCGGATAATTGGCCGCCAGCCAGGCGCGGACCTCCGCGCGGAAGGTGTCGAGGTCGGCGGCGCCGAAATCAGCCATGGGAAGTGCGGACCCATCAAGAACGCGGAGTGAGCCGCCACCTTAGCGCCGGCCTCCGCCCAACGAAACAGTCGTTTGAAGTGCGCAGGCCGCCAACAATCGTCAATCAAATCGGCTATAGACCCTCTCCCAGAAACCGACCCCAAGGGGCTGGATGCAATTCTTGAGAGACCTTCGGCCCGCGGCCTTCGCCTTTGCGCCCTGGACGGCGGCGATCCTGACCCTGGCTGCGGGCGTGATGCTGCTGGCCTCCGGCGCCACGCCGTCGGAGCCTGTGCGCTTCATGCGGCTGATCCAGTACACGCCGGTCTATCTGATCGAGGCCAGCCACTTCCTCTCCTCCATCCTGGGCCTGGCCCTGGTGCTGCTGTCCTTCGGCCTGCGGGCGCGGATGGATGCGGCCTGGGGCGCGACGCTGGGCGCGCTGCTGCTCGGCGCGACACTGGCCCTCTTGAAGGGCTTCAACTGGGAAGAGACCGCGGCCCTGGTGGCGCTGGCGGTCCTGCTGCTGCCGTTCCACGGGGCCTTCCCCCGTAGCTCGCGCCTGACGCGGATGGAGATCACGCCCGGCTGGCTGTTCTCGGCGGCCTGCGCGGTGGTGGGCGCCGGCGCGCTCGGCCTGTGGTCGTTCCAGCATTCCGACTATGCGGACCGGCCCTGGTGGCGGGTGATGGCCGACGCCGACGCCGAGCGGGCGATGCGCGCCTGGGCGGGCGCGGCCCTGCTGCTGTTCGCCTTTGGCCTGTGGCGCCTGGTGGTCTCCGCGGCGACCCCGCCGGTGGTGGGCGAGACCGACCCCGACTACGAGCGCGTGCGCGCCATCCTGGCCAAGGCCGAGGTGGCCGAGCCGGGCTCGAACCTGGCGCTGCTGGGCGACAAGCGGTTCCTGTTCTCGGCCTCGGGCGAGAGCTTCCTGATGTTCGGGGTGCGCGGCCGATCCTGGGTGGCGCTGGGCGCGCCGGTGGGCAAGCGCGAGGAGCGCGGCGAACTGCTCTGGCGCTTCCGCGAACTGGCCGACAGCCACGCCGCGCGGCCCGGCATCCATGGCCTGAACGCCGACGACCTGCCGGAGATCGTCGACATGGGCTTCGCCATCCAGAAGGTGGGTGAGACCGCCGCCGTGCCTCTGGAGACCTTCTCGATGGAGGGTCGCAAGCGGGGCGCCGCGCGCCGCAACTGGCGCAAGCTGGGCGAGGCGGGCGCGACCTTCGAGGTGGTGAGCGGCGAGGCGGTCACCGCGCTGCTGCCCACCCTGCAGGCGATCTCTGACGAATGGCTGTCGCACCACGCGGGCGGCGAGAAGGGCTTTTCCATGGGCGGCTTCTGGCCGGGTTATGTGCAGGAGTTCCCGATCGCAGTGGTGCGTGTGGAGGGCCGGATCGTCGCCTTCGCCACGCTCTGGACCACCGCCAGCCGCTCTGCTTTCTCCATGGACCTGATGCGTTACGCCGACGAGGCGCCCAGCAACATCATGGACTATCTGTTTGTCGAGCTCATCGAGTGGGGCCGCCGCGAGGGCTATGAGGCTTTCGAGTTCGGCATCGCCCCTCTGGCGGGCCTCGACGACCGGCCGCTGGCGCCGATGATGTCGCGGGTGGGCCGGCTGCTCTTCGAGCGCGGCGAGGACATCTACAACTTCCGCGGCGTGCGCCGGTACAAGGACAAGTACGACCCGCTCTGGCAGCCGCGCTACTGCGCCGCGCCGCACAAGTGGTCGATCCCCTGGCTGATGGCCGATGTGGGCCTGCTGTCGTCGGGCGGCGTCGCCGGGCTCTCCAAGCGGCCGAAGAAGACGGAAGAGCCGAAGGAAACGGCCGCGCCGGAGTCCGCCGCGGCCTAGGTCGTGATCGAGACGATGGCGGCGCGGGCGCCGCCGCCCGGTTCCCGTCGTCGCGCCCGACCATGCTGACATTAGGGTGGCAGCAGCGCCTGGTTAGGAACAGCGCCTTGGTAGGTCGCGCATTCGTCCCGACCTCGCGTACCCAAGGATACTCCGATGACGCGTCGCCATTCCTTCGCCTCCGCCGTCGCCGTCATCGTCGCGCTGGGTTTGGTGACGTCCGGACCGTCGGCTCAAGCGGCCCAGACGTCCGACCTCAGCGGGCTGCACGCCTTCGACCTGCGGGTCGGCAAATGGAAGATCCAAAACCGGGTTCTGAAGGAGCGGCTGGCGGGTAGCCATGACTGGGTGGCATACGACGGCGCTCAGACTTGGCGGTCGGTCATGAACGGCTATGGCAATGCTGAC
The DNA here is from genome assembly GCF_036264965.1 of Phenylobacterium sp. Taxonomy (GTDB): domain Bacteria; phylum Pseudomonadota; class Alphaproteobacteria; order Caulobacterales; family Caulobacteraceae; genus Phenylobacterium. Next base: position 22,401 of record NZ_DATAPY010000125.1, read on the forward strand.
GACACGTTCCTCAACAAGCCGGGCGGCGCCTACAGCGGCGTCACCTTGCGCGCCTATGATCCGAAGACCGGGCAATGGGCGATCTGGTGGCTCGATGGCCGCACGCCGACCGCCAAGCTTGACCCGCCGTTGGTCGGCCGTTTCGCCAACGGTGTGGGAACCTTCTATAGCGATGACAGCCTACGTGGGAAACCGATCAGGGTGCGGTTCATCTGGTCGAAGATCACCCGCAACTCGGCTCATTGGGAACAGGCCTACTCGCCCGACGGCGGAAAGACTTGGGAGACCAACTGGACCAGCGACTTCACGAGGATTGGTTAGGATCGGTCAACGGCGGTGTCGGCTTCATCCTGCTGAAGAGGCTCGAACGGGAGCTGTCGCGCGCCTGAAGGGCTCCTCATCGGACTCGCCCAAGAGCTCAGCTGAGCTGCATATGACGCTCAACCCTTCACATTGCGGTCGATGAGCCGGCCGATATCGCCGTCGCTGTGATCGCCGTAGTCGCGGTAGTCCCCGTGATCGGCCGATTTGTGGACCGCGCGGAACTCGCCGACCACCAGCGGGCCCGCCGCCGGACCCTTGGCCACATAGCCGACGGCGCGATAGCCGGATGGCGCGCGCCGTTCGCTGGCCAGCACATAGACCATTGAGGCGTTGGTCTTTCCGATGTCCTCGGCGATCACCTCCGCGCCGTCGGCCCCGGCGTGCACGACGGTGTGGGTCGAGCCATGGTGGGTGGTGACGTCGGCGTTGTCGCCATCGCTGTGGATGTTGACCCCGAAGATCTTCACGTCGGCCCGCTCGCCGACCGCCCGGACATGGAAGAACGGCAGGTCGACGCTGGTGCGGTCGGCGCCGTCCTCGACGGCCACGGCGGGTAGGGCACGGCTGCGCAGCGGCATCAGGGCGTGGAGCTCGGCCTTGGTGGGCTCCATGGCGTCCAGCGCCGAGCGGCCCTCGAGCGAGACGAGCTTCAGGCGGACCGTCTCGCCGCCGCGGCCTTCGTAGTCGCAGGTCCGGCCATCCGGCGCCTGGGCTGTGCGGGTCAGCCGGCCCTCGTTCGCCGGACAGTCGAGGGCGGCGATCGCCTTCAGCGGCGCGCCGCCGGCCGAGGCCGAGGTGAAGCCGTTGTAGTTGACGGTCGGCATGCAGGCGCTGAGCGCCAGGCCCGATACGGCCAGAGCCGCCATGGTGATCGTGCGCATCGCCTTAGAACCCCAGCTCATTCATTGCCGCGTCAAGGGTCAGACCTGGGCGATCCAGGGTCCACTGAAATCGCGGTAACCCACGCCGCCGCCGCCGCGGCCGATCAGGCCCCGGCTGCGCCTGCGGTCAGCATGTGGACGGCGTGGCCGAGCAGGAAGATCAGGGCCGCGGCGGCCAGCAGCATGATGAAACGCCACGGCGCCAGACGCGGTCCGCGATGCGGGTTGGGCGGTCGCGCGCCGCGCCAGGCGGCGAAGGCGGCCAGGGCGAAAAGCCCCGCGGAAAGACCCAAGGTCAGCGGCATATCCATCTGCGACGCCGTATCGCAGGGCAGGCTGGCAAACGGAAGTCATCCGCCCTCGGCGCCGAAATTCCATCCACAGATGAAAGCCCTCCACCACTACATGTAGCGTTAGGCTTTCGTTTACACCCCAATTCAAGGTGTTAGCGTGACTGTGTCCAGGAGGGCGATTCGATGACGGCGGCGGCGCCCTGGAGCGTCAAGGGGATCGATCCCAAGGCCCGTGAGGTCGCCAAGGAGCTTGCCCGGCGTTCCGGCATGACTCTGGGGGAATGGCTTAACCGAGTTATCCTAGAAGATGACTTGCCGGAGGATGTCACCTCCGAGGAGCATTTCAGCGCGCGGCCTTACCGGGTCGCGATCGAGGCGCCAAAGCCGTTCATGTCGTCGCCGACTTTCAATGCCAGGCCTGATGAATTGGGGCGCATCGCGTTCGCCCTGGATCGTCTGACTGACCGCATCGAGGCCTCGGAGACCCGCACTGGCCTCGCCATCTCCGGCGTCGAACATTCGGTGCGCCACGCCATGGCGCGCATCGAGACTGCCGAGCGCGAGCATCTGGCCGTCGCCACCCGCTTCGACGCCGCCGCTGAACAGCTGGCCGCCGAACAGGCGCGCGCGTCCGAGCGCATGCGCCGCATGGAGACCGAGCTCAGCGGACCGCGCTCCGCCGAGGCGATCAAGCTCCTGGAAGAGCAGGTCAGTCGCGTGGTCGGTCAGGTCGCGGCGGCGGATGAGACCACCCGCGCGACCCTTTCGGACCTGGAAGCCCGGCTGGCGGCCGCGCCGGCCGGCGCCGACCCCGCCGTGGCCATCGAAGAAGCCGTCTCGCGCCTGGCGCAGCGGCTGGCCGACGCCGAAGGCCGCACGGGCGACGCCCTGGACGCCCTGCGCGACAGCCTGGTGCAGCTGGATCAGCGGATGTACGCCGCCGACGGCAGCGTGCGCGGCGACATGGACCATCGGCTGGCGTCGCTGGCCGACGATCTCACCCGCCGGGTGGAGGACGCCCGCACGGAGATCGCCGAGCGCCTGACCGCCACCGGGACAGGGCCGGTCGAGGCCCGCCTGGGCCAGATGGCCGAGCAGATGGCCGCCGCCGAGGCCCGCTCCGCCCACGCGATCGAAGCCATGGGCCGCGAAGTGCTGACCATGGCGGAGACCCTCAACCGCCGGGTGCACAGCGCCGAGCAGCGTAGCGCCGAGGCCATCGAACAGGTGGGCGGCGAGATCGCCCGCATCGCCGGTGCGGTGGAAAACCGCCTGGGCCGCACCGACCAGCTGCACGCCGAGGCGCTGGAGCGGTTGGGCGAGGAGATCGGCAAGATCACCGAGCGGCTCACAGACCGCATCCTCCAGTCCGAACGCCGCGCGGCCCAGGCGATCGACGACATCGGCGAGCAGGTGGCCAAGGTCACCGAGCGCATCGAACAGCGTCACGAGCGCGCCGCCAGCGACCTGGCCGAACGCATCCGCCAGAGCGAGGAACGCACCGCCCGGCTACTGGAAGCCGCCGGCGCGCGGCTCAGTGCGGAGCCTACGGCCGTAACCTCCGCGGAGCCGATCGCCGCGGAACGCCTGGACGAGGTCGGGACCGACCTGCCGGCCGCGCCATCGATCTTCGGCGCCGAGCTGTTCTCCCGCGCCGAGCCGGTCAGTCAGCCGGCGCTCGATCCCAGCAACCCGTCGTTCAGCGACGAGGACTTCGCCCACGTCGACGCCTTCGCGCCGGCGGACGGCTTCGCGCCCATCGCCGAGTCCGAGGCGGACGCCGAGACCGAGGTCCCCGCGGTTGAGGCTGAGGCCGCGGCGGATGAGATCATCCGTTCGATCCCGGCCGCCGTCGAATTCGACGAAGCCGAAGAGACGCCTGCCAAGCCGCAGCTTTCCACCCGCGAAGTGATCGAAAAGGCCCGCGCCGCCGCCAGGGCGGCCGCCGCGGCGCCGCGGGCGAAGACGCTGCGCTCCGACCGCCGCCCGCGCCAGGTGCGGGCTGGGGGTCTGTTCGGAGCCCTGAAAACCCGGCAGGCCTCGACCTGGCAGACCGCGCTGATGGTCGCCGGCGGCGCGGCCTTCCTGAGCGTCGGCGCGGCCGGCGTGGTGCTGATGGAAGGCCCCGCGGCCACCCACGCCGCGCGCGAGGCCCTGCCGTTCATCGAGACGCCCCGCGCCGCCGTGGCGCTGGCGCCGGAGCCGGCCGCGCCGCCGGCGACGACCGCCGCCCAGGCCCGCGCGCTGCCGACCACGCCGCCGGCGCCGGCCGCCGCGCCGCAGCCCGACGCCGCCGGGGCCGACTACATCAAGGTCGCCGCGGCGGTCGAGCAGAAGCAGCCCGGCGCGCTGGCCAAGCTGAAGGCCATCGCCGATGGCGGGAACGCCCCGGCGCAGATGTTCCTGGCGCGGCTCTATGAGACCGGCCAGGCCAGTGTGACCCAGAACCTCGCCGAAGCCCGCCGCTGGACCCTGCGTGCCGCCGAAGCCGGCGAGCCAACCGCCATGCACAACCTGGCGCTCTACTATTTCCGCGGCGAAGGCGGCCCGCAGGACACCGCCGCGGCGGCCCAGTGGTTCGCCAAGGCCGCCCAGCACGGGTTGGTGGATTCGCAGTACAACCTGGGCCTGCTCTATCAGTCCGGCTCCGGCGTGCCGCGCGATCTGGCCCAGGCCTACAAGTGGTTCACCATCGCGGCCAACTCCGGCGACAGCCAGGCGCGCGCCAGCGCGATCGACCTGGAGAAGACGCTCCCCGCCGCCCAGCTGGCCCTGGCCGAGGGCCAGGCCGGCGCCTTCGAGATGGCGGGCGGCGCGCCGACGCCGGCCAACGGCGCCTCGGTCGTCGCGGCCCAGAAGATCCTCGGTCGCCTTGGCTACTACAAGGGCAAGCCCGACGGCGCGACGTCCCGCGACCTGAAGCTTGCGGTGAGCGCCTATCAGCGCGATCAAGGCTTGGCGGCCACCGGCGCGCTCGATCCCACCACCGTTTCCCGGCTCTCCGTCTTCTCGCGTTGATCCGCCAGGCGGCTAGCCTCGGCTGAAAGAGGCGACGTTTGGACCTCTACCTGCCCATCGCCGAGGTGTCCGTGAACGCCCCGCTGCTGGTGGCGCTGGGCGCCCTGGTGGGCTTCATCTCCGGCATGTTCGGGATCGGCGGCGGCTTCCTGATGACGCCGGTGCTGGTGTTCTTGGGGATTCCGCCGGCGGTGGCCGTGGCCTCCATGTCGAACCACGTCGCGGCATCGTCGATGTCGAGCGTCATCTCCTACGGCCGCAAGCGGTCGGTGGACTTCCGCATGGGCGGTGTTCTGGCGGCGGGCGGCGCCGTGGGCTCGGTGCTTGGCGTCGAGCTGTTCCGCTGGCTGCGACTGCTGGGCCAGGCCGACCTGGTGGTGGCGCTCTCCTACCTGATCTTCTTAGGCGTCATCGGCGGGCTGATGTTCTGGGAGTCGGTGGGCGCGATCCTGCGCAGGCGGCGCAACGCGCCCGCCGCGCCGCACCGCGACCGCCGGCCACCCTGGCTCTACGGCCTGCCGCTGAAGCTGCGCTTCCCGCGCTCGCGGCTCTACATCAGCGTCATCCCGCCGATCCTGCTGGGCGCCTTCGTGGGCGTGCTGTCGGCGATCATGGGGGTCGGCGGCGGCTTCGTGCTGGTGCCCGCCATGATCTACATCCTGCGGATGCCGGCCAATGTGGTCGTCGGCACTAGCCTCTTCCAGATCATCATCACCACCGCCATCACCGGCGTGCTGCAGGCCGGGCGAAACCAGACCGTCGACATCCTGCTGGCGACGTTGCTGCTGGTCGGCGGGGTGCTGGGCGCCCAGCTCGGCGCGCGGGCCTCGTCGCGCTTCCGGGCGGAGGAGCTGCGGGCGCTGCTGGCGCTGATCGTCCTCGTGGTCGGCCTGCGCATGGGGCTGGGCCTGTTCTTCACCCCGCACGAACCCTTCGTGCTGATGTCGGGGAACGGCTGATGCCGGCCGCCCTGCCGCCGCCCATTCCTTCGATGGGGGCCGCACCGGGGAGCGCCGTCATCTCGGCGGCCCTGACCGAGACCAATGTACGGGTGAACTCCGACTTCCGCGGCGACCAGATCGTGCTCTATGGCGCAGTCTTCGATCCCGCCCGGCGGCCGAGCGACGTGGTGGTGATCGTGCGCGGCCCCGACCAGCCGGTACGGATCGCCAAGAAGCGGCGCATCGCCGGCGTGTGGATCAACAGCCGGCCCGTGGTCTTCCACGGCGCGCCGGGCTTCTACATCGCCGCCTCCACCCGCCCGCTTGACGACATCGCCCACTTCGCCGTGCTGCGCCGCCTGGAGGCGGGGGTCGACCACCTGGCGATGCACGCCCCGGCCGAGCTGCGCACCGAGACCCGCTATGGCGTGCGCGACGTGGTGGTCTCCAGCCTGGGCGCCGACTACCTCGACTGGCGCGACGCGGTGGTGCGGCTCAAGACGGCGGACCATCTCTATGATGTGAACGAGCATGGCGTCCGCTTCGTCGACAGGGGCCTGTTCCGCGCTGAGATCCCGCTGCCGGCCGAAGCCCCCATCGGCCAGTACCAGGTGCGCATCCTGCTGTTCCAGGGCGGCCAGCCGGTGGCGGAGAAGGACCGGACCCTGACCGTCGAGAAGGTGGGCGTCGAGCGCGGTCTTTACCTTTGGGCCCATCGCAGGCCATGGTCCTACGGTCTGGCGGCCATGGCCTTCGCGCTCGCGGCCGGCTGGGCGGCGTCTTCGGCGTTTCGGAGAGACTGAATGGTGACGGACGAGCCGCACGCTTCAGCCCGCTATGACGCCATTCCGCCGGCGCTGTGGATCATCGCGCTGTGTTCGCTCGCCCCGTTTCCGCTGGCCGCTATCGCCTATGGCTGGGGCCCCGCCGACGTCGCGCGACCGGCGCTGACGGTGATCCTCAACTGGTCGGGTTGCGTGCTGGCCTTCCTGGGCGGCGTGCGCTGGGGCCTGGAGAGCGGCCGGCCGAAGCCCAGGCCCGAGCGCCTGCTGATCTCGGTCCTGTCGCCGGTGGCCGCCTGGGTGATCCTGTTCTCGCGCCATCGGATCCCGGACGGCTGGATCATCGGCGGCTGCATCGGGGCCTTCCTGGTCCAATGGCTGTTCGACCACCAGGCGCCGGACGTGCCCGCGCGCTACCCGCGGCTGTCGACAGCCCTGACCGCCGGGGCCTGCATCTCGCTCGCCGTCTGCCTCGACCAGGCGCTGAAGACCGGCCACGTCTGAGGCGCGGTCAGAAGCCGAAGTCGCTGAGTCCCGGGTGATCGTCGGGCCGCGGGCCGAGCGGCCAGTGGAACTGGCGGTCTGTCTCGGCCATCGGCATGTCGTTGATGCTGGCGATCCGTCGGCGCATCAGGCCCTGCTCGTCGAACTCCCAGAGCTCGTTGCCGAAGCTGCGGAACCACTGGCCGCTGGCGTCGTGACATTCGTAGGCGAAGCGCACCGCCATGCGGTTCTCGCGAAAGCCCCAGACCTCCTTGATCAGGCGGTAGTCGAGCTCGCGGGCCCATTTACGGGTCAGGAAAGCCACGATCTCATCGCGGCCCTCCATGAACTCCGTGCGGTTCCGCCAGCGGCTGTCGAGGGTGTAGGCCAGCGCCACCTGCGCCGGATCGCGGGTGTTCCAGGCGTTCTCCGCCATCCGCGCCTTCTGAGCGGCGGTCTCGGGCGTGAAAGGCGGCAGCGGGGGACGGTTCATCTAGGTCTCCTTAGAAAAGGCCAGCGGCGGGAGGATCGCCACCGGCCTCGAGTGCGCGGGGTCAGGCCGCCTTGCGGGCGGTCATGATCGGAAAGTCGATGTCCGTCTTGGCCACCTCGTTGATGTAGTTGGTCCAGGTGTTCAGCGCGACGTGCAGGACCATCTCGATTACCTGGGCGTCGTCGTAGCCGGCCAGCCTGACGGCCTGCAGTGCGTCCTCAGTCACGTGGCCGCGCGCGGTGGCGACCGCGACGGCAAACCGCACAGCGCCGTCGGCCCTGGGGTCGTTGGACGCGCCGGACCGGTTGGCGGTCATCTCCGCGTCGTCCAGCTTAGCCAGGTGCTTGCCGAGATAGGTGTGCGCCGACAGGCAGTAGTCGCAGCCGTTCACCTCGGCGATCGCCAACGCGATGCGCTCGCGGGTCGGGGCGGGCAGGTCGCCCTTCCCGAGGGCGCCCATCAACCCGACGTAGCCTTCAAGAGCCGCGGGGCTCAGCGAGACCAGGCGGAAGAGGTTCGGTGCGGAGCCCAGCTGGGCCTTCACCGCGGTGAGCAGCGGCTGCGAGGCGGCGGGGGCGTCCTCGATCGCGGCGGGGATGAGGAAGCGCGACATGGGGTGATCCTTGTTCCGGAGCGGCGCTGATGACCGCGATGTCGCAAACCTAGAACCTTCTACTCGCCGGGATCAGGTGCTAGGTTTGGAACTTATCCTTCCATATTATGAGAGGAGCCATGGATCGGCTCGAGGCCATGTCGGTGCTGCTTGAGGCCGTCGACGCCGGCACCCTGTCGGCGGCGGGGCGGCGGCTGGGCGCGCCCCTGGCGACGGTCAGCCGGCGGATCGCCGATCTTGAGGCGCACCTGAAGACCCGGCTCTTGGTGCGTGGGTCGCGGCGGTTGACGCTCACCGACGCCGGCCGCGCCTACGTCGCCGCCGCGCGGTTGATCCTGGAGCAGATGCAGGAGGCCGAGCGCGCCGCCGCGGGCGAGTACAACGCCCCGCGAGGCGACCTGACGGTCTCCGCGCCCGTGGTGTTCGGACGCCTGCATGTCCTGCCGGTGGCGAACGACTTCCTGGCGGCCTATCCGGAGATCGGCCTGCGACTGGTCCTCAGCGACCGCGCCGCCGACCTCACCGAGGAGCGCATCGACGCGGCGATCCGCTTCGGGGTCCTGCCGGACAGCGGCCTTGTGGCGCGCCGGCTGGGCGCGGTGCGCCAGGTGGTCTGCGCCAGCCCCGCCTATCTGGCCGCCCACGGCACGCCGGCCACGCCCGCGGCCCTGCGCGACCACGCCTGCGTCACCTTCGAGGGCCTGTCCTCGCCGACCGCCTGGCGCTTTGCGGCGGACGTCATGGCGCCGGTCCGCTCGCGCCTGATCGTCAGCACCGCCGAAGCCGCCATCGATGCGGCCATCGCTGGCGCGGGGCTGACGCGGGTGTTGTCCTATCAGGTCGCCGAGGCTGTAGGGGCGGGCGCCTTGGCGCTGGTGTTACGCGGCGCGGAGCCCGATCCGTGGCCCGTTCACTTGATCCACGCCCAGCAGGGACTGATGCCGCAGAAGCTGCGCGCCTTTCTGGATTTCGCGGGCGAGCGGCTTCGCGACCGGCTGAGCCGCGCCGCCGTCTAGGGCCGCCCATGCCGTGGCTGGTAAACGGCCAGGCCGCCGCCGCCGGGCAGGGTGATCCTGTTCTCGCGCCATCGGATCCCGGACGGCTGGATCATCGGCGGCTGCATCGGGGCCTTCCTAGTCCAATGGCTGTTCGACCACCAGGCGCCGGACGTGCCCGCGCGCTACCCGCGGCTGTCGACAGCCCTGACCGCCGGGGCCTGCATCTCGCTCGCCGTCTGCCTCGACCAGGCGCTGAAGACCGGCCACGTCTGAGGCCTGGACGCCGCGGCGGCCAGGGTTACAGGTCACTTGGCTTTGGGTTGCCAGAGCTCGATCTTGGTGCCGTCAGGATCGAGTATCCAGGCGAACTTGCCGGTCGGGCCACCGTCTTCGGTCTTGAGGACAGTCACCCCTTTCTCCTTCAGGCGGGCGAGAAAAGCG
>NZ_DATAPY010000126.1:0-21145 GCF_036264965.1 Phenylobacterium sp.
GTCGCCGAGGCGCACGGCGGCCGCCTGGAACTGGCCGAAGGCCCCGGCAAGGTCGGCGAGATGGGCCCGGGCCTAAGGGTGGCGCTGATCCTGCCGCGGGCTTGAGGGACCGCCTCCCAAGATCCTCCCCCAGGGCGAAGCCCGATTGAGGGGGAGGTGTCTCGAAGCGCAGCGAGAGACGGAGGGGGTTGCAGCCCACTCCGCAAGGCGCCCCGAACCGCGCCTGCCTTCAGTCCCCGTGCTGCAGATAGCCCACGATGGTGCGCACCGCGTCATCCACGTCGCGCAGGACCAGCGACCCCGGCAGCCGCAGGGTGGCGATGCCTTGCTCCGCCAGCCAGGCGTCGCGTCGCGCGTCGCGGTCCGGCTGTTCCTCGGTTCCATGCGTGGCCCCATCGATCTCGACGGCCAGCTTCGCGGCGTCGCAGTAGAAATCGAGAACATAGGGGCCGATGGGGTGCTGCTTGCGGAAATGCAGACGGCCCACCGCACCGCCCTTGAGCGCCTTCCACAGCAGCACCTCGGGCAGGCTCATGGTTCGTCTGAGCGCCTTGGCGCGATCCTTGGTGACCCGCGAGCCGTCCATAGCGCGAGCTTAGCAAACGCCATGGCGCGGCCAACCGCTTTGATCCTCCCCCGAAAAAGTGGACGGGGTTAAGCCGCTCGACGCTCGGCCTCGGCTGGGCTGATGTAGCCCAGAGCTGAGTGCAGGCGGCGGGGATTGTAGAAGCCCTCGATGTATTGGAACAGATCGCGCCGGGCCTGGTCGCGCGTGGCGTAGACCCGATGGTGGACCCGCTCAGTTTTGAGGGTGTGGAAGAAGCTCTCCATGGGGGCGTTGTCCCAGCAATCTCCTTTGCGGCTCATCGACGGTGTGATGGCGGATCTGGCTAGCGCTGAGCGATAGGCCAAGGTCCGGAATCGACGCGTAGCCCCCGTTCAGAAAGGGTGCAGCCACACGCGCCGGCCTTCGAAGCGGGCGCGGTGCGCCGGGGTGACCAGGCCGATGGTCAGCATATCGTCCCAGTCCGCCGCGGTCGGCGGTCGCCAGCGGCCGCGGAGCAGGTCCGCGCCGTACTGCAGATTGTAGTTCCAGGTCGGCTGGCGGTGGTGGAGGTAGTGCGAGATGCGCACCGCCACGCCATAGTCGGACCGAAGCCAGACGCTCATCCAGCCCGGCGCCTCGGCGACGGCCGCATCGAACCGGCGGTGCAGATAGAGGTGCATCCACTTCGAATAGGCCCAGTACGGCGTGGCGAAGACCAGGTCGGCCGCAAGCACCCCGGCGCGCGCTGCGACGTCCGGCAGGAGCGGCAGGCAGAGCAGATTGAGCAGAGCGGGGGCGAGATAGGGCAGGGCGGGCGCCTCGAACGAGGCGCCGTAGTGGTGGGTGGTCACCCGCCGGAACTGACGTGGCGTGAGGTGTTTGCGCATCGCGACGTCGAGGGCCAGACGCTCCGCCTCGGACTCGAACTGCCGGGTATAGGCGCCGCGGTAGGTCCGGAAGTGGTGCAGCACGTTGTGGGCGTAGTGCTCAAGGTAGAGCGACGGCGCAAACCTCTTGAGCGCGAACATCCAGCGCCGCCGCGCCGGGTTCAGGTCGAGGAGGAACTCGTGGAACAGGGACTCCCAGAACGACGCCTCCAAGTAGAAGACGACCCCGGCGCCCAGGAACCAGCCCGCCGCCTCGGCGATGCCCAGCTCAGGCGCCATATGCCCGCAGACCTGTCATAGGTTCCCCCGTCCCGGCGGAACAATGTTCGCTCGTCGTTAGGGAGTCAACCATTGCGTGTATATGCAAAGGGTGCACGCAAAGCGGCGGAGGTCGCGGCGGCGCTGGCGCTTCGCATGCAAAGCGGAGCGACGGCTGAGGCGCCGGCCGGTCTGAGTTGCTGCGTCAGGCCAAGGTCCGTACTTGACGCAAAGCTGACCGTCCCCGCATCGAAAAATCTTGACTTTCAGCTTGCCATATGTTCTCGTTTTGTTCATGGCGTGCGACGCGGCGAAACAGGAACGGGCCGAGCAGATGCTGGGCGAGCTCGCCGAGCTTGGCCTGATGCTGGCGCGCGATCTGGCGACGCAGGCGCGCGCGGCGGAGGACACCGAGGAGAAGGTCGCCCTGACCGGCGCCTTCCAGAAGACCTCGCGCGCCGTGCGCCTGACGCTCGCCCTCGACTTCAAGCTGTCGCGGGATTTGGCCCGCGACGCGGCGGAGGCGGCGCGGGAAGAAAAGGCGCAGGCCGCCGACGCGGCCCACCTCTCCATGACCGCCCCCACCCCCGCTCAGATCCAGGAGCGCCGCGTCCGGGGCGTGCTGAACCGCCTGCTGTGGAATGAATCCGAGGGCGACCAGGAGGAGTATGAAGTCCTCCTCGAAGACCTCGACGCCCGCCTCTACGAAGCCGAGGACGCCCCGGGTTTCGCCGACCTGCCCATCGAGGTCCTGGCGCAGAAGCTGAAAGCCGACATGCGCCTCTCCGGCGAACTGGTCGTCACCACCGCCGAAAAGCTGGTCCCGGCGAATGCCACCGATCCCCCGCTGGCCGACACGGGGTGAGGAAGAGAACCACGGAAAACACGGAAAGAGCACGGAAGGCGGGCCGCTCAAGAGGTCGGAGCCAGGTTGAATCGCGCGCTTTGCGCGCAATGAAATCATTCACCGCCGTTGAAGACCGAATCTCCTTCCGTGCTCTTTCCGCGTTTTCCGTGGTTCAAAATCACTGAGCCTCCGCGCCGCAGAGCCTTGAGGCGCGCACCCGTTCGCGGCGTTCATGCGGTTCGTGGCCAATCCTGCGCTGAACCGCGGGACTCGCTAAGCGCGCGCGCAACCGTCTAATTCTCGTCCCATGGCGCTTGCCGAAACCCTGAAACCCTGCGGGCCTGTCGTCGATGACAAGGCCGCCGAGCGCTTGCGCGGCGTCACCGCCCAGGCCCTGTGGACCGATCGGCTGGAGCAGGCGTGGCCCGCCCTGGCGCCGGTGTTCGCGGCCTCGCCCTATCTGGCGAGCCTCGCGCGGCGCGATCCGAAGCGGCTGGACGCCCTGCTGGCCGACGACCCGCAGGCGCGGTTGGAAGACATCCTGACACGGACCGCCAAGGCCGCGCGGCTCGACCTGCCGGGCGCGCAGGTTCGCCTGCGGGAGCTGAAGGCCGAGCTGCACCTCTTGACCGCGCTCGCCGATCTCGGCGGGGTCTGGGACCTGGACCAGGTGACCGGCGCGCTCACCCGCTTCGCCGACGCCGCCGTGGCTGCGGCCCTGACCGTGGCCGCCAAGGGCGAGGTGGAGGCGGGGCGGTTGACGTACCTGGGCGAGGGCGCCGAAGGGCCGGTTCCGGGCTGGTTCTGCATCGCCATGGGCAAGCAGGGCGCCTTCGAACTCAACTACTCCAGCGACATCGATGTCTCGGTGTTCTTCGATCCGGGGCGGATGCCGCTGATGCCGAATGTCGAGAGCGAGGCCTTCGCGGTGCGGCTGACGCAGCGGCTGTCGGACCTGATGCAGCTGCGCACCGCCGACGGCTACGTCTTCCGCATGGACCTGCGGCTGCGGCCCGATCCGTCGTCCACCCAGGCCGCGGTGCCGATCCCGGCGGCCCTGGACTACTATGAGAGCGTCGGCCAGAACTGGGAGCGGGCGGCCTTCATCAAGGCGCGGCCCTGCGCCGGCGATATCCCCGCCGCCGAGGCGTTCCTGGCCGAACTGCAGGCCTTCGTCTGGCGCAAGAACCTCGATTTCGCCTCCATCGCCGACATCCATTCGATCAAGCGCCAGATCCACGCTCACAAGGTCGACGAGCGGGTCTCGGCCAAGGGCGTCGACCTGAAACTCGGGACCGGCGGCATCCGCGAGATCGAGTTCTACGTCCAGACCCAGCAACTGATCCTGGGCGGCCGGAACCCGGGCTTGCGCAGCCGCCGCACCCTCGACGCCCTGGATGCCCTGACCGCGGCCGGACATGTGGCGCCACAGACCTGCGAGGAGCTGGCCGAGGCCTATGTGCGGCTGCGCAACGTCGAGCACCGGGTGCAGATGCTGGCCGACGAGCAGACCCATAAGCTCCCCGAGGCCGACGCGGACCGCAAGCGGGTGGCGGCGCTGTCAGGCTTCGAACCGCTGCGCCAGTTCGATGCGGCGATCACCCGGACGCTGAAGGGCGTCAACGCCCGCTATGGCGAGCTCTTCCCCTCGGAGGAGCCGCTGTCGTCGCGGTTCGGCAGCTTGGTGTTCACCGGCGTCGAGGACGATCCGGAGACGCTCGCGACCCTGAAGCGGATGGGTTTCTCCAACCCCCATTCGGTGGCCGTGACCATCCGTAGCTGGCACCACGGCCACATCCCGGCCACGGCCACCGAGCGGGGCCGGGAACTGTTCACGCGGCTGGCCCCGCGCCTGCTGGACGCGGCCCAGGCGACCGGCGCGCCGGACGTGGCCTTCACCCGGTTCGCCGACTTCTTCTCGCGGCTGTCGTCGGGGGTGCAGCTCCAGTCGCTGTTCCTGGCGCAGCCGAACCTGTTCGAGCTGGTAGTGCAGGTGATGGCCTTCGCCCCGCGGCTGGCGGCGACCCTGGCGCGCCGGCCGGCGGCGATCGACGCCATGCTCGACGGGAGCTTCTTCGAGCCCATCGACATTGGGGAGGATCTCGCGGTCATGCGGGCGGCCGTGGCCCGAGCCGACGGCTTCGAGTCGGCGATGGATGTTGTGCGCGTGGTCCATCGCGAGCAGGCCTTCCGGGTCGGCGTGCAGGTGATGAGCGGCACGGCGAGCGCGGTGGTCGCCGGCAAGGCCTTCGCCGACCTGGCCGACGTCTGCATCGACGTCCTGGCCGACGCGGCGCTGGCCGAGACGGAGCGCCTGGGCGGCGCGTTCTCCGGCGAGGTCGCGGTGGTGGCGCTGGGCAAGTGCGGCTCGCGCGAGATGAGCGCGACCTCGGACCTGGACCTGATGACGCTCTACCGGGCTGCTCATCCGCATGGGACTTCGGCGCTGAAGGGCTGGGACGCGGTGATCTTCTACGGCCGCTTCACCCAGCGGTTGATCGCGGCGTTGTCGAGCCAGACTGGGCAGGGCGGCCTCTACGAGGTCGACATGCAACTTCGGCCGTCGGGCACCAAGGGGCCGGTGGCGGTGAGCTTCGCGGCCTTCGACGGCTACTATGAGGCCGAGGCCGAGACCTGGGAGCTCCTGGCGCTGACCCGGGCGCGGGTGGTCTGGTCGACCAGCGCGGCCTTCGCGGCGGACGCCGAGGCGGCCTTCGGCAAGGCGCTGCGCCGGCCGCGCGACCGGGCTCAGACGGCGGCCCATGTCCGCGAGATGCGCGAGCTGATGCACCGCGAGCGGCCGGCCAAGGGCGAATGGGACCTGAAGCTGTCGCCCGGCGGGATGGTGGATATCGAGTTCGCCGCGCAATATCTGCAGATCGCCCACGCCGCCGAGGGCGGGCCGCTGTCGCCCAACACGGCCGCGGCCCTGGGGGCGCTACCCGAAAGCGGACTGGCGCCCGCCGGGCCCGCCGGCGATCTGGCGGCGGCCTGGCGGCTGCAGCAGGACCTGACCCAACTCCTGAAGGTCGCGCTCGACGACAACGCCGATCCGTCCGGCGAGCCGGCGGCGTTCCGCGCCCTGCTGGCGCGGGCCGGCGGGGTCGGGGATTTCCGGCGGCTCAAGACGACGCTGCAACGCGCCCAGGCGGCGGCGAACAAGGCTTACGAGGTGATCGTCAAGCCCTAGCCGCGGCGACCTTGGCGAGCGCCACGCTGGCTTGGCGGACGGGGAGCGAGAAGGTGGCGCTGGTGCCTTGGCCCGGGGCGCTGCGCAGGTCGAGCAGGCCGCCGTGCATCTCGACCAGCGACTTGGTGAGCGCCAGGCCGAGGCCCGTGCCCTGCTGGGTCTTGGCGTGCTGGCTCTCGATCTGCTCGAAGGGCTGGGCCAGGCGCGCCAGGTCCTCGGGCGGAATGCCGATGCCGGTGTCCTGCACGCTGATCCGCACGCGCTCGCCCAGGGGATCCTCGCGGCGCTCGGCGCGCACGGTGATCAGGCCGCCGCGCGGGGTGAACTTGATGGCGTTGGAGAGCAGGTTCAGCAGCACCTGCTTGATGGCGCGGTAGTCGGCCTCGACCTCCGGCAGGTCGGAGAAGTCCAGGCGCAGCGAAAGGCCCGCAGCCTCGGCGCGGTTGCGCACCAGGCGAAGGGCGTCTTCCGCGACGTCCTCCAGGGCCACCGGTTCGAAGCGCAGGTTCATCTTGCCGGCCTCGATCTTTGACATGTCGAGGATGTCGTTGATCAGCGCCAGCAGATGCTGGCCGGAGCTGAGGATGTCGCGGGCGTAGTCCTTGTAGCGCGGCTCGCCGACCGGGCCGTACATCTCGGCGACCATGATCTCGGAGAAGCCGTTGATGGCGTTCAGCGGCGTGCGCAGCTCGTGGCTCATATTGGCCAGGAACTCGGACTTGGCCTGGTTGGCGCCCTCGGCGCGGACCTTTTCGTTCTCGTATTTGCGGGCGAGCTCGGAAAGCTGTTCCTGGCTGCGTTCCAGATTGACGACGGCGCGGCGCAGCTCGTCCTCGTTGACTCGGCGCGCCTCTTCCTGGGCCTTGAGCGCGGTGATGTCGGCGGCGGTGACGACGAGGCCGCCTTCAGCCGTGGTGCGCTCGGAAATCTGCACCCAGCGGCCGTCGACCAGCTCGGCCTCGCGAACCCCCTTGCGGCCACCGAGCGCCGGGAACTCCTGGCGTACGGCGAGCCTGGCCTGGGCCTCCAGCTCCTCGCGCAGCACGCCGGGCTTCAGCACCTGCGGCTCCAGGCGGAAGAAGCTGCGGAAGTTCTTGTTGCACATCAGCAGGCGGCCCTGCTTGTCCCAGAGGACAAAGGCTTCCGACACGCTCTCGATGGCGTCGCGCAGGCGGGTCTCGGCGGCCTGGGCGCGGGCCTGCGCGAGCCGCTCCTCGGTCACGTCCAGCGCCACGCCGATGATCCGGGCGTAGCCGCCCTCCGGGCTCTTGCCGAAGCCCTGGCCGCGGGCATCGATCCAGACGGGCCGGCCGCCCGTCAGGCTGGGCACACGGAAAGAGACGTCGAAGCCGCCGTAAACCGCCGCGGTGGCCAGCGCCTCACGCAGGCCGTCGCGGTGGCCCTCGGAGACCCGCTCCAGCACCTGCTGGCCGTCGACCACGCCGCCGCGCCAGCCGAACAGGGCGGCCGTAACGTCGGACATGAAGATGCGGTCTTCCGACAGGTCCCATTCCCAGATGCCGCAGCGGGCGGCCTCGACGGCCAGGCGGAAGCGCTGCTCGCTGTCGGTGTAGGCGGCGTGCGCCCGCTCGACGCGGCGGGACTCCAGCAGGAGCAGACCGCCGAGGGCGCCGGCGACCGCCAGAGGGACCATCAGGGAAACGATCTGCTCGACGAGGCTCGGCGGCCCGTGGGCGGCGCGCCCGATGGCGACGGCGGTGTAGACGGCCAGCAGCAACAGGGCGGCGAAGATCGCGATGCGCGCGAAGCGCTGGGTGGGCGGCTTGGCGAGCGCCAGATCGGCGGCCCGATCCTGCGCCTTGGCCACGCCCTTATCCTCGCGTGCCTCCAAGGCTCGCCGCTCCCGAAATAGGGCAAATCACCCCGCTTAGGAGGCGGAGTCTAAGCGCTAAGGGTAAACAGCGTCACCGCTATTCACCCTCTTTTTGGCGGCGAATTGTCCCGCTTGTTGGTTAATTTCGCGGCCTCTCCTGGTCGGTGGTTAAAGTCGTATGACAATCCGGCGGCGGTCGAGGATGTAGCCCAACAGCCAGCAGACCAGCGTGTAGGCGATGGCGCAGAGGAGCGAACCCACCGGGCCGGGCGCGGCGGCCTGGAAAAGGTTCGCGCCGATCCAGTCGTAGACCCCGACGCCGGGCGCGACCTCGATCTGCTGCAGGGTCGTGACGAAGAGCTCCGAGAAGAGGTAGATCACCAGCGGATTGAGCCCGAACACCTGGAAGACGCGGGCGATAGGGTTCGGCCGGCGGCCCTCCAGGGCGGCGGCGAGCGCGGCCAGGATCACGAGGTCCAGGCCGACGGTCAGCAGGACGAAGCTGCCGGTCCAGAGCTTCTTGCCGATCGGGAAGAACGGGTTCCAGGCGAAGGCGGCCGCGGCCAGCAGGATTCCGGTCAGGGCCATGCGGACGAGACCTCGCCGGTCGGCGGCGGTCTTGAGATATCGCGCCGCCAGGTAGCCGGCGATCACATTGACGGTCGCCGGCAGGGTCCCCAGCAGCCCCTCTGGGTCAAAGCCGCCATCGCGGCGATAGAGGTGCTGCGGGCCCAGCACGAAGAGATCGAGGCGGGTCCCGGCGTTGCCGAGCTTGGAAAACGGGTCGCCCGGTGGGCCGAACGCCAGCAGGAGCGCCCAATGGCCGAGGAGGAGCAGGACGCTCAGGGCCACCAGCCAGCGGGGCGAGAGATAGCGCACGGTGAAGGCGGCCAGGGCGTAGCAGAGCGCGATCCGCTGCAGCACGCCCATGATCCGGGTGTCAGCGAATGGCTTCAGCGTCCAGGTCCCGCCGACGTGATCGGCGAAGGGGTACCAGTACATGAGGAACCCCAGCACGAAGATCAGCGCCGCGCGACGAAGGACCTTGAGCGCGAAGGCGCCGGCCGGCGGCCTCTGCGAGAAGGCGAAGGCCATCGAACAGCCCACCGCGAACAGGAAGGACGGGAAGACCGCGTCCGCGGCGGTGAAGCCGAACCACTTGGCGTGGACCAGCCACGGATAGGGATGCGCGCCCGGCCCAGGCGTATTGACGACGATCATCAGGGCGACGGCGAGGCCGCGGAACACGTCCAGCGACAGGAAGCGCGTGGCGGGCTTTTCCATGGCCAAGGCTACGGCTGCGCGAGGCGGGCGAGAAGGGCCCGCGTGGCCGCCACGGGATCGGCGGGACGCTGGCGGACGTAGGCCGCGTCGCGCTCCACCCAGGCCTGCTCCCAGGTCGCGATGCCGGCCACGACGGGCGCTTCGTCGAAGGGCCCGGCGCCGGCCGTGCGCAGGGCGTCGAGGAACTGGGACCACCGGGGCAGGTAGAAGTCGCGGTAGAGGCCTTGCCACGCCTTGGAGGCGTAGTCGGCCAGGCCGCCGTCGCCGCCCCAGACCGTCACCTGCGCCTTGGCGTTGAGGACATAGGCGCGGGCGTCGACGGTATTGTCGGCATAGGCGCGGGCGGCGTCGATCCAGGTGGCCAGGGTGTTTGGCTGGGCGCCAAGGAGCCCATCGAGCGCCAGGGCCAGGTCCTCGACCTTGCGCCGCGCCCGGTCGCCGCCGGCCAGGTCGCCGCGGCGATAGGCGGCGACGGCGGCCTGCAGTAGAAGGTCGATCTCCTCGCTAACCAGATGGCCCGCGGCGTCGATCAGGTCGTGGACGAAGAGCTTCTCGCCCGCGAACGCCGGAGCCTGCCGGACCAACTCGCCGACCGCGGTCGCGAGCTTCGCCCGGTCGCCAGGATGGCCCTCGAACGCGCCGATGGTCGCCGTCGGGCGCTTGCAGAAGAGGTAGGCGCCGGCCCGGCCGTTCCACCAGCGTGGCGTCCAGTAGCGGGTCGTATAGGCGGCCTCGACCAGCTTCCGGAGCGCCGCATCAAGCTCGGGCGTCGTGCGGCCGTAGCGCGAGGTCGCATAGGTAGAGAGCCACGCGTTCAGCGACGCGCCGCCGGCGCCCCAGGCCAGGTCGTAGGCCTCCTCATAGACGATGGAATTGTTGTCGAGCCCTTCGGGGAACATGCCGAAGCTGGCCAGCCGCCCGGCCTTCGGATCGCTGACCACGGCGGCCATATCGCGCCGGTAGCCGTCGAGGTCGCCGTAGACCGGATTGCTGGCGCCGTAGTTGTGCACGTAACCGAAGACCCAGGGCTTTCCGGCGAAGGCGCGGGCGCGGCGCCAGACGTCCGGATAGCGGTCGTTGCCGATGTCGAGCACCATTACCCCGCCCTCGGGGACCCGGCTGAAGAAGGCGGCGATCGCGGCCTCGTCCCAGAACTGCGGATCGGCCCCGAACAGCCAGCCCTGCATCACCCAGACCGCATCGGGGCGGGCCGCGTGGAAGGCCGCGTGGATCGCCTGGCCATAGGCCGCAAGGCGCTGGGCCTTGAGCGCCGGGTCGACCTGCACCGCCGCGGTCTTGCTGGCCCCGCCGTCGCCGAAGCCGGCGTCGCCGCCGCCGGTCCCATCATCGGCCACCGGCGGGCGCATCTCGTTGAAGGAGTCGGCGAGGTAGTGGGTCCCGGGCCCGTAGGTCTCCGTGTAGAGCGCCAGGAACCGCGCGGTGAGCGTCGCAAACAGCGGATCGCCCGGATCGAGCCAGTAGGTCTCGTGGAAGCCGCCGCCCGCCGGCATCCGGTAGATGTGGGCCTCGCGGTGCTTTAGGGCGAAGGCCTTGGGCACATAGCCGCCGAACGCCGGCAGGATCGGGGTCATGCCGAGGCCGCGCATGGCGCCCAGGATCTGGCGCTGGAGGTCGCGCTTCTTGTCGATCCAGGCGGCGGGGAGCGGGGCGCGGTAGCCCTCGATGTTGCCCATTCGCTGCCAGGGGGTGAAGGCGGGGCCGGAGAAGTAGCCGGCCAGTTCGGCCTCGGTGAGCCCGGCCTCTCGCCACAAGGCGCGCCAGACGAACTCCTGGCCTTCGAGCGCCAGCGGCATGTCGATCCCGTGGACCGCCATCCAGTCGATCTCGCGCCGCCAGCGCGGCCAGTCCCACCAGGGCGTGGTGTAGCCATAGGTGCAGGGGTTGAGGTAGGCGCGGTGGGCGAAGGGGCTCTGGACCCCGCCGCTGGTCCCGTCAGCCCAGCGGGCGGGCAGGGCGACGCGGTCGCCTTCCCAGCTCACGTGGGCCGCGCCCGACTGGCGCATCCAGGCATAGGCGCCGCGCGCTAGGGCGACGCCGGAGTCGCCGTGGACGGAGAGCTTTCCATCGTGAGCCTCCGCCGCGTACCAGGGCCGCGCGCCGGTGGACTCCAGCATCAGCGCGATGCGCGATGCGGCAGGTCCGAAGAGGCGCATCAGGACGTCCCGGGCGGCTGGTGCGTCGCCGGTGGCGGCCCACGCCGGCGCGCCCGCGGCCAGGGCCGAGGCGGCGAGCGCCCGCGACAGGGCCTCACGACGCGAAACGGATTGCGGCATGCGTTCGGATCGGCCCCAGGCTGACGGGCGCAGGGTGCGCCGATTGCGCCCAAGGTCAAACCCAGCGCACCGGGGGGCCGGGAACCATGGACGCACGTGGAAGCCCGCGGCCAAGGATCCACCCCCCTTCCGCTCATCCCCGCGAAAGCGGGGACCCAGGTGTTTTGTGTTTCCGAGGTTGGACGTAAGCGTCGATCCGGTTGAACGACTGCTCGTGACTCCTAGCTGACCTTGGCGAAATCTGCTCATGGCGCCGAAGGCAAGGTTTGATCCGGCTCGTGCGCACAAGCGTTGCGCGTCCCGCGCCTTGCGCCTTAACTGCGGGATCGACGGGGGACGCATGTCAGAACAGCCAAGGGGCGTTTCGCGGCGCCGCGTGATCGCGACGGCGGTCGCATCGTCGGCCTGTGCGAGCCTCGCTCGGGCCTCCGTTCCGTTCGAGCCCTATCTCAGCCTGAATGAGACGGCGCGGCGGATTGCGGCGCGGGAGGTCTCGCCGGTGGACCTGACGCGCGAGATGCTGGCGCGTATCGCCGCCGTCGACCCGGTCCTGAAGAGCTACGCCACAGTGATGGCCGACGGCGCGATGGCCGAGGCGCAGACCGCCGCCCGTGAGATCGCGGCGGGACGTTATCGCGGGCCGCTGCACGGCGTCCCGATCGGCATCAAGGATCTCTGCTGGACCGAGGGGGTCAGGACGATGGGCGGCCTGGCGGTGCGTCGTTCCTTCGTGCCGCAGGAAGACGCGACCGTGGTGACCCGGCTGCGCGCCGCCGGCGCGGTGGTGCTGGGCAAGCTGAACCTCTCCGAGGGCGCGGCGGCCGGCTACAACCCGGCCATGGACGTGCCCCTCAATCCCTGGAACCACGACCGCTGGCCCGGCATGTCGTCCAGCGGCTCGGGCGTCGCCGTGGCGGCCGGCCTGTGCTTCGGAGCCGTGGGGACGGACACCGGCGGGTCGATCCGCATGCCATCGTCCGCCAACGGCGTCGTGGGCCTGAAGCCCACCTACGGGCGGGTCAGCCGCTACGGTGTCATGCCCATGGCGGACTCGCTGGACCACGTCGGTCCCCTGGCGCGGGAAGTGACGGACGCGGCCATGATGTTCGACGCGATGGCGGGCCATGATCCGCGCGATCCGACGTCGCTCAACGCGGCACCGGCGAACGCGGCCAAGGCGTTGGGCGGGGGTGTGCGCGGTCTCCGCATCGGCGTCGACCGGGACTATGCGTTCAAGGGGATCGACGCGGGAGAGGCGCGCGCGCTCGAGGCTGCGTTGAAGGTGCTGGAGGGCCAGGGGGCGCGGATCGTCGAGGTGAAGATGCCCGACGTCTCGGACGTGCCGCAGTACTGGAGCGTCATCTGCAGCCACGAAATGGCTGCGGCGCACGCGGCGACCTATCCCGCGCGGGCCGCGGAATACGGTCCCTACCTGCGCGCCATGCTTGCGGAAGGGGCGGCCGTCACGCCGGAGCAGCTCGCGGCGGCGCGGCGGCGCCAGGCCGCCTTGACGGCGCAGCTGGACGAACTGCTCGCCACGATCGACGTCCTGGCCGGCCCGACGAGTGACAGTCCGGCCTGGCCGATCACCCACGCCCTGCAGGTGGGGTCGCTCGCCGACTACCATCGGGCCTGGGGCGCCGCTCAGCCTCGCAGCGCTGAGTTCACAATGCCAATGGACGTGGCCGGCGTGCCGGCGATCTGCCTGCCTTGTGGCTTCTCGCCCGAGGGGCTGCCCTACAGCCTCCAGTTCACGGGCCGGCGCCTGAGTGAGGCGATGCTCTGCCGCGTCGCCTTTGCCTATGAGCAGGCGACGGACTGGCGCCGGCGCCATCCTCCGATTCAAGGGTAGTCGCCGTCATCTGCGCCTAGGGTCCAGTCCAGGGTGCGGTCCCAAGGCGACGCGGCCCCACAGGGGTCAGCTCGAGGTATCTTGCTGCAATATAGACTATTGTTTTTATTGAAATTTTCGATGGCTCGCCGGGATCGGCGACCTGCCGAACTATGTCCACGCAATTCCTCTCCCCGGCAAGCCGCCAACGCGGCGAAAAGCCTGCGCCGACGCGAAAGCGCGCGAAAGAGCGCTACGACCGGCGGTTCCATCACTCCGCGACAAGGCGGTCTTGCTGGCGCGCGAAAAAGGAACCGTGACCACTTTGGAGCTTCAAAGAGCGGGTGTTCACCGATGCTACCTGTCTCCTATGTGCAAGGAAGGACTCCTGATCCGCATTGGGCACGGTCGATATCGGGCTGCTGGCTAGTCCGAACTTCCCTTTGTGACTCGTTGCAGGCACTCGGAAGGTCCGCTTGTGGGACGGTTAACTTTCGACCCTTTGCGCGCATTGCCCGCCAAGGTCACCGGACCCTGAAAGCGCGGCTGTCCACAGCCTTCAGGCAGGCGTTCGGGCTTAGCGCAACGCTGAGATCGTGGATTCTCATCGGCACAACCGTGTGGGTGTTCGACGAGCCTCGCCCGGCTTGGGTTCGTGGCCCGCCCCTTAGAATTCGACCGCCAGGGCAATCGTGCTGTGCAGGTCCGCCGGCGTTTCCTGGGTGGCCAGCCGCCGTCCGAAGGCGGATTGCAGCTTCAGGCCGTCGTGGAAGGTCCAGGCGGCGCCGAAGTTGAACTCGGTCTCGCCTTGGCTGGGTCGGCGCATCGGCAGGTCGTTGGCCAGCTCGGCGCCCAGGGTGAGATGCTCAGTCATGGCCCGCTCGACCAACAGGCTCACCGGCCCATGGTCCTCTGGCGTCTTGAACCCCACCCGCTCGAAACCGAGCTGCCCCGTCACGCGCCAAGGCCCGAAGCCCTTGCTGACCAGCACCGGAAGCTCGATCGCGACCCGTCGCTCGCCCAGCCGCTGGCCGCCGGTTGGAAAGGTCACGTTGGGTTCGAAGGCCACCGCAGGCCGGCTCTCGGTTTCCGGAAACGCCAGGTACTTGAGCGCGACCTCGCTGTCGCCGAGCCCCAACGTGCGCCGATCGCCGTGACGCGCCTGCGCGAACCGCGGGACGAGGGTCAGCTCCCAGGCGGGCGCCAAGGGGACGGCCAGGTCGAAGCCGAGAGTGCTGAAACGGGCGCCGTCATGCGCGGCGACCCTGACGAAGGTCGCGAGTTCCAACTTGTCGGCGATATTGGTGTCGGTGGTCACATAGGGTGGGGCTTCCGCGCGAGCCGGCGCAGCGGCGATCATGCCGCAAGCGAATGCGGCGGCGCAGGCGAAGCGTTGAAGCATCGCTCAGGCGGCCTCGGCCTGGCCAAATTGGCGTCCGGTGCGCACTGCGAGCAGCGTGTCATAGAGCTGTGCGACATTGATGGGCTTGGCCAGGTGGGCGTCCATGCCGGCCGCCAGATATTCAGCGACCTGGTGCTTCATGACATTGGCCGAGAGGGCTACGATGGGGACGTGTCCGCCGGTCCTGGCCTCGCGTCGGCGGATCTCCTGCGTGGCCGCCACGCCGTCCATCTCGGGCATCTGGACATCCATCAGGATCAGGTCGAAGGGCTCCTGCGCCCAGGCCTCGACCGCCAACCGGCCGTTTTCGACGACCACCGGCTGGACGCCCAAGGAATGCAGCACGGTCTTCAGCACCAGCTGATTGGTAACGTTGTCTTCCGCGGCCAGGACCCGTAATCCCTCCAGGCTGGTCTCGGGCGTCTCGTCGGCGGCGGGCGGAGCGGGCAGAGCAAAGACCGGACCCAGCCAGGGCAGGGGCAGCCGCACGCGGAAGCTCGTGCCCTCGCCCAACCGGCTCTCGACGGCGATTGTACCGCCCATCAGCTCCACGATCTGCTTGCAGATGGTCAGGCCTAGGCCGGTCCCGCCGAAGCGCCGAGTCATGGTGTTGTCGGCCTGGACGAACTTGTCGAACAGGGTGGCCAGGGCCTCGGGCGCGATGCCGATCCCCGTGTCCCGGATCGTGATCATGAGGTCTTTGCCGGCCGTCAATGGGACGCTGTCGATCGTGACCCGCACCTCGCCCTCCCTGGTGAACTTCAAGGCGTTGGAGATCAGGTTGTAGAGGACCTGGCGCACGCGCACCGAGTCTCCCCGCCACAGGCCCGCGGCGTCTTCGTCGATCGCCATCGAGAACGAGACGCCGCTGGTGTTGGCGATCGATGTGAAGGTCGCGTAGGCGCCCTGGGCGACTTCCACGATGTCGAAGGGCGCGGCCTCCAGCTCCATCCGGCCGGCCTCGATCTTCGAGATGTCCAAGAGGTCGTTGAGCACCGCGAGCAGCGTCGCGCCGGACTTCTGGATGACGTCGAGCTGCTCGGCCTGGGTCGGATTCAACTCGGAGGCCGCCAGGACCTGGGCCATGCCCAGCACCCCGTTGAGCGGCGTGCGGATCTCGTGACTCATGTTGGCGAGGAACTGGGACTTCACGAGATTGGCCTCCTGGGCCGCGTCCCGCGCTTCGGTCAGGTCGCCCATCGTGCGCCGAAGTTCGCCGTCGTAAGCCTGGAGTTCGCCGAGCAGGCCGTTGAAGCCGCGGGTCAACTGGCCGATCTCGTCGTGGGACGTTGACGGCACGCGAACCGAGAAATCCTTGGTGCGGCCGATCCGGTCGATGGCCCCTCCGAGGTCGCTCAAGGGGCCGAGCATGCCGCGCACGACCACCCACGCGGCGATGCCGGCCAGGGTCGCGCTGAATAGCGCCAGGCCGAGCACGATCAGGACGTTGCGGCCGAGCGAGCGCTCGATGCCGGCCTCGCTGACGACCAGGACCAGCTCGCCCACCCGATGGCCGTTGAGGCTCGTGGGCAGATGGATCTCGAGGCCGCGCGCGCCGAAGGCCGATTGGCCCTCACCGCTCGGCGTGAGTCTCAATTCGCGGCGTCCTGGACGGGTCAGGTCCAGGTGTTGCCCGCTCAAGGACACGTAGCTGGCGGCCAGGGCCGCGTCGTTGTTTTCGAAGATGGCGAGCGCCTTGGCCGCGGCATGGCTGTCGTGGCGCTCGACGGCAAGGCCGGCCGCTGCCGCGAGGCTGCGCGCCTCCCCCAGTTGATCCCGCACGAGCTCAGCCCGGTCCGTGGACCAGTCCTGCCATTGGAACAGGGCGAAGGTCAACGCGAGTGCCCCGACGGTCGCGGTGACGCACAGCGTGATGATCTTTACAGAAAGCGCATAGTGCCGTCGACCAAGACGGGTTCTAAATTGTCGAAAGTAATTGGTCGAGGAAGCGCGCGATATAATCGGCGTCTGCATAGGATATACGCCTGGGTAATGTTTGTAGTTCCGAGGCGGAATCTCCCATAGATTTCACTAGGTTCGATTAACATCATACATAGGTAGAAATACGTATGTATAGACGAAGTGTCTTTCCTAGGCCAGCGCGCGGGCCTCGAGAGACCACACGTCACATCGGATACGGCGTACCCCCCGGCGATGTGGCTGGTTCGGGGACCAAGACCAATGCCGGCTTATGGCGCATAGCGGTCTCCGCAGACTTGCTCCGAAAAGGCCGGCAATGACTCGTTAGCGGCCGCCGGCCTGGCGCTCGTCGCGGCGGCTTGCGGAGTGGGCTGAGACCCCCTCCGTCTCGACGCTGCACGCCGAGACACCTCCTCCTCAATCGGGCTTCGCCCTGGGGGAGGATCTGCGGGTCTCAGTCCTCGGCCAGTGACCGGCTGACCAGTTCGAAGACGTTCTTCGAGAGACCCGGGCTGGCCAGGATGCGTTCCAGCTCGGCCTTCATCAGCCGGCCCAGTTCCGGCTTGTAGCGGCGCCAGCCGCCCAGGGGCTCGACGAGGCGGGCGGCGGTCATCGGGTTGAAGCCGTCGGTGGCCAGGATCTGGTCGGCGAGGAAGCGGTAGCCGGCGCCGCTGGGGTCGTGGAACCGGACCGGATTGAAGCTCGCGAAGGTCGAGACCAGGGCGCGCAGGCGGTTGGGGTTCTTGGCTTCGAAGGCGGGATGGGCGGTCAGCGCCAGGACCCGGCCCAGCGCGGCCTCGTCGGGGTCGCGGGCCTGCACGGCGAACCACTTGTCGATCACCAGGGGCTCGCCCTTCCAGCGTTCGTAGAAGTCGGCCAGCGCGCGCTCATAGGCCTCGCCGCCGATCAGGGTCAGGGCCGCCAGGCCGCCGATGGCGTCGGTCATGTTGGCGGCGGCCTCGTAGTGGCCCCAGGCCAGTTCGCCGACCTCGGCGCGCGGGTTGGCGGCCATCAGGTCGAGGGTGGCGTTGCGCAGGGCGCGGCGGCCGGCGCCGACCGCGTCGGGGGAGAACTCGCCCATTTCCTGCAGGCCCAGGTGCAGGCGCTTGAGCTCATCGGCCAGGTGCAGGGCCAGCCGCATGCGCAGCGCCTCGCGGGCCTCATGGATCGCGGCGGGGTCGGCCGGGGCCATGGCCAGCGCCAGGTCGGGCTCCGACGGCAGCACGAGCAGCAGGGCCTTGAACGCCGGGTCGGCCGCCTGGTCGGCCAGGGCGCGGCCGACGGCCTCGGCGTAGCGTTCCTCGCCCACCTCGTCGGCGATGCCGGCGGCGCGGGCCAGGATCAGGGCGCGGGCCAGCTCCTGGCCGGCCTCCCAGCGGTTGAACAGGTCCGGGTCGCCGGCCAGCAGGATGTAGCGGTCGCGGGCCTCGGCGTTGGAGGTGAGCTTCACCGGGGCGGAGAAGCCGCGCAGGGCGGAGACGACGGGGCGTTCGTCGACGCCGGTCAGGGTGACCTTGGTCTTGGCCCCGTCAAGCACGACGACGGTCTCGTCCATGGCCTGGCCGTCGCGCACGAAGGCCTGGGTGCGGCCGTCGCCGTCCAGCAGGCCGATGGTGACCGGGATCGGCAGGGCGCCCTTGGTGGGCTGGCCGGGGGTCGGGGCGGTCTCCTGGACGATCTCCAGCTCCAGCTCGCGGCGCTCGGCGTTGTAGGCGCTTTTCAGCGTCACCTGCGGCGTGCCGGCCTGTTCGTACCAGGCGAAGAAGGCCGTCAGGTCCTGGCCTGACACGTCGGCGAAGCAGCGGATGAATTCCTCGACGGTGGTGGCGTGGCCGTCCCAGCGTTCGAAGTAGAGGTCCATGCCCTTGCGGAAGGCGTCCGGCCCGATCAGGGTCTTCAGCATCCGGATCACTTCCGCGCCCTTTTCGTAGATGGTCGCGGTGTAGAAGTTGTCGATCTTCATGTAGCTGGACGGGCGCACGGGGTGCGCCAGCGGCCCCTGGTCCTCGGAGAACTGCCGGGCGCGCAGGGCCTTCACATCCTTGATCCGCTGGACGGCGTGGCCGCGCTGGTCGGCGGAGAAGCTCTGGTCGCGGAAGACCGTCAAGCCCTCCTTGAGGCATAGCTGGAACCAGTCGCGGCAGGTCACTCGGTCGCCGGTCCAGTTGTGGAAATATTCGTGGGCCACGACGCTCTCGATGCGCTCGAAGTCCATGTCGGTGGCGGTGGCCGGGTCGGCCAGCAGGAGCGAAGAGTTGAAGATGTTCAGCCCCTTGTTCTCCATGGCCCCGAAGTTGAAGTCGCGCACGGCGACGATCATGAAGAGGTCGAGATCGTATTCGAGGCCGAACGTCGCCTCGTCCCACTTCATCGCGCGCTTCAGCGCGTCCATGGCGTAGGCGGCGCGCGGCGCCATGCCGGGGTCGACGTAGATGCGCAGGTCCACCGTGCGCCCGCTTGTGGTGACGAGGCTGTCCTCCAGCACGTCCAGCTCGCCGGCCACCAGGGCGAAGAGGTAGCAGGGCTTCGGGAAGGGATCGTTCCAGACCGCGTAGTGGCGGCCGTCCGGCAGGGGGCCGGTCTCCATCAGGTTGCCGTTGGCCAGCAGGCGGTGGAAGGCCTTGTCCGCCTCAATCCGCACGGTGAAGCGCGACAGCACGTCGGGGCGGTCCGGCCAGAAGGTGATCTTGCGGAAGCCCTCGGCCTCGCACTGGGTGCAGAAGCGGCCGGCGGACATGTAGAGCCCGTCCAGCGCCTTGTTCGCGTCCGGGTCGATCTCGACCTCGGTCTCCAGGGTGAAGGCGTCCGGCGCGTCCGGGATGGTCAGGAATTCGCCGTCGATGGCGCGCTCGGTCTCCGCCAGGACCCGGCCGTCGATGGCGACGGAGATGGGCTTGAGGCGCTCGCCGTTGAATTTGAGCGGCTCGGCGTGGTCGCCGTTGCGGCGGACCTTGAGGCTCGCCTTCACGCGAGTGGCGTTGGGCTTCAGGTCGAAGGTCAGGTGGACCTCGTCCACGAGGAAGGCGGGGGGCCGGTAATCGGCGAGCTTGATGGCTTGAGGCGTGTCTGTGCGCATGGCTGGCATGTAGGCCCGCCAGGGTGGCGGCGCCAAGGCGGGCGGCGGCGGATCGCTGTGCTTTCGCGTCAGGACCTCCGACTTCGGCGATCGCGCGCATGAACGGCCCGACCCGCGACATTTTGGCCCAGTGTCAGGTCGGTGGCAGACGACACATCGAATGGCCTTACAACGTACGGGCAGCGCCGGGGGGCGGAAGAATTGAAGTCGTATCGCGTCTACATCCTTGAGCCGGACGGCCGGCTGCAGCTTGGCCAGGCCTTCGAGGCGGCAGACGACGTGGCGGCGGGCGGCCGGGCGGAAGCCGCCGCCGAACGGGGCAAGGTCGCCGAACTCTGGGAAGGCGGGCGCATGGTCGGGCTGGTCTCCAAGGACGGCGCCTTCACGCGCGGCGCGGGCTAACCAGATCGCCTGACGCGAGGTCATGCTTTTCACCCCTGCCGCGGGGCGTATGTTGACGTGCGAGGAAACTTCAGCGCCGGGGAAACCGGCGGGACGGGCGCACGTGAACTTCGATTACTCCGACGATCAGAAATTCCTGAAGGGCGAGGCGCGCAAGTTCCTCGACGCCAACTGCACGACGGCGCGGGTGCGCGGCGTGCTGGACGCCAATTCTTCTGAAGACGGGGACGGCAAAGCCTATGACGAGGCGCTGTGGTCGGCGGTGGCCGCCCAGGGCTGGCTGGGCGCGGCGATCCCCGAGGCGTTCGGCGGCCTGGGCCTGGGCCATCTGGAGCTCTGCGCCATCGCCGAGGAGCTGGGCCGCGCGGTGGCGCCGATCCCCTTCGCCTCGACGGTCTATTTCCTGGCCGAGGCGGTGATGCTGGCCGGGGACGAGGCGCAGAAGGCCGAACTGCTGCCGAAGATCGCGGCCGGAGAGGTGATTGGCTGCGTGGCCACGTCGGAAGGCCCAGGCGCGCTTAGCGCAGCCACGCTCAAGGCCACGGTCGAAGGCGGCCGGCTGAGCGGGGTGAAGCTGCCGGTCACCGACGGCGACATCGCCACGGTCGGCCTGGTGCTGGCCAAGGAGAACGGCAAGCCGGGCCTATATCTGGTCGACCTGACGGGGCCCGGCGTCACCCGCGAGGCGCTGAGGACCCTGGATCCGACCCGCGACGCCGGCCGGCTCACCTTCAAGGACGCTCCGGCGCAGCGAATGGGCGCGGCGGGCGCCGGCCTGGAGCTGATGGAGCAGGTCTTCGACCGCGCCGCGATCCTGCTGGCCTTCGAACAGTGCGGCGGCGCCGACAAATGCCTGGAGATGGCCAAGGCCTATGCGCTGGAGCGCTACGCCTTCGGGCGGGTGATCGCGTCCTATCAGGCGATCAAGCACAAGCTGGCCGACATCTATGTGAAGAACGAGCTGGCCCGGTCGAACGCCTACTACGGCGCCTGGGCGCTCAACACCGATGCGCCGGAGCTGCCGCTGGCCGCCAGCGCCGCGCGGATCGCCGCCTCCGAAGCCTTCTGGTTCGCCGCCAAGGAGAACATCCAGACCCACGGCGGCATCGGCTTCACCTGGGAGATGGACTGCCACCTCTTCTACAAGCGCTCGCGCCAGCTGGCGCTGACCGCCGGCGCCCCGCGCGTCTGGAAGGAGCGGCTCGTGAGCCAGCTCGAGCGGCGCAACGCGGCCTGAAGGAGGCGACCATGGACTTCAACGACTCTCCGGAAGAAGCCGCCTACCGCACGCAGGTGAAGGCCTGGCTGGAGGCGAACGCGCCGAAGAAGGCGGTCGCGGTGGACGATGGGCTGGAGGGTGGCGGCTCGATGGC
>NZ_DATAPY010000127.1:0-53793 GCF_036264965.1 Phenylobacterium sp.
CGGCGACAGCATCTGGGACATGCTCGCCGCCGGCCGCCGTCGCGCCCTCGCCGGCCACGGCGCCGTCCTTCACCAGGACGCAGCCGACAGAGGGGTTGTCGCCGGTCTTGCCGACATTGGCCCGCGCCAGTTCGATCGCGCGGCGCATCCAGGTTTCGTCGTCGGTCATCCGCACAACATGTCCCGTCTCCCACAGGGCGAGAAGGTCCGTCGCCGTCGGTCAGCCAGCCCGCGGCAGCGGCTGGGCGCGAGCCGCGTCGAGATAGCGCGCGCTGACCGGCTTCAAGGCCCCGTCCAGCGCGATGAGCAGCGGATTTCCCGTCGGGATCTCCACGCCAACGATCTCCTCGCCCCCCAGGCCGAAGAGGAGCTTGACGATGGCGCGAAGGGAATTGCCGTGGGCGGCGACCAGGAGGGTCTCGCCGGCGGCGAGCCGGGGGGCGATCTCGGCCTCCCAGTAGGGGTGCACCCGGAAGAGGGTCGTCTCCAGGCTCTCCGTATCGGGCAGGACCGCGCCGGCGTAGCGGCGGTCCTTGGAGAAGTCGAACTCGCCGCCCGGCGGCAGCGGCGGCGGCGGCACGTCGTAGGAGCGCCGCCAGATCTTGACCTGGTCCGCGCCGTGCTTGGCCGCCGTCTCGGTCTTGTTGAGGCCGGTCAGGCCGCCGTAGTGGCGCTCGTTCAGGCGCCAGTCCTTGACCTCCGGCACGAAGGCCTGCCCGGCGGCGGCGAGCGCCAGCCAGGAGGTGCGGATCGCGCGGGTCAGCACCGAGGTATAGCAGCGGTCGATGGCGACGCCGGCGGCCGCGATCAGCTCCCCGCCCTTCCTCGCCTGGGCCTCGCCCTCGGCGGTCAGATCGACGTCGACCCAGCCGGTGAAGCGGTCCTCCAGATTCCACTGGCTCTGGCCGTGGCGCAGCAGGATCAGGGTGGGCAAGGCGCGGGCTCCGTGGGCGAAAAGCGAGGAGCGCCTTCTATCCGCTGACGGCCGTTGCGCCAACGCATTGGTCCGGCGCGGGCGAAGCGGTTATAGAACCCGGCATGCTCGACCGTCTCTACCTGCCCGTCCTGGCGCTGGCCGCCGTCGCCGCGGTGGCCTTCGCCAGCATCTGGCCGCAGGGCCTGGGCGACCGCTCGCCCGCACCCTTCGGCTCCGTGCCCGTGCAGCGCACGCCTGCGATGCAGGCGGCCATGCAGCGCGAGGCCCTGGCGGCGCAGCGGCGCACCAACCAGCAGCGCGCCGCGCTCCATGACATGCAGTCCCAGGCGCTCGCGCCCTCTCAATGACGGATCAGACGCAATGACCGGGTTCGACGCCGTCGCCGTCGGCCGCCGCGTGCTGGCGGCGGAGGCCTTGGCCCTGGGCCAGATGGGCGCCGAACTCGACGAGGCCTTCGCGAAGGCCGTCGAGACGCTGTTCGACGTCCAGACAGGCGAGACGGGCGGGCGCATCGTGCTGACCGGCATCGGCAAGTCCGGCCACGTGGCGCGCAAGATCGCCGCCACCCTGGCCTCGACCGGCTCGGTGGCCATGTTCGTGCACGCGACGGAGGCCAGCCATGGCGACCTGGGCATGATCGGCGCGGGCGACGTGATCCTGGCGCTCTCCAAGACCGGGGAGACCCGCGAGCTGGCGGACGTGATCGCCTATGCAGTGCGGTTTTCGATTCCCTTGATCGCCATCACCGCCGTCGCCGACAGCGCCCTCGGCCGCGCCGCTGACATCGTGCTGCTGATCCCCGATGCGCCGGAGGCCGCCGACGAGTTGAACGCGCCCACCACCTCGACCACCCTGCAAATTGCGCTCGGTGACGCGCTGGCGGTCGCCCTGCTGGAGCGGCGCGGGTTCAAGCCGCAGGATTTCCGGGTCTTCCATCCGGGCGGCAAGTTAGGCGCTATGCTGCGCACCGTTGGCGATCTGATGCATGGATCCGGCGAATTGCCACTGGTGGGCGCCGATACGCCGATGCAGGACGCCCTGCTGGTGATGACCGAGAAGCGCTGGGGGATCGTCGGCGTGACCGGCCCGGACGGCGCGTTGGCGGGCGCCATCACCGACGGTGACCTGCGCCGCCATATCGAGGGCCTGATGGGCCATACCGCCGGCCAGGTGATGACCTCGGGTCCGAAGAAGACCGTGCCGCCATCGATGCTGGCGTCCGAGGCCCTGGCGCTGATGAGCGATCCGGCGCCGGCCGTCACCGTGCTGTTCGTCGTCGAGGGCGGCAAGCCGGTCGGCATCCTGCATATCCACGACCTGTTGCGCGCCGGGGTGATGTAGAACCGAGCCCCAGGCGATACACATTCCTGAAGGACCTGCGCGGTATCCCACCCGCCGACCCTGCGACGCACAAGCCATTTCGGAGTTCCGATGCTGCCCGCTCCCCGCGCCGACCTCGTCTCCAACACCTACGATTTCGAGAACCTGCCACTGGTGAAAGCCACCGGCTTTCGCGAATACGATGCGCGCTGGCTGTTCGGGCCGGAGATCAACCTGCTGGGCATCCAGGCGCTGGGCCTGGGCCTCGGCACCTACATCCACGAGCTGGGCCAGAAGCGGATCGTGATCGGCCACGACTACCGGTCCTATTCGCTCAGCATCAAACAGGCCCTGACCATCGGCCTGGTGGCCGCCGGCTGCGAGGTCGTGGACATCGGCCTGGCCACCTCGCCCATGGCCTATTTCGCCCAGTTCGACCTGGACGCGCCGTGCGTGGCCATGGTCACCGCCAGCCACAATGAGAACGGCTGGACCGGCGTGAAGATGGGCGCCCAGCGCCCGCTCACGTTCGGCCCCGACGAGATGGGCCGGCTGAAGGAGATCGTGCTCTCCGGGACCTGGAAGCAGCGGCCGGGCGGCAGCCTGGCCCATGTGGATGGGGTGGCCGAGCGCTACATCGCCGACGCCGCCAGCCGCGCGAGCATCGACCGACCGCTGAAGGTGGTCTGCGCCTGCGGCAACGGCACGGCCGGCGCCTTCGCGCCCGAGGCCCTGCGCCGCATGGGCGTGGCCGTGGTGGTCGAGATGGACTGCCAGCTCGATTGGAATTTCCCGAAGTACAATCCGAACCCGGAAGACAGCGTCATGCTGCACGCCATGGCCGACGCGGTGCGCCAGTACGACGCCGACCTGGCGCTTGGCTTCGACGGCGACGGCGACCGCTGCGGCGTGGTGGACGATGAGGGCGAGGAGATCTTCGCCGACAAGATCGGCCTGATGCTGGCCCGCGACCTGTCGGGCCTGCACAAGAACGCGACCTTCGTCGTCGACGTGAAATCGACTGGCCTCTTCGCTACCGACGAGGTGCTGAAGGGCAATGGCGCCAAGACCGTCTACTGGAAGACCGGCCACTCCTACATCAAGCGCAAGACCGCCGAGCTGGGCGCGCTGGCGGGCTTTGAGAAGTCCGGCCACTTCTTCTTCAATCCGCCGATCGGACGCGGCTATGACGACGGAATCGTGGCCGCCGCGGCGATCCTGTCGATGCTCGACCGCAACCCGGGCAAGAAGCTCTCGGACCTGAAGAAGGCCCTGCCGGTCGCCTACACCTCCCTGACCATGAGCCCGCACGTCGCCGACGAGGTGAAGTACGGCCTGGTGGACGAGGTGGTCGCCGAATACACCGCGCTGCGCGACGCCGGCGGTACGATCCTCGGCCGCAAAATCGCCGACCTGATCACCGTCAACGGCGTGCGCGTGGCGCTCGAGGACGGGTCCTGGGTCCTGGTCCGCGCCTCGTCCAACAAGCCCGAGATCGTGGTCGTCGTGGAGTCGACCCAAAGCGAGGACGACATGCGCCGCCTGTTCCGCGAAGAGGTGAAGCCGCGCCTCGCCAAGCGCCCGCAGGTCGGCGCCTACAACCAAGAGATTTGAGCCGCGCCCATGGTGTCCGTGGGGTTTCTATTTGAAATCCCGCCGCCCGGACTCGATTTCGTGGAGCCTTAGTCGACCTCGAGCATTGTCGCGCCCAAGGGGCTGATCGTTGTGACGTGCGTATGCGCGCGCGCCCGTTTGAGGATGCCCGATGAGCCACGACCAATCCCAAAACGCTCAAGGCGACAGCGGCGACCATGGCAATGACAGCCAGGGCCCCAGCGACGACGCCCTTGGCATGAACGCCGGCCCGCAAGGCCTGGGTGTCGGCCTGTTGCTGGGCGGCCTCGACGACCGCGTCGAAGCAGACGCCGACCGGACGTTGCAGTTCACGATCGCCGGCGGGACCGTGACCGCGATCCAGGTGACTGATGGATCGCAGACCTTCAGTCCGCACATCCCCTCGGACGCGACCTTCACGGTCGGGACCGGGACCGTCACCGAGACCCTGGCGGGCGTGCATTCGACCACCACGATCGACTACGCGGCGGAAGCGTCCAATCCCGCCGTCTATCAGGTGGCCAGCGTCACCGAGGCCGTGAACTCGCCCACGACGCTGACCGGCGACGGCGGCGGCCGCGGGTTCGCCTTCACAGTCTCCGGCAATACGGTGACGGCCGAGCAGTTCACGACCAGCGAGGGCGGGCACAGCCACAGCGAGGCCGTGCCGATCCCGCCCGACGCGATGTTCACGGTCGGAACCGGCGTGATCACCGAGACCTTCGCCCAGGGCGACGGGCTGGAGACGCTGACCTTCGTCCAGCCCAGCGGCCAGACGCTCTACGCGCTCGCCTCCGACCAGACCACGTTCGTCCCGCTGGGCTCAGCGGCCACCGCCCTCGATGTCGAGCCTCAGGAGCGGGCCGCGTTCACCTTCAGCACCGGCGGTTCCGTCACGGCGGCCGAGCAGGTGAACGCCGACGGCACGACCAGCAGCATCGCGTTGGGCGGCCATGTGAGCTTCGCCCAGATCGGCTCCGGGCTGGTCGAGGAGACCACGAACCACGGCAGCCACACCTCGTTCGAAGTGTTCGCCACGGGGCCGGGCGGCGGCGGAATCTACACCGCCATCGCCCACGGCGAGGGTTCGGTGGACGTCGCCGGCCTGCAGACCCAGCTCGCCGAGCTTCCCTCCTGGGTCACCAACCTGATCTAGGCCGCGAACACGGCCCGCAGACGAAAACGGCCTCCCGTCCGAGGGACGGGAGGCCGATATCCGTTCGGATCGGGAGGGCGATCAGCCCTGGCCGATCTCCACCGGCACGAAGGTGTGCACGGCGCCGCGGGCGACGAACAGCAGCACCGACTTCTTGCCGGCCTTCTTGGCCTCGGCGACGGCGGCCTTGAGGTCGGTGGGCGAGTTGGTCGCCCGGTCGCCGGCCCGCAGGATCAGGTCGCCGCGGCGCAAACCCTTCTGGGCCGCGTCGGAGCTGTCATCGACGCCCGCGACGCGGACGCCTTTGCCCTGGGTGTCGGGCGCGACCTGCAGGCCGAGCGCGCCCAGCATGGGGCTTTCGTCAGCCGCTCCGCCACGTGGTGCGGTGCGGTCGTTGGAGGCTAGCGACTCCTCGGAGGGCCGCAGGCCCGAGCGCACAGTGATCTCGCGCACCTGGCCCTCGCGGCGCACCTGCAGGCGGATCGGCTCGCCGGCGCGGGCCAGACCCACAGCGCGGGTCAGATCCGAGGCCGTGGAAATCGGCGTTCCGTTGACCTGCAGCACCACGTCGCCGGGCTGGACGCCCGCCGCCGCCGCCGGGCCGCCCTCGGTGACTTCCGCCACCAGCGCGCCCTTGCCCTTCAGGCCCAGGCTGTCGGCGATCTCCGGCGTCACGTCCTGGACCGACGCGCCGATGAAGCCGCGGGTCACCTTGCCGGTGGAGATCAGCTGCCTGGAGACCGAGGCCACGACGTCGGCGGGGATATCGAAGCCGATGCCCACCGAGCCGCCGGACGGCGAATAGATGGCGGTGTTCACGCCCACCACCCGGCCGGACAGGTCGAAGGTCGGCCCGCCGGAGTTGCCGCGGTTGATCGGGGCGTCGATCTGCATGAAGTCGACGTAGTTGGAGCCGGAGACGTTCTTGCGGCCCAAGGCCGAGACGATGCCGGCCGTGGCCGAACCGCCCAGGTTGAAGGGGTTGCCCACGGCCACCACCCAGTCGCCAACCCGCGGCTTGCCGCGCTCCTCGAAGCTGACGAACGGCAGGTCGCGCGCGTCCACCTTGATCACCGCCAGGTCGGTGGCGGCGTCACGGCCAATTAGCCGCGCGGTGAAGGTGCGGTCGTCGGAGGTGTGGACGGTGATCTTGTCGGCGCCTTCGACCACATGGTTGTTGGTCACCAGGTAGCCGTCCGCGGAGATGAAGAAGCCGGAGCCGGCGCCATGCATCGGCTGGGCCCGCTGTTGCTGTTGCGGCATCTGCTGGAAGAAGCGCCGCAGCTCGGGTGGCAGGCCTTGCGGCGGACCGCCGTCGCCCTGGTCATCGCCGTCCAGACCGATCTGTCGCGGGCCGATCTTGCCCTCGACCTCAATGGACACCACCGTCGGCGCCACGCGCTGGATGATGTCGGCGAAGGACGCCGGCGCGGCCGCCGACGTGTTGGGGATCGGACGCGCATTCACCGCACCATCCGGACCGACGCCCGCGTGCACCGCGTAGCCGGCCGTGCCGGCGGCGCACAGGGCCGCGGCCGCGACCGCGTAGGTCGTGAGAGTCTTGCGAGTAGCCATGCCTTTGATCGAACCTTTCGTGCCCACACCCAACTTCAGGCCATTAGTCTCGCCGAACGATGGTTCAGATCGATGTCCGGTTCGGGTCAGGTCCAAGGCGCTATCGCGTCAGGTTTGCGGCGAAGATCCAAGTCGCAACGCGAATGGAACGCCGGCCCACGATATAATTCCGTTCTGTGCCGCGCCTCGGCTGGCGGAATTCACGCGGGCGTGCTGAAAGCACGCCGCACCCCCGGTTTGAGGAGTCCTGAATGCACGTGGCGATGATCGGGACGGGCTATGTGGGCCTCGTCAGCGGCGCCTGTTTCGCCGACTTCGGGCACTCGGTGACCTGCATCGACAAGGATGCGGGCAAGATCGAGCGCCTGCAGTCAGGCGGCATCCCGATCTACGAGCCGGGCCTGGACCTGCTGGTGGCCAGCAATGTGAAGGCTGGGCGGCTGTTCTTCTCGACCGACGCGACCGAGGCCGTGCGCAAAGCCGATGCGGTGTTCATCGGCGTCGGAACCCCGTCGCGGCGCGGCGACGGCTATGCGGACCTCTCCTACGTCTACGCCGCGGCCGAAGAGGTCGCGAACCTAGTCCAAGGCTTCACCGTGGTCGTCACCAAGTCCACTGTGCCGGTGGGCACCGGCGACGAGATCGAGGCGATCTTCAAGCGCGTGAACCCCGACGCCGACGTCGCTGTGGTCTCGAACCCCGAATTCCTGCGCGAGGGCGCGGCGATCGAGGATTTCAAGCACCCGGATCGCGTCGTCGTAGGCACGATGGACGAACGGGCCCAGGCGGTGATGCGCGAGCTCTACCGCCCGATCTATCTCAACGAGACGCCGATCCTGTTCACCAACCGACGCACCAGCGAACTGATCAAGTACGCCGCCAACGCCTTCCTGGCCCTGAAGATCACCTATATCAACGAGATGGCCGACCTCTGCGAGGCGGTGGGCGCCGACGTGCAGCAGGTGGCCCGCGGCATCGGCCTGGATGGGCGCATCGGCGGAAAATTCCTGAACGCCGGCCCCGGCTATGGCGGCTCCTGCTTCCCGAAGGACACGATCGCCCTGGTCCGCACGGCCCGCGACGCCGGCGCGCCGCTGGAGCTGGTCGAGACTACGGTGAAGGTCAACGACGAGCGCAAGCGCGCCATGGCCCGCAAGGTGGTCAAGGCGCTGGGCGGCCACGTGAAGGGCAAGACGGTCGGCGTGCTCGGGCTCACCTTCAAACCCAATACCGACGACATGCGCGACGCGCCGTCGCTGGCCATCATCCCGACGCTGCAGGACAAGGGCGCCAAGGTGCAGGCCTTCGATCCCGAGGGGCATGAGGCGCGCCAGATGCTCACCGGCGTCGACTTCAAGGACGATCCCTACGACGTGGCCGCGGGCGCCGACGTTCTGGTCATCATCACCGAGTGGGATCAGTTCCGGGCGCTCGACCTGGACCGCATCAAGCTCCTGATGAAGGCCCCGGTGATGGTCGATCTGCGCAACATCTATAAGCCCGCCGACATGCGCGCGCGGGGCTTCGCCTACAGCAGCGTGGGACGACCCGGCGCCTAAAACGGCCCGGGCGGAGGGCCTGGTCTGCCGCGGTCGCTAGGACCCGAGCGCCAGCACCTGCAACAGCGCCTGGCCGATCCAGACCGCGCCGGCCCAGAAGGCCATTCCGAGAAGGGCGACGAACGCCAGACAGGCCAAGGAGCTTAATCCCTTCGCCCGACGCCTCGACGCACCCCCGTAGGTGACGTGGTAGGCCATGTTTGCTCCCAAGCAGTCTTTTTACGCCGAGCCGGTCGAGCGGCTCGGACATTACGAGAATGTCACAATGCTTAGTGCTTGGGTAGGGTTGCCGTGCGTAAAGGTTAACGCCGGTCTGTCAGGCGGTGACGGCCGCCTTCTTCACCGCCCCGACGATCTCCTTCACCACCTGGGAGACCAGCTTCTCGTCGTCACCCTCGGCCATGACTCGGATCAGCGGCTCGGTGCCTGAGGCCCGGACCAGGATGCGGCCGCACCCGTTTAGCCGCTGTTCGGCGTTGGCCATCACGGCGATGACCTCTTCGTTCTCCAGCGGCTTGCCGGAGGCGAAGCGGACGTTCTCCAGCTTTTGCGGCACGGGCTCGAACTGACGGGCCAGTGCGCTCATCGGCTTGTCGCTCTCCTTCAGGACGGCCAGCACCTGCAGGGCCGCCAGCAGGCCGTCGCCGGTGGTGGAGAAGTCGGAGAGGATGATGTGGCCGGACTGCTCGCCGCCCAGGTTGAACCCGCCCTCGCGCATGCGCGCCATCACCGCGCGGTCGCCCACCGGGGTGCGCTCCAGCGTCAGCTTTCGGGCTTTCAGGAACCGTTCGAGGCCGAGGTTCGACATCACCGTCGCCACCACGCCGCCGCCGCGCAGCTTGTCGCGCTGCGCCCAGTCGGCGGCCATCAGGGCCATAATCTGATCGCCGTCGACGATCAGGCCCTTCTCGTCGCAGATCACCAGCCGGTCGGCGTCGCCGTCCAGCGCGATGCCGATGTCGGCCCGGTAGTCCTTGACCAGCTTCTGCATGGCCGCCGGGGAGGTGGAGCCGACCTCTTCGTTGATGTTGAAGCCGTTGGGGCTGACCCCCACTGGGATGACCTCGGCGCCCAGCTCGTAGAGCGCCTCGGGGGCGACCTTGTAGGCGGCGCCGTTGGCGCAATCGATGACGATGCGCATGCCCGACAGGCTCAGCCGGCGCGGGAAGGTCGCCTTGGCGATCTCCACATAGCGCGCCTGGCTGTCGTCGATCCGCTGCACGCGACCCAGGCCCATAGGCTGGGCGAGGTTCTCCTGCAGGCCCTGGTCCATCAGAGCCTCGATCTCCAGCTCCTGGCCGTCGGAGAGCTTGTAGCCGTCGGGGCCGAACAGCTTGATGCCGTTGTCGGAGAAGGCGTTGTGCGAGGCCGAGATCATCACGCCCAGGTCGGCGCGCAGCGAGCGCGTCATCATGGCCACGCCTGGCGTCGGCAACGGCCCGAACAAACGCACGTCCATGCCCACCGAGGTGAAACCCGCCACCAGAGCCGGCTCGATCATGTAGCCCGACAGGCGGGTGTCCTTGCCGATCACCACCAGATGGCGGCGGTCATCCTTGGACATGAACAGCTTGCCTGCCGCCATGCCGACGCGCAGAGCCACCTCCGCGGTCATGGGGAAGCGGTTGGCTTCGCCGCGAATGCCATCAGTGCCGAAGTAGGCGCGTTTGCTCATCGGGTGCTCTCGAAACGATCCGAAACCCAGATTTAGTCGACGTGGTTGCGGCGGATGATAAAGCCGCTTCGCTGCGGCTCAACCCGTGACGCAGTACCACATAAGGACGTCTTACCCCATGTGCGGCATCATCGGCATCGTTGGGCGAAGCTCCGTACAGGAACGTCTGATCGACAGCCTGAAGCGTCTTGAATACCGCGGCTACGATTCGGCCGGCGTCGCAGGCGTGGTGGACGGACATGTCCAGCGCCGCCGAGCGGCGGGCAAGATCAAGGCGCTGGAAGAGGTGCTGGCCGCCGACCCGCTGAACGCCACCGTCGGCATCGGCCACACCCGCTGGGCGACCCATGGTGGGCCTTCGACCCGTAACGCCCACCCGCACACCCAGGGTCGTGTGACCCTGGTGCACAACGGCATCATCGAGAACTACGCCGAGCTGCGCGAGATGCTGAAGGCGGATGGCCGCACGTTCGACAGCGAGACCGACACCGAAGTGATCGCCGCCCTGATCGATTCGGAGCTGGCGTCGGGCAAGGAGCCGGTAGCTGCGCTGAAGGCCGCCCTCGACCAGCTTAGCGGCGCCTACGCGATCGGGGTGCTGATCGACGGCGAGGATGAGCTCGTGATGGGCGCCCGCAAGGGCAGCCCCCTGGTGGTCGGCTATGGCGAAGGGGAGATGTTCATCGGCTCCGACGCCCTGGCGGTCGGGCCCTTCACCAACAAGATCGCCTACCTCGAGGAAGGCGACTACGTGGCCATCGACCACGGCAAGGCCCGCATCTTCGATGCCCTGGGCCACGCCGTGGAGCGCGAGGTTCGCACCGTCGCCGCCTCCGCCGCCCTCGTGGAAAAGGGCAACTACCGCCACTTCATGGAAAAGGAGATCCACGACCAGCCGGAGGGGTGCCAGCGCACGATCGCGGCCTATGTGGACACCCTGGCTGACCGCGCGGCCATGCCCGGGGGCGTCGACTTCGCCGCGCTGGAGCGTATCCAGGTGGTCGCCTGCGGCACGTCCTATATCGCCGGTCTGCTGGGCAAATATCTGATCGAGCAGCTGGCCGACCTGCCGGTGGACGTCGAGATCGCCTCGGAATTCCGTTACCGCGAGCCGGCGCTGAAGCCCGGCACCCTGGCCATCGGCATGTCACAGTCCGGCGAGACCGCCGACACCCTGGCCGCGCTGCGCCTCTGCCAGGCCAAGGGCATGCAGACCGCCGCCGTGGTCAACGCCCAGGAATCCACCATGGCCCGCGAGGTCGATGTAGTCTGGCCGATCCATTGCGGGCCGGAGATCGGGGTCGCCTCCACCAAGGCCTTCACCGCGCAGATCAGCGTGCTGACGGCCCTGGCGGTCGCCGCCGCCCGCGCGCGGGGCCGGATCGATGTGGCGGAAGAACAGCGCCTGGTGCGCGTGCTGTTGGGCGCGCCGCGGCTGATCGCCGAGTCGATCAACCTGGAAGACGCCGTGAAGGCCGTGGCGGTGGAGATCGCCAAGGCGCGCGACGTGCTCTTCCTGGGACGCGGGCCGATGTACCCTCTGGCCCTGGAGGGGGCATTAAAGCTAAAGGAAATCAGTTATATACATGCCGAAGGCTACGCCGCCGGCGAGCTGAAGCACGGCCCCATCGCTCTGGTCGACGAAAAGACCCCGATCGTCATCCTGGCGCCCTTCGACAGCTATTTCGAGAAGTCGGCCTCGAACATGAGCGAGGTCATGGCCCGCGGCGGCCAGGTGGTGTTCATCACCGATCCGGAGGGCCAGAAACACGCCCCGGCCGGCGCGCGGGTGGTGGTCACCGCGCCTAAGAGCGATCCCCTGATCGCGCCGCTGGTGATGGCCGCGCCGATCCAGCTGCTGGCCTACTACGTCGCCGTCCAGAAGGGCGCCGACGTGGACCAGCCCCGGAACCTGGCGAAGTCGGTCACCGTCGAATAGGGCCCAAACGACAACGGCCGCCCCGGTTAGGGGGCGGCCGCGCCTAGTCCAGACCCAGAGGGTCTTAAGACTTACTTCTTGGTCGTGGTCGTGGTCGACGACATCGAGCCCGTGGCAGGCGCGGCCGGAGCGGCAGCGGCGTCGGCGGCCGGAGCGGCCGGAGCGGCAGCGGCCGGAGCGGTCGCGGAAGCGTCAGCGGCCGGCGGGGTCGCCGCGGCCGGAGCCGCCGCCGAATCCGTGGCGGTCGTGGTCGTCGTGGTGGCGGCGTCGTCGGCCTTTTTCTGGCAAGCGGAGAGGCTCAGGGCCAGACCAGCGGCGACGGCGACGGAGGTGATGATACGCATATTCATGGAAAGGCTCCCCTGGAGGACTATGGAGGGACGATCCCCCGACTAACGTCACGACTCTTACACGGCTTCGTGAGTTCCCGAAATCGTGATCGTGCGTCCAACGCGATTTTTCGTCGCAGCCGCGGTGGATTTCAAGGCCCTACTCCTCTAGCACCGAAGGCGGCGTCGCCGAACTTGTCGATCGTAAGAGGGTCCTGGATGAGCAAGCGGGTTCGCAAGGCTGTTTTGCCGGTGGCGGGGCTGGGCACGCGGGTGCTGCCGGGCGCCAAGACCACGCCAAAAAACCTGCTGAACGTCGTCGACCGGCCGATCCTGTCCTATGTGGTCGAGGAGGCCCGCGCCGCGGGCATCGAGCATTTCGTGTTCATTGTCGGCCGCGGCCAGGGGGCGATCGAAGACTATTTCGACGCCATGCCGGAGGTCGAGAACGCCCTGGAAGCCAAAGGCAAACTCGACATCCTCGCCGACGTCCGCCGCGATTTAGGGACGCCCGGCGAGATGAGCTTCATCCGCCAGATGGCGCCCCTCGGTCTGGGCCACGCGGTCTGGTGCGCCCGCGAGGTGATCGGCGACGAGCCCTTCGCGGTGATGCTGCCCGACATGCTGATGGCCGCCGACCGCGCTGCGCTGGCCCAGGCGGTCGACGCCTACGACAAGGTCGGCGGCAACATCGTGGTCGTGGAGCCGGCGCCCGAGGGCGAGACCAACAAGTATGGCATCGTCGCGCTCGATGCGCAGGACGGGCGGCTGAACCGCATGACCGGCATGGTCGAAAAGCCGCCGCTGGGAACCGAGCCCTCGAACCTGTTCATCTCGGGCCGCTACATCCTGCAGCCGGAGATCTTCAACATCCTGGAGACCCAGCCGCGCGGCGCCGGCGGCGAGATCCAGCTGACGGATGGAATGGCAAGTCTCATGAAGACCCAAGATTTCCACGCTCTGGAATACGAGGGGACGACCTACGACTGCGGCGACAAGATCGGCCTCCTGCGCGCCAACGTCGCCTTCGCCCTACGCCGCCCCGACCTGGCCGACGAGGCGCGGGCGGCGATCAAGGCGCTGCTGTAACCGGCGTCACCGGACTGTCGCACGGGCGGCCTAGCCCGGAGGAACCGGATTTCATCCAGATTCGGTTTGGCGAACGCCGCGTTCGCGCGTTAGCGCAGTTGCGGGGGACATCGAACGGAGCGGGGAATGCGCGTTCTGATCCTCGGCGGCGACGGGTTCTGCGGCTGGCCCACCTCGCTACACCTGTCCGCCCGCGGCCATGAGGTGGCCATCGTCGACAACGGCGCGCGCCGCCGCATCGACGAGGAGCTGGGCGCCGGCTCGCTCACCCCCATCGAGCCCCTGGAGACCCGGCTCGCCGCCTGGCGCGAGGTTTC
Organism: Phenylobacterium sp.; assembly: GCF_036264965.1. Lineage (GTDB taxonomy): Bacteria > Pseudomonadota > Alphaproteobacteria > Caulobacterales > Caulobacteraceae > Phenylobacterium. The sequence goes on from NZ_DATAPY010000127.1 coordinate 13,511, forward strand.
CGGCCGCAGCATCGCCGCCCACGACCTGACGGTCGGGCGCGACTTCGAGGCCCTGGTGGGCCTGCTCAGGAGCTTTCGCCCGGACGCCGTGGTCCACTTCGCCGAACAGCGGGCCGCGCCCTATTCGATGAAGTCGGCGGCGCACAAGCGCTACACCGTCGCCGGCAATGTCGGCGCGACCCATGACATCCTGGCGGCCATCGTCGAGAGCGGGCTCGACATCCACCTCGCCCACCTCGGCACCATGGGGGTCTACGGCTACGGCACGGCCGGCGTGGCGATCCCCGAGGGCTATCTGACGGTCAAGGTCGAGACCGGCGACGGCTGGGCCGAGCGCGAGATCCTTTATCCGGCCAGCCCCGGCTCGATCTACCACCTGACCAAGACCCAGGATGCGCTGGCCTTCCAGTTCTACGCGAAGAACGACGGCATGCGGATCACCGACCTGCACCAGGGCATCGTCTGGGGCGCCCAGACGGCAGAGACCCGGCTGGACCCTCGCCTGATCAACCGCTTCGACTACGACGGCGACTATGGCACCGTACTCAACCGGTTCCTGATGCAGGCGGCCGTGGGCTACCCGCTGACCGTCCACGGCTCCGGCGGCCAGACGCGGGCCTTCATCAACATCCAGGACACCGTGCGCTGCGTGGAACTGGCGCTGCAGCACCCGCCGTCGCGCGGCGATCGGGTCAAGGTGATGAACCAGATGACCGAGTGCTGGCGGGTCCGCGATCTGGCTGAAATGGTCGCCGCCCTGACCGGCGCCGAAGTCGCGCACCTGCCCAATCCACGCCAGGAGGCTGAGGAGAACGAGCTGCTGGTCGAGAACCGCCGGCTCCTGGGGCTGGGCCTGGAGCCGATCACCCTGCAGGATGGGCTGATGCTGGATATCGCCGAGATCGCCCGCCGCTACGCCCACCGCGCGGACCTGTCGAAGATCCCCTGCGTCTCCTGCTGGAACGCCGAGCGGGCCCAGGCGGCCCAAGACGCCGCGCAGGACACCGGCGCGTTGCAGGCGGCGGAATAGCGGTTGCGGCTGTTCGTCTTCGGCTATGGCTTCTCGGCCCGAGCCCTGGCCCGGCGTCTACAGCCTCAGGGCTGGAGCGTATCGGCGACGATCCGCCATCCGGCCGATCGCGCGAAGCTGGACGTCGAAGGCGTCACGCCTATCCCCGCCGGGAACAAACGCGCCCTCGCGCTCGCCCTGCGCGATGTCCAGGCCGTGCTGGTCACCTCGCCGCCGGATGCGCAGGGCTGCCCGGGTCTGCAGGCCTTGGTCCCCGCCCTCGCCACGGCGAACGCCTTTCCGGACTGGATCGGCTACCTCTCCACCACCGGGGTCTACGGCGACCGCCACGGCGGCTGGGTGACGGAAACCAGCCGGCTGGCCGCACAATCGGTGGAGGGCGCGCGCCGGGTGAGCGCGGAACGCGACTGGCTGGAGATCGGCCGCGGCATGGGCCTCACTGTGCAGGTGTTTCGCCTGCCCGGCATCTACGGCCCCGGCCGCTCGGGCCTGGACCGCCTGCGGGCCGGGCAGGCGCGGCGGATCGTGAGCCCCGGCCAGGTCTTCTCGCGGGTCCACGTGGATGACCTCGCCGCCGGCCTTGAGGCCTCGATCGCGCGGCCGCGCGCGGGCGGCGTCTACAATCTCTGCGACGACGAGCCCTGCCCCAACAGCGCGGTGATCGCCTATGCGGCGCGGCTCCTGGGCCTGCCGATCCCGCCGGAAGTCCCGCTCGCCGAGGCCGGACTGTCGCCAGCGGCGCTGCGTTTCTACGCCGAGAGCAAGCGCGTCTCGAACGCCCGGGCCAAGGCCGAGCTCGGCTGGCGTCCGGCCTATCCGACCTATCGCGAGGGGCTGGCGGCGATATTGGCGGCGGAGCGCGGCTAGAATTCCTCCACCGCCGCGATCAGGCGGGCGATGTCCTGGGGCCGTGACAGCCGGTGGTCGCCGTCCTTGATCAGGGTGAAGGTGACGTCCTGGCCGCTCAGCGCATTGGCCAGTTCGAGCGCGTGGCGCCACGGCACATCCGGGTCGGCGCCGCCCTGCAGGATGCGCACGGGAACCTCGATCGGCACAGGCTCGGAGCCGAGGATCGACCAGCGCGCCCCGTCCTCCAGCAGGGCCCGGGTGATCGGATAGGGATCGCCGTACTCGGACGGCCGCAGCCAGACCCCGTCAGCGGCCAGGGCCGCGCGGCCCTCCGGCGGAATTTCAGGAGCCATCAGCTTCTCGGTGAAGTCGGGCGCCGGCGCGATCAGCACCATCGCGGCGACCCGCCCGCGCTGCGCCATGGCGGCCAGGCAGGCGATCCAGCCGCCCATGGACGAGCCCACCAGGATCGCAGGGCCGTCGACCAACGCATCCAGCACCGCCAGCGCGTCCTCGCGCCAGCGGGTGATCGTCCCCTTGGCCTGGAAATCTCCACTGGATTGGCCGTGGCCGAGGTAGTCGAACCGCAGGTAAGCGCGACCTTTCGCCTGCGCCCATTCGGCCAAAGCCTCGGCCTTGGTCCCGGTCATGTCGGAGCGGAATCCGCCCAGCCAGACGACTGTCGGGCCGACGCCATCGACCGCGCGCCAAGCCAGGCGTTCGCCGTCGGGGCGGTCGAGGGTACCGGCGCGTTCACTCATCCGTCGACAGATAGCGCGCGGCGGCCTTTACGCCACCTCGTTTCGGGGTAAGTGAAGGGTGTGGCCCTTCCCCCTGACTTCACTCTGCTGCAGGTCGTCCCGGAGCTGGAAACCGGCGGCGCTGAGCAGACCACCATCGACGTCGCCCGCGCGGTGATCGCCGGCGGCGGCCGCGCCTTCGTCGCCACCCGCGGCGGGCGGATGACGGCGCGGCTGGAAGCCGACGGCGGGCGTCTGGCCCAGATGGCGGTGCAGTCGAAGAACCCGCTGGTGATGCTGGGCAACGCCGCGCGGCTGGTGGACCTGATCCGCTCGGAAAACGTGAGCCTGGTTCACGCCAGGTCCCGCGCGCCGGCCTTCGCGGCCCTTTGGGCAGCGCGGACGACGGGCACGCCATTCGTCGCCACCTATCACGGGGTCTACAAGGCCCAGAGCGGCCTGAAGCGCTGGTACAACGCGGTCATGACCCGCGGCGACCTGGTGATCGCCAACTCCGACTATACCCGCAGCCACGTTCTGGCCGAACATGCCGTTGACCCCGACAAGGTGATCGCCATTCCGCGCGGCGTGGACCTGGACCGGTTCAACCCCGCGTGGGTGACGCCGGACCGGATGGCGGCGCTGCGCGAGGCCTGGGGGATCGACATCGCCGACCGCCGCACGCGTTTCCTGCTGGCCGGGCGGCTGACCCGCCTCAAGGGCCACCTGACGATCATCGAGGCCGCCGCGCGGCTGGCCGCCCAGGGCCGCGACGACTTCCTGATCCTCTTCGCCGGCGACGATCAGGGCCGCACCGAATATCGCGAGGAGCTGATCGCGGCGATCACCGCAGCCGGGCTCGACAAGCAGATCCGGTTGGTCGGACACTGTGATGACATGCCCGCCGCGTTCCTGCTGGCCGATGTCGCGCTGCTGCCCACCACCGTCCCCGAAAGCTTCGGCCGCACCGCCGTCGAACCGCAGGCCATGGGCCGCGTGGTGATCGCCTCCAACCATGGCGGCACGACCGAGACGGTGGTCGACGGGATCACCGGCTGGCTGGTCCCACCGGAGAACGCCGCGGCCTGGGCGACCGCCATGGCTCGGGCCATCGACTTAGGCGCCGGCGAGCGCGCCAAGATGGGCGAGACCGGCATGAACCGGACCCGTCAGCTCTACCGGGTCGATGTGATGTGCGCCGCGACGCTCGCCGCCTACGAGCGCGTGCTGGAGGCGCGGCGCCAGCCGCACGAGGCCGCCTGATGGCCCGGCGCGAGGTTCAGAAGATTCTGGTGATCAAGCTTTCCGCGCTGGGCGATTTCGTCCTGGCGCTGGCCGCGATGAAGAAGATCCGGCAGGCCCATCCCAAGGCGCACATCACGCTGCTGACCACCCCGCCCTTCGAGGCCCTGGCCAAGGCCTCGCCCTACTTCAACGCGGTGTGGACCGACGGCCGGCCCGAGGGGTTCGCCCAGTGGATCGCGCTGCGCAAACGCCTGCGCGACGCCCATTTCAACCGGGTCTACGATCTGCAGACCTCCGGCCATTCCAACCGCATCTTCCAGGTCATGCGGCCCCATCCGCCGGCGTGGTCGGGCGTCGCCTTCGGGGCGTCGCTGCCGCACAGCAATCCCCTGCGCAACGGCATGCACACTCTGGAGCGCCAGGCCGACCAACTGATGTACGCCGGCATCTGGCCGGACGCGCCGACCGAGCCTGGGACCGCGCCCGCGCCGGACCTGGCCTGGGTGCTGGCGGGCGGCGCCGGGGCGCGGCCGCCGGCGGCGGGCGTGAGGCCCAAGCCCTACGCCATGTTCGTGCCCGGCGGCTCGGCGCACCGCCCGGAGAAGCGCTGGCCGGTGGAGAAATACGGCGAGCTGGCCCGCATCCTCTACGCGCGCGGCCTGGACATCGTGGTGATCGGCGGACCGCAGGAGGCGGCGCTCGCCCAGGCGATCCAGCGCCAGGCGCCCGGCACGCGCGACCTGACCGGCCGCACCGACTTCGCCTCCATCGCCATCCTGGGCGCCAAGGCGGCTCTGGCGGTCGGCAACGACACCGGGCCGCTGCACCTGGCGGCCGCGGCCGGGGCGCCGACGGTGGTGCTGTTCTCCAGCGCGTCGGACCCTGAGCTATCGGCGCCGCGCGGCAAGGTGGCGGTGCTGCAGGCGCCGAAATTGGCCGAACTGCCTGTGGCGAAAGTGGCGCAGGCGGCGGCCTCTCTGCTGCCCTCCGGCCGGGGCGCGGCTTGATAGCGCAGAGGCGCTAAATCATATAGGTTGTGTCGGCCGGAGCCCGTTCGCGTGCGCCGGTGTTTGTGTTGAAACAACCTTAGGAGCCTCGCCTATTCGCCGTCCCATGAACGCCCCTCCCGTCAAGGACGGGCTGCGCATCAATGATGAAATCCGCGTCCCCAAGGTTCTGCTCATCGATCAGAACGGCGAGAAGCAGGGTGTGATGCCCACATCTTCCGCCATGGAGGCCGCCGAGGAGGCGGGCCTCGATCTGGTCGAGATCGTCCCCAACGCGGATCCGCCCGTTTGTAAGATCCTGGACTACGGCAAGTTCAAATTCCAGGAGCAGAAGAAGAAGAACGAGGCGCGGAAGCGGCAAAAGGTTCAGGAAATCAAGGAGATCAAACTCCGCCCCAATATCGATATCCACGACTATGAAGTGAAGCAGCGCTCGATGAACCGCTTCTTCGAGGAGGGCGACAAGGTGAAGGTCACCCTGCGCTTCCGCGGTCGTGAACTGGCCCACCCCGAGCTCGGCATGAAGCTGCTGCAACGGGTGCGCGCGGATTTCGAGCCCATCGCCAAGTGCGAGTACGAACCGCGCATGGAGGGCCGCCAGATGATCATGATCCTGGCCCCTCGGTGAGCCGGGCAAACCTGAAGATCCCGGGAGCGGTCGCCGTCACGGCGGCCGCTCTCGCGTTTTCGGCCCATGGCCAGTCGATCGAGTCCGGCCACGAGCCCTTCGCACCGTTCAAGATCGGCGAGGGGCTCTATTATGTCGGGGCCTCGGACTACACGTCCTTTCTGATCGTCACCAAGGCCGGCCTGATCGTCATCGACGGCGGCGACGCGCCGGTGGGCCATCAGGTGCTGCAGAACATCCGCACCCTGGGGTTCGACCCTAAGAACATCAGAATCCTGCTCAACACCCACGAGCACTTCGACCACGCCGCGGGCCTGGCGGAGATCAAGCGCGCCGCCGCGCCGGACGTGAAGTTCTACGCCAGCGCCGCGGACGGGGCGATCGTCGCCGCCGGCGGCCACGGCGACCCGTTCCTCAAGGGCGACCGCTTCTACTACGAGGCGGTGAAGCCGGACGTGACGGTGAAGGACGGCGACAAGGTCAGCCTGGGCGGCTGGACGCTGACCGCCCACATCACCGGCGGCCACACCGCGGGCTGCACCACCTGGACCTTCCCGGTCACCGTGGCCGGCAAGGTGCGCCAGGCGCTGGACCTCTGCTCGGCCTCGGTGCTGCCCGGCTACAAGCTCGGCAAGACCGAGACCTATCCGGGCCAGACCGAGGACTACCGCAAGAGCTTCGCCTTCTGGCGCAGCGCACCGTGCGAGGTGTTCATCGCCAGCCACGGCTCGTTCTTCAACATGAAGGCGAAGAAGGCGGCGCTGGACGCCGGCAAGGCCGACGCCTTCGTCGATCCCGCCGGCTGCCGCAACTTCGTCGACCGCTCCGACGCCCACTTCCGCGAAGAGCTGAAAAAGCAGAACCCGTAAGCGCGCGCACTGTGGCCCGGCGCCAACGCGGGGCCACGATCGGCCGAAGCGCGCGCCACCAGCCTTGCCGTTGCAACACGCCAGGCTTACCAACCCGCCCATGTCCGACACTGCGCCGCGGGAGGCGTCGACGCCGTCCCAGTGGGCCGCGCCGTCGCTGATCGCCGTCATCTTCATCAACATGCTGGGCTTCGGGATCATCGTCCCGTTGCTGCCCTTCTATGCCAAGTCGATGCACGCGGCGCCGTGGCAGATCGCGCTGATCTTCTCGGCCTACGCCATGGGCGGCTTCTTCGGCGAGCCCTTCTGGGGGCGGCTGTCGGACCGCTATGGGCGAAAGCCGCTCTTGATCTCGACCATCACCGGCAACTGCCTCTGCTACCTGGCGCTGGCGTTCGCGCCGAATGTGGCGGCGGCGTTCGTGATCCGGTTCCTGGGCGGGCTGATGAGCGGCAATGGCGCGGTGATCCAGGGCTATATCGCCGACGTCACGCCGCCGGAGCGGCGCGCGCGGATGCTGTCGCGGCAGGGCGCGGCCTGGAACGTCGGCATGATCGTGGGCCCCGCGGTCGGCGGCGCCTTCGCTCACACCGACATGGGGCCGATCGGCTTCCGGATTCCGCTGTTCATCGCCGCGGCGCTGTCGGCCGTGGCGGTGACGGGCATCATCCTCTTCATCCGCGAGAGCAAAATCCGCGACCAGTCGATCAGCCATCGGCCCAGCCGCTGGGCCGCCATCGGCGAGGCAGTGAGCAATCCGGTGATCGGACGGCTGATGCTGCTAACCTTCCTGGTGGGTTTCGCCTTCACGGGCATCGAGTCGACCTTCGGCCTCTGGGGCCTGGCGCGGTTTGGCTGGGGCCCGCGCCAGATCAGCGTCTGTTTCGCCGCCGTAGGCCTGGTCGCCGCCCTCACCCAGTTCTTCATCACCGGCCCGCTGTCGGAGCGGTTCGGCGAGGGCCGCATGCTGGCCATCGGCATGGGCGTCAATGCGCTGGGTTCGGTGCTGCAACCGTTCTCCACGGGCCTCGTCATGACCACCGCCCTGATGTGCGTCACCGCCATCGGCCAGTCGGTGGCCTGGCCCAATGTAGGCGCCCTGATCTCGCGCACCGCCGACCCGCATCGGCAGGGCCAGATCCTCGGCCTCAACAACGCCTCGGGCGCCTTCGCACGGTTCGTGGGGCCGCTGTCGGCCGGCCTGACCTTCGCCAACATCAGCATCAATGCGCCCTTTATCCAGGGGGCGCTGATCGTAGCGCCGGCGATCCTCCTGGCGCTCAGCGCCGCGCGCCGGGCGCCGCCGCGCACAGTGCAGGGCCATGTCGGCTGGGAGGCCGAGGGATGAGCGCGATCACGCCCGAGGCCGCCGCCGAGCGCCGGGCGCTGATCGTCCTGCTGACGGTGATCTATCTGATGATCGCCGGCTTCGGCCTGGTGATCCCCCTGCTGCCGTTCTTCGCCAAGGCGTTCAACGCCCCGGCCTGGCAGGTCACCCTGATGTTCTCGGCCTTCTCCTTCGGCCAGTTCCTGGGCGAGCCGTTCTGGGGCCGGCTGTCGGACCGGATCGGGCGCAAGCCGGTGTTGATCGTCACCATCGCCGCGGTGGCGGTGAGCTATGCCGCCCTGGCCTTCGCGCCCAACATCTGGGCGGCCTTCGCGATCCGCTTCATGACCGGCATCTTCGCCGGCAACATCTCGACCCTGCAAGGCGCGATGGCCGACATCACCCCGCCGGAGAAGCGCGCCGCGCGGATGGGGATCATGGGCGCGGCCTTCAGCGCCGGCTTCACCACCGGCCCGGCGATCGGCGGCCTGCTGGCCCAGCCCAGCCGCGGCGCGCTGGGCTTCCAGTTGCCCCTACTGGTGGCCGCGGGTTTCGCGGTGGCTTCGGCCTTGGCGGTGGTGGTCTTCGTGCGCGAGAGCCGGCCCGAAGCTTCGTCGCATCGGCCGCACCGGCCGCGGATCGAAGGTCTGAAGGAGGCCTGGGCGCACGACGTCATCAGCCGCATCCTGGCGATCAGCTTCATCGTCGTTGTGGGCTTCGCCGGCATCGAGGCGACCTACGGCCTCTGGACCCAGGCTCGCTTCGGCTGGGGTCCCCGGCAGATCGGCCTGGCCTTCATGGGCATCGGCCTCCTGGGCGCCTTCTGCCAGGGCTGGCTGTCGGGCCGCCTCGTGCGCCGCTACGGCGAGCCCAGGACGCTGACCGGCGGGTTGGTGCTGATGGGGTTTGGCCTGGTGGTGCAGTGGCTCTCGCCGATCTGGCCAGTGGCCATGGCAGGCTTCGCCCTGGTCTGCATCGGCCAGTCGATCTGCTTCCCGAACCTGACCGCCCTGATCTCGCAGGCCGCACCGCCCGACCGGCAGGGCGAGATGCTGGGCCTCAATATGAGCGGCATGGCGTTGGCCCGCATCGGCGGCCCGGTTCTGGCGGGCGAGCTCTTTTCGCTGAGCATCGGCGCGCCGTTCGCCGTGGCGGCGCTGCTGATCCTGCCAGGGCTCTGGTTCGCAGCGCAGGTGCGCCAGCGGGTGCATAACGTCGCGTGACGCGCGGCGGAGAGGAGAACTTGGCCATGCCCGATCAACCCTCGCTCGTCCTCTACGGCTTCTGGCGCTCCATGGCGGCCTATCGGGTCCGGGTGGCCCTGGCCCTGAAGGGCGTCGCCGTGCGCGAGCTCGCCATCGACCTCGACGCCGGCGAGCAGTTCGCACCGGACTTCCTGGCCGTGAACCCGGAAGGGGCCGTGCCGGCCCTGATCGAGCCCGGCCAGGCGCCGCTCACCCAGTCGATGGCCATCCTGGAATATCTTGAGGAACGCTATCCGCAACCGGCGCTGCTGCCCGCCGACCTGCGCGGCCGCGCCCGCGTGCGCTCGCTGGCCGCTCTGGTCGTCAGCGACACCCACCCGCTGATCGTGCCGCGGGTGCGGACCTACCTGGCGGCCGAGGCAGGGCTCGGCGAGGCAGCCGTGCACGCGTGGAGCACCCACTGGGTGGCCCGCGGCCTGGCCGCCATGGAAACCCGGCTGGCCGGCGCCTCAGCGACCGGCGCTTTCTGCCACGGCGACAGCGTCACCTTCGCCGACATCTGCCTGGGCAATCTTGGGATCGCCGCCCGCAACCTGCGGATCGACCTTGCGCAGACGCCCACGGTCGCGCGGATCATCGAACGCTGCGACGCCCTGGAAGCGTTCGCCAATGCCCACCCGAGCCGCCAACTCGGCGCGCCCGGCTGATCGAGGCCGCCGCGCGCCGACCCTTGCTTTCGCGAGGTCTTTCGTCTATCAGCCCCACCCTTCGGAGCCGCCTGGCCCATGGCATGCCAGGGCGGCTCATCAATACGCCAGAGGACGGGGCTTCATCGCTCCGCAGTGAAATGCCGAAACTGAAGACGAAGTCAGGCGCTAAGAAGCGCTTCAAACTCACTGCGTCCGGGAAGATCAAGGCCGGTGTGGCTGGCAAGCGCCACCGCCTGCTCTCCCACAACGCCAAGTACATCCGTCAGAACCGTGGCACGAAGGTGATGAGCGCGTCCGACGCGAAGACCATCAAGATCTTCCTGCCCTACGGTCTCAGCTAAGGAGCGCTGACAGATGGCACGCGTGAAAAGGGGCGTCACCGCCCACGCCAAGCACAAGAAGGTTCTCGAGCAGGCCAAGGGCTTCTACGGGCGCCGCAAGAACACCATCCGCACCGCCAAGGCGGCCGTGGACAAGGCCGGCCAGTACGCCTACCGCGACCGCAAGGTCCGCAAGCGTCAGTTCCGCTCGCTGTGGATCCAACGGATCAACGCCGCGGCCCGCGAAGAGGGCATGACCTACGCCCGATTTATCCACGGTCTTGATCGGGCCGGGATCGAAATGGACCGCAAGGTCCTCGCGGATATCGCGGGCAGCGACCCAGCCGCTTTCAAGGCCATCGCAGAGAAGGTTCGCGCCGCGCTGGCTTGAGGCTGAGGGTCGTCTAGACCTCGAAGCATTCCAAAGCCCTTCGGCCGAACAGCCGGAGGGCTTTTTGCTGCCCTCTTCTCCCCATGAAGACCGCAGGGTAGGACACCCGTCACATGACCGATCTGACCAAACTCGAGGCCGAACTTTCGGCAGCTGTCGCCGCCGCGTCCGACGTGGCGGCGCTGGAAGCCGTGCGCGTCGCCGCGCTCGGCAAGTCCGGCTCCATTTCCGAGCTGCTCAAGACCCTGGGCTCGATGAGCCCGGACGAACGCCGCGAGCGGGGCCCCTTGATCAACGGCCTGCGCGACCGCATCGCCGGCGCCATCGCCGCGCGCAAAGCCGAGCTGGAGGCCGGAGAGCTGGACGCCAAGCTGGCCGCCGAGCGCGTCGACCTGACCCTGCCGCCGCCGCCGGAACGCCGCGGGCGCGTGCATCCGACCATGCAGGTTCAGGACGAGATGATCGCCATCTTCGCCGAGATGGGTTTTGGCCTGGCGGAAGGCCCCGACATCGAGGACGACTTCCACAACTTCACGGCCCTCAATTTCCCGCCCAAGCACCCGGCGCGGGAGATGCACGACACCTTCTGGCTGCCGGAGGACGAGAAGGGCGAGCGCAAGGTGCTGCGCACCCACACCAGCCCCGTGCAGATCCGCACCATGCAGCAGGGCCAGAACGACAGGCTGCCGTCCTGGATCGCCACCAGCCAGACGCCGCCGATCCGCATCGTCGTGCCCGGCCGCACCTACCGCTCGGACTCGGACGCCACCCATACGCCGATGTTCCACCAAATGGAGGGCCTGGTGATCGATAAGGCCATCCACATGGGCCACCTGAAGTGGACCCTGGAGACCTTCATCGCCCGGTTCTTCGAGACGCCCCTGGTGGAGACCCGCTTCCGGCCACACCACTTCCCCTTCACCGAACCGTCGGCGGAGATGGACGTGCGCTGCGATCGCTCCGGCGGCGACATCAAGATCGGCCAGGGCGATGACTGGCTGGAGGTGGTCGGCTGCGGGATGGTGCATCCCAATGTGCTGCGCAACTGCGGCCTCGACCCCGACATCTGGCAGGGCTTCGCCTTCGGCTTCGGCATCGACCGGTTGGGGATGCTGAAGTACGGCATGCCCGACCTGCGCGACATGTTCGCATCGGACGTGCGCTGGCTGGAGCACTACGGCTTCTCGGCCTTCGCCGCGCCCAATCCCGCCACCGGCCTGAGCTGAGGAGAGCGCCATGAAGTTCACGCTCTCCTGGCTCAAGGAGCATCTGGAAACCGACGCCACGGTCGATCAGGTCGTCGACGCTATGACCATGGCCGGCCTGGAGGTCGAGCACGTGGAAAACCCAGCGGCGAGGCTGGCCGCCTTTACGGTGGCCAAGGTCGTCGAGGCCGTGCAGCACCCCAACGCCGACCGCCTGCGCGTCTGCCAGGTCGACACGGTCGACGGTCGTAAGGAGATCGTCTGCGGCGCGCCCAACGCTCGGGCCGGCCTGACGACCATCTACGCCCCGCTCGGCGCCTACGTGCCCGGCTCCGGCATCACGCTTGAGGCGCGGCCGGTGCGCGGGGTGGTCTCCAACGGTATGCTTTGCTCGGGCCGCGAACTGGAGATCGATTCCGAGGCGGACGGCATCGTCGAACTGCCGAACAGCCTGGAAGTCGGCCTGCCCGCCGCCGACGCCTTCGGCCTGGAAGCCGTGATCGACTTCGAGGTCACGCCCAACCGGCCCGACTGGCTGGGCGTCGTGGGCGTCGCCCGGGACCTGGCGGCGGCCGGCCTGGGCCAGCTGAAGGACACCTCGGTCGCGCCCGTGCCCGGCAAGGGCCCGACCACGATCGAGATCCGCGTCGACGGCGACGCCTGCCCAATCTTCGCCGGGCGGCTGATCAGGGGCGTCAAGAACGGCCCCTCGCCCGCCTGGCTGCAGCGCAAGCTGACGGCGGTGGGCCTGCGCCCCATCTCGGCGCTGGTCGATATCACCAACCTGATGTCCTACGACCGCTGCCGGCCGCTGCACGTCTATGACGCCGCCAAGCTCAGTGGCGGCTTCATCGAAGCGCGCCTGGGCCGGGAGGGCGAAAAACTCGAGGCCCTCGACGGCAGGACCTACGAAGCCGGCCCTGAGGTCTGCGTCATCGCAGACGGCTCCGGCGCCGTGGGCCTGGGCGGCGTCATGGGCGGCGAGAGCACCAAGGTCAGCGAGACTACTGCCGACGTCTTCGTGGAAAGCGCCTATTTCGACCCGATCCGCACGGCCCAGACCGGCCGCACGCTCGGGATCACGTCCGACGCCCAGTACCGTTTCGCCCGCGGGGTCGACACCGGCTTCGTGGTCGACGGCCTGGAGATGGCCACGCGGCTGATCCTCGACCTCTGCGGCGGCGAGCCCTGCGACGTCCGCGTCGCCGGCCACGCGCCCGCTCCGCCGGCGGCCTTCGAGTTCGACCATGGCTATGTGAAGAAGCTGTCGGGCCTCGATGTGGCCAGCACGCGGATCGACGCCATCCTGACGGCCCTCGGCTTCGCGGTGCGCGGCGAGATGGTGACGCCGCCAACGTGGCGGCGCGACGTGGACGGCAAGGCCGACCTGGTGGAGGAAGTGGCCCGGATCGAGGGCTTCGGCGCCCTGCCCGCCGAGCCCCTGCCCGAGATGCCGCGCCCGGCCGGCGGCGTGCTGACCGTACGCCAGGCGCGCATGCGCAACGCGCGACGCGCCATGGCCGCGCGCGGCTACGAAGAAGCCGTCACCTGGAGCTTCATGCGCACCGCCTGGGCGCGGATGTTCGGCGGCGGCGATCCGAAACTGGTGCTGACCAACCCGATCGCCTCGGACCTCGACTGCATGCGTCCGTCGATCCTGCCGAACCTGATCGAGGCCGCGGCCCGGAACGCGCGCCGGGGTTTCGCGGACGCCGCGCTGTTCGAGGTCGGCCCGACTTTCAAGGGCGACCAGCCGGGCGACCAGCTGACCGTCGTCGCGGCCCTGGTGGCCCCGCACCCGGCGCGCAGCTGGGCGGGCGACAAATCCGATCCTTTGTTCGCGCTGAAGGCCGACCTGATGGCTCTGCTGGAGGAGATGGGCGCGCCCAGCCTGCAGATCGTGCAGGGCCAGGCCTCGCCGTGGTGGCATCCAGGCCGTTCCGCACGTCTGCAGCTCGGGCCCAAGAACGTCGTCGCCGAGTTCGGCGAGCTGCACCCGCGGGTGCTGAAGGACCTCGACGCCGAAGGGCCGATGCTGGCGTTCGAACTGGACCTGGGCGCCATCCCGGAACCGAAGAAGAAGGCCACCAAGACTAAGGCTGCCCTGACGCTCTCGCCGCTCATGCCGCTCAGCCGCGACTTCGCCTTCCTGGTGGACGAGGCGACGCCGGCTGGCGAGCTGGTGCGGCCGATCCTGGGCGCCGACAAGGCCCTGATCGCCGAGGCTCGCGTCTTCGATGTCTACCAGGGCAAGGGCGTACCGGAAGGCCAGAAGTCCGTCGCTGTCGAGGTCACCGTCCAGCCGACGGAAAAGACGCTCGCGGACCCGGAGATCGAGGCCCTGTCGGCCCGCATCGTCATGGCGGCGGAAAAGGCCCTGGGCGCGAAGCTCAGGAGCTGAGCTTCCGCCCTAGACCCTGTCCCGGCCGACTTGAATGAAGTCAGCCGGGAAAGAACAGGGTCGTCGTCCATATCTGGAGCCCTTCTTGTCCACTCAGGTTGATCCAACCTGAGTGGGAAGGGCTCTAGAACGGGATGATGCTGCGTTTGCGGGTGTAGGCCAGGTAGCCGACGTTGGCGCCCAGGCGGAAGCCGACGCCGGCGCGGATCGGCGCCAGGATGATGTCGTTGGCGCGCTGGTAGTTCACGCCGAGGCCGCCGACAAAATAGGCCGAGCCCTCGACGCCCGGGAACCGCTGGAAGATGTCGCGCGGGTCTTCAAGCATGTAGCACAGGGTGAACACGCGGCTGGCGTTGCCGCCGAAGTCCCAGCCCACCGACGGGCCCTGCCAGAAGACCTCCATCGGCTGGCGGCCCTTCATATAGAGCAGGCCGCGGCCGTAGCGCGCGCCGACGGCGATGGCGCCGGAGCCTTCTTCACCGGCGATATAGGCGGTGGGCCGGCCGTTCTTCTTGAAGATCCGCTCCACCGCGCCGCCGGCCGATTCCGCCGTAACGCCCATGAAATCTGAGACCGAGTGGACGATCTCATCCTCGGAATAGGTCGACTGCTGTACGGCCGGCGTTCCCGAGGTGTCCGTGGGACCTGCCGTCGGATAGCTGGGCGTGGAATTGGGCGGCGGCGGCGCCTGAGGCGGCGGCTGGGCCTGCGCCAGCTGGTCGTCGATCGACGTCGGCGAGGCGGCGGCCACGTCGCGCTTGCGGGCCGGCGGCAGCATGATCGGCTCGGCGTTCGCCAGCCGCGCGGCCCCCAGGGTCATCAGCCCCGAAACGATAAGGGTTCGACGGTCCATGGGCGCAAAGTCCTCCTCAGGTCATAGATTTCGAATCCGCCCAAGAGTCGTGATGGATTGTGTCGCCTTAACGCCCGATTAACCGTGTTTGGCGAACTCGCCGGGGCGTCTCTCTCGCGGAGGCGAAGGAATGTGCTAGACGCGGGCGCAACATGACCACCCCGCTTTCCCAAATCCGCAATTTCTCCATCGTGGCGCACATCGACCACGGCAAGTCGACGCTCTCCGACCGTCTGATCCAGGAGACCGGCGCGCTGACCCAGCGCGAGATGACCGAGCAGGTGCTCGACAACATGGAGATCGAGCGCGAGCGCGGGATCACCATCAAGGCCCAGACCGTGCGCCTCTCCTACAAGGCCGACGACGGGCAGACCTATGTCCTGAACCTGATGGACACGCCCGGGCACGTGGACTTCGCCTACGAGGTGTCGCGGTCGCTGGCCGCCTGCGAAGGCTCGATCCTGGTGGTGGACGCCAGCCAGGGCGTCGAGGCCCAGACGCTGGCCAACGTCTACCAGGCCATCGACAACAACCACGAGATCATCCCGGTCCTGAACAAGATCGACCTGCCGGCCGCCGAGCCCGAGCGGATCCGCCAGCAGATCGAGGACGTCATCGGCCTCGACGCCTCGAACGCCGTCCTGACCTCGGCCAAGACCGGCGCCGGCATCCACGAACTGCTGGAAGCCATCGTCCACCGCCTCCCGGCGCCCAAGGGCGATGCGGCCGCGCCGCTGAAGGCCTTGCTGGTCGACGCCTGGTACGACGCCTACCTGGGCGTGGTGGTGCTGGTGCGGGTGATCGACGGCTCGCTGCGCAAGGGCCAGCGGGTGCAGATGATGCAGCAGGGCTCGACGCACCTGATCGATCGGATCGGGGTGTTCAACCCCAAGCGCACCGAGGTGGACGAGCTGGGCCCCGGCGAGATCGGCTTCATCACCGCCCAGATCAAGGAAGTGGCCCAGGCCGCGGTCGGCGACACCATCACCGACGAGAAACGCCCCGCCGCCACCGCCCTGCCCGGCTTCCGTGACGTGCAGCCGGTGGTCTTCTGCGGCCTGTTCCCCGTCGACGCCGCCGACTTCGAGGACCTGCGCGCCGCCATCGGGCGCCTGCGCTTGAACGACGCCTCGTTCAGCTATGAGATGGAGACCTCGGCGGCGCTGGGCTTTGGCTTCCGCTGCGGATTCCTGGGCCTCCTGCATCTGGAGATCATCCAGGAGCGTCTCAGCCGCGAGTTCGACCTCGACCTGATCGCGACGGCGCCCAGCGTCATCTACAAGATCGGCCTGAACGACGGCACGGAAGTCGAGCTGCACAACCCCGCCGACATGCCCGATCCGGTGAAGATCGCCACCATCGCCGAGCCGTGGATCAAGGCCACCATCCTGACCCCGGATGAGTACCTCGGCAGCGTGATCAAGCTCTGCCAGGATCGCCGCGGGTCGCAGCGCGAGCTTTCCTACGTCGGCTCCCGCGCCCTGGTGGTCTACGACCTGCCGCTGAACGAGGTGGTGTTCGACTTCTACGACCGACTGAAATCGGTTTCGAAGGGCTACGCCTCCTTTGACTACGCCATCGAGGACTATCGGGTCGGCAACCTGGTGAAGATGACCATCCTGGTGAATTCCGAGCCGGTGGACGCGCTCTCCATGTTGGTCCACGCTGACCGCGCCGAGGCGCGCGGCCGCGGCATGGTGGAGAAGATGAAGGACCTGATCAGCCCGCACATGTTCCAGATCCCGATCCAGGCGGCGATCGGCGGGCGGATCATCGCGCGCGAGACGGTCCGGGCGCTACGCAAGGACGTCACCGCGAAGTGCTATGGCGGCGACATGAGCCGCAAGCGCAAGCTCCTGGACAAGCAGAAGGCCGGCAAGAAGCGCATGCGCCAGTTCGGCAAGGTGGAGATCCCGCAGGAAGCCTTCATCGCCGCCCTGAAGATGGACGCCGACTAGCATGGCCCAGCCGCGCCGCCTGCCGATCCTCGCCGCCGCCCTGGCCATGGCGGCCGGCGCTGCCGGCGCCCAGCCGACACCAGGCGTGGTCCCCATACCGATCCCCGCGATCTACGACATGGAGACCTTGCGGACGGGGCCGCTGCCGGACGAGTTCGTGAAGCAGTTGGGACCGCTGCACACCCTGCCGGATGTGGAAAACTTCCTGAAGGCGAACCGCGTCGCTTTCGCCTGGTCGCGCAGCCAGGTCAGGTCAACGGGCCTACCTCCCGACTTTGTCCGGCAGATCGACGCCCTGCCGCCGCACGAGGTTTTCGTCACAGCCCAGGGCGCCGGCTGGCTTATGGGCGTCGTGTTGGCCAAGCACTGAGGCGCGGCGGAACCCGCCACCACAATCCTACGACCATCGCGAACAGCGCCAGGTAGATCGCCGCGAACACCCAGATCGGCAGGGGCCAGTAGATCGCCCGATCGACCCAGCGCTGGATCAGCGGCGGAGCCGACGCGGCGCCGGTGAGCCGGTCTTGCCAGATCGTCAGGAAACAGGCCCGGCCGAGCGCCGCCTGCAGCGCCACCGCCGCCCATGACGCGACGTGCAGGGCCCGCCACCACCGCACACGCACCCACCGCCAATCCAGCGCCGCGCCCAGCGGGATGGCGATCAGGCCCAGCCCGTTGAAGGCGATGACCAGCAGATGGACGGCCAGGATCATCTGGCCGAGGGCTCCGGAACTCATGGCGGCGAGTGTGTCCCGCCTCCTGTCGCCGGAGAAGGGACGCCTGCCGGCAGATTCCTCCCTATTGCCGAAGCCCCCGCTCAGTGGGCGGTCTGCGAGTGGAGACCGCCGTGTCGGGAGATGTGGCTCAGGGCGTCGGCGGCGCGCCCGGCCTGGCCGTTCGCCGCCAGATCGCCGAGGGACACGATGCCGACGAGCCGCTTGGCGCGGTTCAGCACCGGCAACCGGCGCACCTGGAGCTCGCCCATGTTGCGCAGGACCTCGTCAATCTCCTGGTCGTCAAAGCAATACTTAACCTCCGAGTTCATCACGTCGCCGACCTTGGCGTTCGGCCCCATGCCCGCGGCCACCGCGCGGATGGCGATGTCGCGGTCGGTGATCACGCCGACCAGCCGATCATTCTCGCCCACCGGCAAGATACCGGCGTCGAGCTTCGCCATGGCCTTCGCCGCGCCACCGATGGTTTCGTTGGGGTCGACGATCTGAACCTCGCGCGTCATGCACTCACTGACTTTCATCGCAACCTCCTGGGTGTGGTTCCCCGACTCAAGACGTCTTCCGGCCGCCGCATAGGCGGCCATCGTGGGATTCGACAGGTCCCCAAGCGCCTGTCCCGCGGCCTGCGCCCAACCCAGGCGGGCCTGGGCTTGCTGGGCGCATAGGGACAGCGCGCCGGCCGTCATCTCCGTCGCCGCCTGGCTGAACGCGAGGGCGCCCTCCTGCGCCGACGCCAGGAACGCGGCATAACAGCGAAACGGCATGAGAGCCGCGTCCGCCGGCGCATCGAAACGACCACTGTCAGTAGGCATCCGCCTGTCTCCTCCTGATGAGCAGGAATTCGATCGTGATAGGGGCGGAGCTTTGCCTCACAGCGATCGCGTCCTGCCGATTTTCGGGTTCCGGACCGGAGACGCCTTCCCCGGTCCGCCCTATCAACCACTGACGGCCGCTCGAAGTTCGCCGCGCCGACGGAAAAGACGACAGGTCGGCCACGCTTCAGACAGCGCCGGACAAGCCGGGAGCTTGACTGTCGCCCGATCAGCGGCGAAATGCCTGCCCATTCGGAGGGGAATTCGATGCGTAACCTGATCGTTCTGTTCGCTGCCGCTTCGGCCCTGCTGGTGGCCAGCTGCAATACCGTGTCCGGCGTCGGCAAGGACGTCTCGGCCGCCGGCCACGCGGTCACCAGGACCGCTGACGACGCCAAGCACTAGGCGTTCGGGCCTTCGCGGCCCAAAACTCACGAACGCGGCGAAAAAAGAACGCTCGCGGCGGTGCGACGGATCGCCCGCCAGGGTTTCTTTATGCCTGCACTAGGCCCATATCGGCCGGCATGGCAGAGATCGTTTATCCACTGCGGCGCTCGGTGTTCCGGGGCCTGTCGGGCCACTGCCCGGCCTGCGGCAAGGGCGCGTTGTTCTGGAAGTACCTGAAGGTCAACGGCCGTTGCGAGGTCTGTGACACCGACCTGGCTCGCTACCCGGCGGACGACGGCCCGGCCTATGTCACCATCCTGCTGATCGGCCACTTGGTGGTGGCCCCGATGCTGTTCTTCTCCGTCGTCTGGCGCTCGAACCCGGCCATCTCGCTACCGATCATCCTGGTCGCGCTCGCGGTTCTGACGCTGACCGTCCTGCCGCGGGTGAAGGGCGGGTGGATCGGACTGATGTATTCGCTCGGCGTGAAGGACACCGACGCCCACCTGCATACCGCCGATCTCGCAGACTAGTCCGCCGCCGGAACCTCCGCAGTAGCCGTCCGTTGGCGTGGCCTCGGACGTCACACGGAGGAGAGACGCGTGGGCCTTATCCTGATCATCATCCTGATCCTGCTGCTGGTCGGCGCCCTGCCGACCTGGGGTCATTCGCGCAGCTGGGGCTATTTCCCGAGCGGCGGCCTCGGCCTGATCCTGGTCATCATCATCGTTCTGGTGCTGCTCGGACGCATCTAGCTTCCGCGCACCCTGACGTAGCGATCAAACTCGCCTAGCATCCCTCGGAGCAATCGGGGGATGCATGGCTGAAGTCGCAGCGACGGTGGGCGCCACCGAGCGGATGTCGCCACTGCAGCGGATCAAGGCGATCCTCGGCGGCTCGGCCGGCAATCTGGTCGAGTGGTACGACTGGTTCGCCTATTCCTCGACCAGCCTCTATTTCGCCGCCCACTTCTTCCCGAAGGGCGACGCCGTCGCCCAGCAGCTGCAGACGGCAGCCATCTTCGCCGCCGGCTTCGTGGCGCGGCCGGCCGGCGCCTGGCTGATGGGGGTCTATGCTGACCGGGCCGGGCGGCGCGCGGCGCTGACGCTATCGGTGGCGCTGATGAGCCTGGGCTCCTTCGCCATCGCGGTCCTGCCGACCTTCGCCCAGATCGGGGTCCTGGCGCAGCTGGGCCTCCTGGCCGCGCGCCTGGTCCAGGGCCTGTCGCTCGGCGGCGAGTATGGGGCCAGCGCCACCTATATGTCGGAGATGGCCGGCCGCAAACACCGCGGCTTCTGGTCCTCGTTCCAGTACACCAGCCTGATCGGCGGCCAGGTGGCGGCGCTGTTGGTGCTGGTCATCCTGCAGCACGTGCTGTCGAAGGCCGACCTGGCAGCCTGGGGCTGGCGCATCCCCTTCGCGGTCGGCGGCCTGCTGGCGATCGTCGTCTTCTGGATCCGCACCGGCCTCGACGAGACCCGCGCCTATCTGAACGAGACGGCTTCCCGGGCTGAGCGCGGGCGCACCCTGACGCTGATCCGCCAGCACCCGCGCGAGTTCGCGATCGTGCTGGTCCTGACCGCTGCCGGCTCCTTGGCCTTCTACGCCTACACGACCTACATGCAGAAGTTCCTGGTCAACACCGCCGGCTTCTCCAAGGACACCGGCACGGCGATCATGGCCGCGGTGCTGGTGGTCTATATGCCGATCCAGCCCCTGGTCGGCTGGCTGTCCGACTTCGTGGGCCGCAGGACCACCATCGCGGTGGGCCTGGGCCTGGGCGCGCTGGCCACCTATCCGGTGATGACCGCCATCTCGCATTCGACCTCGGCATGGGCGGCGTTCGGCCTGATCATGATCCTGATCCTCTGCCACTCCGGCTATTCGGCGGTGAACGCGGTGGTGAAGGCCGAGCTGTTCCCGGCCCATGTGCGGGCGCTGGGCGTCTCCCTGCCCTATGCGCTGGCCAACGCCTTGTTCGGCGGCACGGCGGAATATGTCGCCGAGTGGCTGAAGCAGGCCAGGATCGAGAGCGGCTTCTACATCTACGTCGCCATCGTCATGATGGCCGGCGCCATAGCCGCGGCGCGGCTTCGCAACACCAACGTGACCAGCCTGATCGCCGATGATTGACCTTGGACCCATCGATCTTAGCCCGCTGAACATTGCCGCACTCGGCCTGTTCGGCGTCTGCTGGCTGTTCTACCAGCCCCTGCTGACCCTGCTGGGCCGCCGAGGCGGAGCGGTGATCAACACCGACCTGGCGGTGGTGCGCAGCGCCTGGATGCACAATATGGCCAAGCGCCAGAACCGCTTCATGGATGGCCAGCTGCTGGCCCAGACCCTGAGCTCGTCATCCTTCTTCGCCTCGTCGAACCTGATCCTGATCGCCGCCACGGCCGGTGTCCTGTTCGGCGGCCAGGCGAGCTTCCGCAACGTCTCCAGCCTTGCGGTGATCAAGACCTCCTCGCGGCTGTTGTTCGAACTTGAGCTGGCCCTGGTGGTGGTCACGCTCGCCCGGGGCCTGCTCGACTTCATCTGGGGCATCCGCCAGCTGAACTATGTCCTGGCCGCCATCGGCGCGACGCCCGAGCATGCCGACGACGACACGCACCATGCGTTCGGCGACGCGGCGGGCCGGCTGCTGAACCCGGCGCTGCATTCGGTGAACGCCGGCGTGCGCGGCTATTATTTCGCGCTCGCGGCCGCGGCTTGGCTGTTCGGCCCGATCCCGTTCATCGCCGCCACCCTGGGCGCGGTCGGCCTGCTCGTCTGGCGTCAGCGTCGCTCGCCCGCCGCCTACGCCATCGCCGACCTGCGCAAGCTGATCGAGAACTACTCACCGCCCGCGGGGGCGGCGTCCAGGACAGCTGTCGAATCCGAGCCAGGCGGCGCGTCTCTCCCGTGACGCGACCCTTCGCGTCGGCCAAGCTGGCCGCACTCCAAGAGGACGAGACCATGCAATATCTGCTGATCATTTACGGCGACGAGGCCCTGCGCGACCAGGCGGTCATGCAGGAGATCACCGCCGCCCACATGCGCCTGGGCGCGGAGCTGCAGGAGAGCGGCGCCATGGTCGGAGGCAACCGCCTGCGCTCCTCCGACACCGCCACCACCGTGCGCACCACCGGCGGCGTGCAGAGCCTGCACGACGGCCCCTACGCCGAGACCCGCGAGCAGCTGGGCGGCTACTATCTGGTCGAGGCGCCCGACCTCGACGCGGCCGTGGGCTGGGCCAAGAAAATCCCCGGCGGGCCGAACTACGCCGTCGAGGTGCGCCCGATCTGGCCGCTCGGCGAGGCCTAAGGGGCTGAGCCGTGCAGG
Source organism: Phenylobacterium sp. (assembly GCF_036264965.1). Lineage (GTDB taxonomy): Bacteria > Pseudomonadota > Alphaproteobacteria > Caulobacterales > Caulobacteraceae > Phenylobacterium. Next base: position 35,506 of record NZ_DATAPY010000127.1, read on the forward strand.
CGGAGCGCATCCTGGACGAGGCCGTGCGCGAGGCGGGCGACCGCATCCGCGCGGCGCTCGCCATGCGCTTCCGCGACCTGGACATGGCCGAGGAGGCCTTCGCCTTCGCCAGTCTCAGGGCCGTGGAGACCTGGTCGCGCGACGGACCGCCGCGCGATCCGGCCGCCTGGCTTTATGCTGTGGGCCGCCGTCGGGCCTTCGACCTTGGCCGTCGGGCCAAGGTGCGCGCCGACGCGGTCCGCGACGCGCCGGAGCCGGAGCCCGACCCGGAGACCATCCTGATGGCGGCCTTCGAACCGATCCCAGACGAGCGGTTGCGGCTGATCTTCGTGTGCTGTCACCCCGCGCTCGCGCCCGAGGCTCGGATCGCGCTGACGTTGCGTACACTCTACGGCCTCTCCGTGGAACGGATCGCCCGTGCGTGGTTGACCACCGAGGTCGCCACGCTGCAGCGCCTGACGCGGGCCAAGCGCAAGATCCGCGACGCCGGCATCCGTTTCGAGATCCCCGGACCCGACGCCTGGCCCGAGCGGCTGGACGCCGTGCTGGCCACTCTGGAGATCGCCTACGCCCAGGCCTACGAGGACGCCGCCGGCGCGGGCGACGCCGCCGACCTCGCCGCCGAGACCCTGCGCCTTTCGGGCCTCTTGGCAGAGCTGGCGCCTGACGAGCCGGAGGTCCTGGGCCTGGCCGCCCTGATCCGCCTGACCGAGGCGCGCCGTCCCGCCCGGCTGGACGACGCCGGGGCCATGATCCCCCTCTCGGAACAGGACGTGCGCCTTTGGGACCGCCGCCTGATCGGCGAGGCCATGGCCCTGCTGCGCCGCGCCGCCGAACTGGCCCGCAGCGGCCCCTATCAGCTGATGGCCGCGATCCACGGCGTCCACGCCACGCGCCTGGAGACGGGTTTCACCGCCTGGGCCCATGTGGTGGCGCTCTACGACGCGCTGCTGACCGTGCGCCCCTCGCCGATCGCCGCCGTCAACCGCGCCGTCGCTCTGGCCGAAGCGCAGGGGCCCGACGCGGGCCTGGCCGCGCTCAGCGCCGTCGAAGGCCCGGAGCGCCTGGCGGGCTGGCTCCCCTATCAGGCCGCCCGCGCGGGCCTTTTCGCCAAGGCCGGCCGTGACGCCGAGGCGGCCGAAGCCCTGCGCGCGGCCCTGGCCCTGCAGCCTGCGCCCGCGGAGCGGCTCTTCCTGGTACGCCGGCTGGCTGAGTTGAGCGCTTAGCGCCTTTCCTTCGCGCGCGGCGCTTGGAATAAGGCTCCGTATGGACGGCGAACTCAGAGCCACGACTGCGCCCTTCCGCGACCCGCGCTACGCGCTGCGTCGGCTGGAGGTCGAGCACCGCGACGGCGGCGAAATGATGCTGACCAATCCCACGCCCTATTCGACGCGGTTCCAGACCATGACGGCGCCGCTGGTCCATTGGGCGGACGCGGCGCCAAATCGCGTGTGGCTGGCCGAGCGGTCGGGCGAGGGCTGGCGCATGGTGACCTTCGCCGAAGCGCATCAGCAGGTGATGGCGCTCGCGGGCGGCCTGAAGACCCTCGGCGTCGAAGGGCCGGGCCCGCTGCTGATCCTGGCGCACAATGGCGTCGAGCACGCCCTGATCGCCTACGCCGCCATGAGCCGGGGCGTGCCGATCGCGCCGGTCTCGCCGCAGTATGGGCTGAAGGGCGCCAACCCGGAGCGGCTGGCGCGGGCCTGCGAGGTGCTGAAGCCCTGCGCGGTCTACACCGACGACGCGGCCCTGTTCGCCGAGGGTCTGGCCGCGCCGCATCTGGCTGGCCTGCCAGTCATCGCCTCGCAGAACGCCCGCGCCGGCGACGCCGCCTTCGCCGACCTGGCGCGCGGGCCCGCCACGGCCGCGACCGCGACCCCCTCCGACACCGCCAAGTACCTGCTGACATCCGGCTCGACCGGCCACCCCAAGGCGGTGATCTGCAGCCACGCCAACGTAACGCTGAACTCCGCCCAGATCGCCGCCTGTTTCGACGACCCCGATCCGCCGGTGATGGTCAACTCCGCGCCCTGGAGCCACAGCCTCGGCGCCAACTCCATCCTGCACATGTCGCTCTATCGCGGCGGAAACCTCTACATTGACCACGGCCAACCGACAGCCGCGCGGTTCGGCGAGACGGTCAGGAACCTGCACGAGGTCTCGCCCACCTATCAGAACATGGTGCCGGCCGGCTGGATGCTGTTCGTCGACGAGTTGGAGAAGGACGAGGCTCTGGCGCGGCGGTTCTTCGAGCGCGTACGGGTGCTGCAGTACGGCGGCGCGGCGCTGGGCCAGGCGACCGCTGACCGCATCCAGGCGGTGGCCGTCCGCACCGTCGGCGAGAAGATCAGCTTCGCCTCCGGCTACGGCGCCACCGAGACCGGCCCGACGGCCTGCAACGTCCACTGGCCCAACGAGATCATGGGCCTGATCGGCCTGCCCGTCCCGGGGACGTCGGTGCGGCTGGTCCCCATGGCCGGCAAGCTCGATTTCCGGGTGAAGGGGCCGCAGATCACCGCCGGCTACCTCGGCCTGCCGGAGCGCTCGGCGGAGGCTTTCGACGACGAGGGCTTCTACATCCTGGGCGACGCGGCGCGACTGGTCGATCCGGCCGATCCGACGCAGGGGATGGTCTTCGACGGGCGCCTGTCAGAGAACTTCAAGCTGGCCAGCGGCACCTTCGTGGGCGTCGGCGATCTGCGCATCGGCGCGGTGGGCGCCATTGGCGGGGCAGTCACCGATGCGGTGGTCTGCGGCGAGGGCCAGGAGGCCGTGGGCCTGTTGCTCTACCCCAACCCGCAGCTGACGGCGGACGCCATCGCCGAGGCCGTGCGCGCAGGCCTCACCACCTTCAACGCCAAGGCCCGTGGCTCCGGCGGCCGGGTGGCCCGCGCCCTGGTCCTGCCCGACCCGCCGGACCCGGTCTCCGGCGAGATCACCGACAAGGGCTACATCGCCCAGGCCCTGGCCCGTCAAAGGCGCGCCGAGGCCATCGAGCGGCTGTTCGCCAATCCTCCCTCCTCCGACGTGATGGTGTTCTGATGAACGGCGCCGACGCCCTGCTCTCGACCCTGGTGGCCAATGAGGTCACCGCCTGCTTCGCCAATCCCGGCACCAGCGAGATGCAGTTCGTGGCGGCCCTGGACCGCAACCCGAACATGCGCCCGGTCCTCTGCCAGTTCGAGGGCGTGGCGACCGGCGCCGCCGACGGCTACGGTCGCATGGCCGGCAAGCCCGCCTGCACCCTGCTGCACCTGGGACCAGGCTACGGCAACGGGGTCGCCAACCTGCATAACGCGCGCCGCGCCTTCACCCCGATCGTCAACGTGATCGGCGACCACGCCACCTACCACCGCCAGTACGACGCGCCGCTCAACTCCGACATCGCCACCCTGGTGAAGCCCAACTCCCTGTGGGCCAGGTCGGCCGACAGCCCGGACACGGTCGCCAGCCTCGCCGCCGAAGCGGTGGCCGCCAGCTACGGTCCGCCGGGCGGCCCCGTCAGCCTGATCCTGCCGGCGGATAGCGCCTGGCTCCCCGCCGAGGGCGAGCCCGTGATCGCCCAGAAGGCGATGCGCCCGGCGCCGGCCGCGTCAACCGTCGAGGCCGCTGCGCGGGCCATCAAGGCGGCGAAGAACCCCGTCATCCTGATCGGCGGCCAGGCTTGCCTCGCCGCCGGCCTAAAGGAGGCTGCGCGCCTGCAGGCCACGGGCGTTACGATCTACAGCGACACCTTCATCGCCCGCACCTCGCGGGGGGCCGGCGCCTTCGCGCCCAAGCGCATGCAATACTTCGGCGAGATGGCCCTGGCCGAACTCGAGGGCGTCGACCTGATGGTCTACGCCGGGACCGCCATGCCGGTGGCCTTCTTCGCCTATCCGAACCGCCCCAGCGTCCTGGTCCCCGAGGGCTGCGAGACCCTGACTCTGGCCCAACGCAGCGAGGACGCCGTCGCCGGCCTAGCCGCCCTGGCCGACGCGCTCGGCGCGCCCAAGGCGGGGCCGGTCCAGTCGCTGGCGCTGCCCGACGCCGCGCCGACCGGTAAGCTCACAGCCTATGCCGTCGGAGCCTCGATCGCGCGGCACATGCCGGAGGGCGCGATCGTCTGCGATGACAGCGTCACCTCCGGGGCCGGCGTCGCCGCGGCCGCGGTCACCGCACGGCCGCACGAGGTTCTGGCGCTCACCGGCGGCGCGATCGGCGCCGGCCTGCCGCTGGCCATCGGCGCGGCCGTCGCCGCCCCCGACAGCAAGGTGCTGTCGCTCAACGGCGACGGGGCGGCGATGTACACGATCCAGGCGCTGTGGACGATGGCGCGGGAGAACCTCGACATCACCGTCGTGGTGTTCGCCAACTACACCTACCGCATCCTCAACATCGAGATGCAGCGCACCGGCGCCGGCGATGCCGGGCCGCAAGCACGCAAGCTACTGGACCTCGGCGATCCCAAGATCGACTTCGTCGCCCTGGCCGAGGGTCTGGGCTTGCCCGCCGTGCGCTGCGAGACGGCCGAAGCGTTCGAGGCGGCCATCGCCGCGGCCATGGCCCAACGCGGCCCGATGTTCATCGAAGCGGCGATCTAGCAGACAAAGAAAAAGGCCCGCGGCGCGAACCGCGGGCCCCGATCTTGGCCGATGAGGGAAGGGTCAGCCCTTCTTCTTATTGGTCGGCAGGATGCAGTTGCCGGCGAAGGAGCAGGCGACCGCTTCCTTCGGCGTGCCCGGGTCGGTGTATTCCACCATGTAGCCCGGCAGGCCGTCGGCGCAGGCCACTTCCAGACGCATGCTTCCGGTGGTCGACTTCAGCGGCTGGCCCGTCGCGGACACCGTGCAGTCCTTCTTGTCCAACTTCTTCAGGTCGGCGGTGAGGCCCGCGTAGTCGACCTTGCCGAGGGTGCAGCGGTAGCCCGCGAGCAACGCGTGGCCACAGTCGTAGACCACCCCCTTGCCGCTGGCCGGGAAGATGCCGATCGCGCCATTGCCATCGCCGCATACCAGCTCGGCGACTTCCTTGTCGCCCTGGCTCGGGAAGATGGCGTAGCGGGTCACGGCGCAGTTGGAGCCGGCGCCCTTGGCCAGCTTGGTGTAGAGGCCGGCCTGTTCGGCGGTCGCCGCACGGGTGTCGGTGAGCGTGCAGGTGCCGGGCGGCACCTTGGCGCAATCGAGGCTCTGGGTGACCTGGCCGGTCGTGTTCGCCTTGACGATCCAGCCCTTGCCGTCGGCGCAGGAGAACTCATAGCCCTCGGTGCCGTCGGTCAGCAGGCCGACGAAGCGGCGGTCCTTCACCGTGCAGCCGACGTTGGCGGTCGCGGCGAACTTGTCGGCGATCGCCAGGCGCGCGGCGGGCGTGCCCATCATGCATTTCACATTGGCGTTGGCCGCGTCGTAGGCGAGGCAGTTCAGCGCGCTGGCGTCCTTGGACACCAGCAGCGGGGCGCTGGCGGTGACCATGTAGCCGGCCCCGCCAGGGCACGAAACTTCGAAGATGGTGTTGGTGGCGGTCTGGCCGATGCCGCGAACGCCGTCCGGCGTGCAGGGCACCTTCGCCTTGGCGGCCAGGGTGGCGATCGCCGGCATCAGGTCGAGGTTGGCCGGCAGGATGCAGGGGTTGCCCGGCTTGGTCATGTCAGCCGGATAGTTGGCCACCAGGCAGCTGAAGACGTTGGGCGGCGCGGTGCCGTTGGTCTGCAGCAGGAAGCCGATCGAGCCCGGGCCGCAGGCGACTTCATAGACGCTGGGCTGGAGGCCAGTCTTGGGGTCCTTGGCGCCCTTGCCCGCCAGGCGGGCGTCGGACACCGGGCACTCGATTCCAGCCGCCTGGATGATCGCGGGCGCGTCGGCCATGCCCTGCTTGCGCGCGGCGGCGTCGACGGTGGGCGCTTTGACGGCCGGAGCCGCCATGGCGGCGGCCGGCGCCATCACGGCGACGACAAGGGCGACGAGGAGCCCCAATCCGATTGGCCTCATGACTTCAGTCTCTCCTGGACGTTTGTACCGGGCGCTCGACCCGTTCGGCGCACATAAGCGCCAGGAACCGCATGGGGGTCAAGACGAGGGCGCTCCGATGTGAAACTTCGGCGCGGTTCCAAAGGCTTAGCCAACAGCGTTGCACGCTGGACGGGCGCCTTCGCTCAGGCTCCGCGAACCCGCAGCTGGGCTCCGGCGACGCCGGTGACCTCGACTCGCGCGCCCGCCGCCAGGGTCTCACCGTCCTCAAGCTCGGCCGCCCATTCCTTGCCGTCGACGAACACACGGCCGGAGCGCCCCACGAAGGCGACGACCGCGCGGCCCTGGTGGCCGATGATGCGCCCGGCGCTGTCATTGATGTCGGCGCCTAGCGGTCGGAACAGCGACTTGGGCAGGTAGCGCCGGGCCAGCAGGATCGAGGAGATGGTCAGCAGGACCCAGACCAGCACCGCGTCGAACGGCGTCAGGCCCGCGAAGGTCGCCAGGAAGGCCACCAGCACCGCGACGCCGCCCGGCCACAACAGCCAGCCGGAGCCGGTCATCGCTTCGGCCACGAAGAACAGGGCCGCCACCGCCGCCCAGGCCCAGAACGGGTGCGCGAGATAGAGGCTCATCGGGTCAGGCATGGCTCAGCTCCCCGCCGGCGGGACCGCCGTGCCGCCGCGCGTTGCCGACCGCGCCGCCGGATTGGCCGGGCGCGGCGGGATCGGCGGCTGCTCGGCCTGGGCGGTCCTCACCAGTTCGCCGATGCCGGCGATCGAGCCGACCAGCGAGGCCATGTCGGCGGGCACGATCACGGTGCGCTGCTGCGGGCTTTCGGCCAGCTTGGCGAAGGCCTCCACATATTTCTGGGCGATGAAGTAGTTGATCGCGTTGACGTCGCCCTTGGCGATGGCGGTGGAGACCAGCTCCGTCGCCTTGGCCTCGGCGCCGGCGGACCGTTCGCGGGCTTCGGCGTCGCGGAAGGCGGCCTCCTTGCGGCCCTCGGCCTGCAGGATCGCCGACTGCTTCTGGCCTTCCGCCACGGTGATCGCCGCCTGCTTCTCGCCGTCGGCCTCGGTGATCACCGCCCGGCGCTCGCGCTCGGCCTTCATCTGGCGGGCCATGGCGTTGGTGATGTCCGGCGGCGGCTGCAGGTCCTTGATCTCGATCCGCGCCACCTTGACGCCCCACGGATTGGTCGCCGCGTCGATCACCTCCAGCAGGCGCGAGTTGATGTGATCGCGCTGCGACAGCACCTCATCGAGTTCCATGTTGCCGACCACGGTGCGCAGGTTGGTCATTGTCAGCTGGGTGATGGCGAAGTCCAGCTGGCTGACCCGGTAGGCCGCGGCCGCGGCGTCCATCACCTGGATGAAGACGATGGCGTCGACCTGGACGGTGACATTGTCCTTGGTGATCACCTCCTGCTGCGGCACCTGCAGCACCTGTTCCATCATATTGATGCGCCGCCCGATGCCCTCGACGAAGGGCGTCAGGAAGCTGATGCCGGGCTTCAAGGTGCGGGTGTAGCGGCCGAACCGTTCGACGGTGACCTCGCGGCCCTGCGGCACGATCTTGATCGCCCCGACCGCGACGAACAGGGCCAGGATCACGAAGATCGCGGCGACAATCGTGATGACCATGGACTTCCCCTCAACTTTGGAGCGAGCTTAGTCACGGCTGGAGGCCCGCGCCATGGAAACCCGCGGCGAGGTCTGCTAGCGACGATCCATGTTCTGGAAGACCACCGCCCTCCTGGCCTGCGCGGTCCTGGCGATGGGCGCCACGCCCAAACCCGCCGCGCCCAAGACGCCGGCCGCCCCGCCGGCCGCGACCGCCGCCGCGCCGGCCAAGCCCGCCGCCAAGCCCGAAGAGCCCTTCGACGCCCGCGACCCGGCCAGCCTGGTGACGCTGTTGGCCACCGTCGGAGCCAAGGGCGTGGTGTCGCGCCGGGAGGACGACGCGGTCATGGTCACCGTCACCTCCGCGGCCGCCAACTTCTCCGCCCAGTACGCCGGCTGCAACGCCCAGGGGCGGGTCTGCAAGGCGGTGCTGTTCGACAACATGGTCGACCAGGCCGGGCCGACCTTCGCCCAGCTCAACGCCTTCAACCAGACCTCGGCCATGTGCCGCGGCTACGAGGACAAATCGGCGAAGCCGCATGTCATTTATTCGACCCTGCTGTTCGAGGACGATGGCCGCGACCGGATGAAGACCCAGGTCGCCGCCTGGACCGGCTGCATCGCCGAGTTCCGCAACTTCCTGAAAGACCCGAACGGGTACCTGGCGAGCGCGCCGTAGGGGCGATCGACATTCAGCGGAGCCTCCTCTCCCCCCGCGCGTGCCGCGTCGGGGGAGAGGAGCGGATCGTGAGCCCTGTCCCGAGATAGTACGATGGCAGGGAGAGTCGCATGCGCCCTCTGCCACCTTCGCACATTGTCAAAGAGCGGTAGTTCTCGTTATGTTCGCGGTAGGCCCGGCGTCGAGAAAAGTCGAGAAATTCCGACTTCAATCGCCGGCCCTGTCGCCCGTTGCGGGAGCGCCCTTCGGCGCTTCCCCGCCTTAAATCTCACGGGAGATGCGAGCCTTCCGGTCTCGGCAAGTCAAGGACCGGCCCCTGGCCGGCCGCCCCGCGGCGGCGCTCCGCGCCGTCCTTCAGTTGCCGAGACGGGAAGGCAGATTGGCCGCCATGAAATCTATGGTTCGGTCCCTCCGGAGGGACGCCTTTCCAAAGACAAGCCACCGACAACGCCGTCTTCGCAACTGGCACAGAGCGATGCATGATCAGGACCATGGCGACCTACAGCGGCAGTTGTCATTGCGGTCGCGTCCGGTTCGAGGTCCAGGTCGAACTCGATCATGTACGAGTCTGCGACTGCTCAATATGCCGGCGGCGCGGGGCGCTAATCCACCGCGTCTTGGATTCGGACTTCAAACTGCTCACGCCGCTGGAAAATCTCTCCCGTTACAAATTTCACACGCGCCAAGCCACGGACTACTTCTGTCCTAACTGCGGAATCCTCCCCTTCAGGCGCCCTCGAACAGCGCCGAATCTTTGGGCGGTGAACGTTCGGTGCCTCGACGGTGTGGACCTGGACGCCATCCCCGTGAAACGCGTTCACGGCAGCAGATTGCCCTAAACCGGGCTTATGCCACCTCCCTCGCCCGCAACCCCGCCACCCGATCGATCGCCGCTTCCGCCTCGGCCATGATCCGGGCCACGATCTCGCCGGCCGGGGCGACGTCGCGGACGCCGCCGGCCGACTGGCCCATGGCGAAGGCTGAGCGGTCGATGTCGAGGCCCTCGACCTGGCCGCCGATGCCGCCCATGACGCCGGCGCGGCTGGACAGGATCGCCTGTTGCGGGAAGGGCTGGATGTCGGCCGGCCGGCTCTCCCACTCCTCGACGTAGGGGTTCTTCTTTACCCGCATGGGTTTGCCTGAATAGCTGCGGGTGCGGATGGTGTCTTCGTCGGAGGCCTCGACGATCACCTCGCGGTACATCTGGCCGGCGTGGGCTTCTTCCGAAGCGATGAACCGCGTGCCCATCCAGACGCCCACGGCGCCCAGGCTGAGCGCGGCGGCCAGGCCGCGGCCGTCGTAGAGCCCGCCCGCGGCCACCACCGGGATCTTCACGGCCTCCACGGCCTGGGCCACCAGCGGCATGGTGCCGACCAAGCCCGTATGTCCGCCGCCCTCGCCGCCTTGGCAGATGACCGCGTCGCAGCCGGCCTGTTCGGCCTTCACCGCATGTTTCACCGCCCCGCAGACTACCATCACCTTCAGGCCGGCCGCCTTCAGCTTCTCCATGATCGGCATCGGCACGCCCAAGCCCGCCACGAAGGCGGACGCGCCCTCCTGGATGATGATCTCCACACTGGCGGTCAGGCTGTCGGGGCTGGCCGCCAGCAGGTCGACGCCGAACGGCTTGTCGGTGAGCGACTTCACCTTGCGCATCTCGTCGCGGATGAAGTCGGGCGAGCGGCCGGCCATGCCCAGCACGCCATAGCCGCCGGCGTTCGAGACCGCGGCGACCAGCTCGGCGTAGGAAACCCCACCCATGCCGGCCAGCATGATCGGATGCTTTACGGCCAGGAGGTCACAGAGCTCGGTGTGCAGGGTCATCGATGGCCTCCCGTTTCTTGGTTGGGACAAGCATAGCCCAGGGCGGTTGTCCGGCCGAAGGCCCGAAAGAAAAACACGAGGACCACCAAGGGCACGAAGACCACGAAGGCGCTCTGCCAGCTCGCCGGCCGCAGGCCAAAGCCAGACGATGGCGTAGCAGGACAGCTCTCATCGCTCGCGAAGCGCACTGCCTCTTCGTGATCTTCGTGTCCTTGGTGGTCCTCGTGTCAAAATCGACGGGCGCCGCTGCGCAGCAACAAGCAAGGATCAGAAGATCGTGTAGCCGCCGTCGATCACGAAGCTGTCGCCGGTGTGGAAGCGCGAGGCGTCCGAGGCCAGATAGACCGCGATGCCGGAGAAGTCGTCGCCCTCGCCCCAACGGCGGAAGGGCACCCGGCGGATCACCTGATCGTTGAACTTGTCGTTGCCCTGGGCGCCCGCGGTCATGTCCGTGGCGATCCAGCCGGGCAGGATGGAGTTGGCCCGCACGCCGTGGCGAGCGTACTCGACCGCCAGGCCCCGGACCATGGCCAGGACGCCGGCCTTGGTGGAGGCATAGGCCTCGTTGCGCGGCGCGCCGTGAATGGCGGAGGTCGAGGAGGTCACCACCAGGGAGCCGCCCGGGTCGCCGTCTTTGGCGCGCTCGACCATGTGGCGGACGGCTTCGCGGAAGGTCCAGAACACCGCGTCCAGGTTCACCGTGGTCACCCGGCGCCACTTTTCGGTGGTCATTTCGTCGAAAGGCGCGCCGCCGCCGATGCCGGCGTTGGCGGCGCAGAAATCGAGCCGGCCCAGGGTCCTGATCACCTCGGCGACGCCGGCCACGACCGCGGCTTCGTCGGCCACGTCGACCTTCTGGACCAGCACCTCGCCGCCGTAGGCCTTCAGCGCCGCCTCGGCCTTGGCGTTCTTGTCGGGGTTCTGGCCCCAGATCGCCACCTTGGCGCCGGCGGCGGCCAGGCCCTCGGCCATGCCGAGGCCGATGCCGCCATTGCCGCCGGTGACCAGCGCCACCTTCCCCGTCAGATCGAACGGCTTGAACGCCATGACCGATGCCTCCCCTTTGCGTTTTTCAAACAAGCGTTGGGAGGCAAAAGCCCCGGATCGTCGCGCCCCGTCAAGCGCGCGACGATGTAACCGTGCATCCCCGTGCGGCGAATGACCTGGGGCGTCGTGCGGACGCCGGAGAACATCATGAAACTCGCCGCCGTCCTCAGCCTCGCTGTCTCCCTGTTGCTGCCCCTGGCGGCGAGCGCCGCGGCCTGGGACGTGGGTCCGCCGCTCGGCGCCAAGGTCCCGGCGCTGCACGCCACCGACCTCAAGGGCGCCCCGGTCAATGTGCGCGGGCTCTCCGGGAAGAACGGCCTCGTCCTGGTGTTCTTCCGGTCCGCCAAATGGTGCCCCTATTGCCAGAAGCAGCTGATGGACATGAAAGACGCGCCCGGTCCGCTAGGGGCGCGCGGCTATAAGCTGGCCGCGATCAGCTATGACCCGACGGATGTCCTGACCCAGTTCACCGAGAAGCGCGAAATCCCCTATCCGCTGCTGTCCGATCCAGGCTCGGTGACCATCGACGCCTGGAAGCTGCGTGACATCCGCTACAAGCCCGACACCTTCGCCTGGGGCGTGCCCTACGCCTCGATCTATGTGATCTCGCCCCAGGGCGTCCTGAAGGCCAAGCTGGCGGAGGAAGACTACAAGGTCCGCCCCCCGCTCAGCGCCATCCTGGAGACGATCGACGGCCTTCCGAAGGGCCGCTGATCAGGCTCGCGCCTTCGCCGCCGCGCGCACCTGAGCGACCGGCGGCGGCTGGGGCCGGGCGAAGGTGAACTCGTCCTCGCCGGAAAGCGACGGGACGAAGCGGTAGCCGTCGATGTCGAAGGCCTTCAGGTCCTGCGGCTTGTCGATCCGGTTGTCGATAGCGAAGCGGGCCATGGCGCCGCGCGCCCGTTTGGCGAAGAACGACATGATCCGCGCCTCGCCGTCCTTCTCTTCCAGGAAGCGGCAGGTGACGACGCCGGCCTTGAGCGCCGCGCGATCGACGGCGCCGAAATATTCCTGGCTGGCGCAGTTGATGACCACCTTGCGCCGGTGGCCGGCCAGCGCGGCGTCCAGCGCCTGCGACACCCGCGGGCCCCAGAAGTCGTAGAGGCTGGCGCCCCGCCTGGTCTTGATCCGCACGCCCATCTCCAGCCGATAGGGCTGGATGGCGTCGAGCGGTCGCAGCACGCCGTAGAGGCCGGACAGGATGCGCAGGTGGTCCTGCGCCCAACCCAGCGCCCGCTTGTCCAGTTCCCGCGCCTTCAGGCCCAGGTAGACGTCGCCGTTGAAGGCGAAGGCCGCCTGCAGGCCCTCCTCGCTGGCCGGCTGGAAGGCCTGGAACCGCTCGCGGTTCAGCTTCGCCAGCGTGTCTGAGAGGTCCATCATCCGTTTCAGGTCGATGACCCGCAGCTTCTTGGCGACGGCCGCCAGCTCGGCGGTGTGGTCGGCCATCTGCGGCGCGCTCATCGGCGCGCTGAACGGCGGCGTGGTGAAATCGAGCGCCTTGGCCGGGGAAAGGACGATGAGCATCGCGCGATGCTTTGCCGTGTCCCGCAGGCCAAGCCAAGAGCCCACGACCCGATCGTCCGTCTTGATGGCCAAGCCATTGTGGATCATCACCGCGGCCATGACTTTCCCACGCGCCGCCAGGGCGCTGTTCCTCGGCCTCGCGGCGGCAGTCGCGCTGAGCGGCGCGGCCTGCGCCGGACCCTTAGGCGCCTGCATCTGGTCCAAGCTTTCGTCGGCCGAGCACACCCGGATCCTGGCGGCCTATCAGCTGGATATGGGCGCCGGCGCGGCCGCGTTAGAGAAGCTCGGTGGCCCGCTCAAGGCCAAGGCCGCGCTCTGCGCCAGGCGAAGCGACATCCCGCCGGACTGGATCCAGACGATCACCGGATCGGAAGCCGTGCAGACCTATGCCGCCGCCTCGCTGCTCGCGGCCAGGCGGCTGGACAGGCCGAAGCTCGACGCTGCCTGGGCCGCCGCGCCCACAGACGTGGCCGCCTGCGTGCGCGCCAACGGGCGCCTCGCGTTCTTTTCCAACGGCATCGGCTGCGCCAATCCTGCGGAGTCGGCCTGGCTGCTCAAGCGGCTCGGCCTCGACCCAGCCCAGCAGCCGACGGCGCGACAGGCGCTCTATTATTTCAACGCCAAGGCGATCGGCGAGTGGGGCGATACGCTGGTCGCCAAGTTGGCGGCCAAGGCGGCCCGCTAGAATAGCACCCGCGGATTCATGATCCGCTTGGGGTCGAGCGCGCGGCGGATCGCCGACAGGGCCTCAATCTCCACGGGAGATTTGTAGCGCCGGGCTTCCTCGGTCTTCATCGAGCCCAGGCCGTGCTCGGCGCTGATCGAGCCGCCCATGGAGGCGACGATGTCGTGGACGATGCGGGATCCCTCGTCGCGCTTGGCAGCGTGGCGAGCGTCCGGCGCGCCGTCGCCGCGCAGGACGTCGTAGTGGATGTTGCCGTCGCCCATGTGCCCGAAGGCGGCGATGCGCGAGCCGGGAGCGAAGGCCTCCATCGCCGCGGTCGCCTCGCGCAGGAAGTCGGCGACCCGGCTCACCGGAACCGAGATGTCATGCTTCCAGGTCGCGCCTTCCGGCTTCTGGGCGGGCGACTGGTTCTCGCGGATCGCCCACAGCGCCTTGGCCTGGCTGTCGGTCTGGGCGACCACGGCGTCGGCGATCAGCCCGTCCTCCAGACCGGACGCCAGGAAGCGCTCCATCGAGGCCTCGGCCGATCCGGGCTCGCCGGAAGAGAACTCCGCCAGGACGTACCAGGGATGCACGCCGGCCAGCGGGTCGCGCGTGCCGGCGATGTTCTTGAGCGCGAAATCGACGCCCAGGCGGCCCATCAGCTCGAAGGCCTCGACCGCCCCGCCGGTCTCGTCCTTGGCGCGGACCAGCAGCTTCAGCGCGGCCTCCGGGCTCTTCAGCCCGATCATCGCCACGGCGCGCGAGGCCATCACCGGGAACAGCTTCAGGGCCGCCGCGGTGACCACGCCCAGCGTGCCCTCCGCGCCGATCAGCAGCTGCTTCAGGTCGTAGCCGGTGTTGTCCTTGCGCAGGCGCTTCAGGCCATTCCAGACCTCGCCGTTGGGCAGCACCGCCTCCAGGCCAAGCACCAGGTTTCGGGTCATGCCATAGCGCAGCACCTGGGTGCCGCCGGCGTTGGTGGAAACGAAGCCGCCGACCGTCGCCGAGCCCTCCGACGCCAGGCCGAGAGGGAAACGCCGGTTCATCGCCGCGGCCGCCTCGTGGATGGCTGACAGGGTGACGCCGGCCTGGGCCACCAGCACATCATCGAAGGCGTCGCTCTCGCGGATCGCGCGCATCCGTTCGGTGGACAGCAGCACCTCGCCCTGCGGGATCTGGCCGCCGACCAGGCCGGTGTTGCCGCCCTGGGTGGTGATCGGGGTCCCGGATTCGAAGCAGATGCCCACCACCGCCGCGACGTCCGCCGTGGTCTTCGGAAGCGCCAGGAACGGCGTCTCCCCGCTCCAGCGGTCGCGCCATTCCAGCAGCTTGGGCGCCAGCCGTTCCGGGTCCTGGCTCCAGCCGCCCTCGCCCAACACGGCCTTCAGGCGGGAGAGCACATCGGCGGGAACGGGAGCGGTCATGGCCGCAGTGTAGCGCCGCGATCCTAGCCCACAAACCCCGCCGCGCGGCGCAGGCGGTCGTTGATCGCCTCGCCGAGCCCGTCGTCGGGAATGGGCGCCACCGCGATGCCCTGAGCGCCGGAGCGGTCCGCGGCGCGCAGATAGGCGAAGAGGTTGGCGGCGGCTTCGGCCAGATCGCCGGTCAGGCTGAGGTTCAGGGGCTCGGGGAAGCCCGAGCCGAAGCCCAGCCACACCTCGCCGTCGCGCGGCGCGGTGGCGTTCAGCCGCAGGGGCAGGTCCGGCGCATAGTGGCGGGTCAGCCGGCCGGGCGAACGCCTGGCGTCGGCCTCGGCCTCCGCAAGCGGCCCGATCAGCGCCTCGATCTCGGCGCGGGTGACGGCGCCTGGCCGCAGCAGGCGCGGCGTGTCCAGCAGGGCCACCACCGTCGACTCCAGCCCGATCTGACAAGGCCCGCCGTCGAGACCTGCGGCGGCGGCCGCTCCGGTCTCCGCCATGGCGTCGGCAAAGGAGGTCGGGCTGGGCCGACCCGAGCGATTGGCGGACGGCGCGACCAGCGGACCGCCGAAGGCGTCCAGCAGGGCGTGGGCCAGGGGATGGGCCGGCGCGCGGACGGCCACCGTATCGAGGCCAGCGCGGGCCAGGTCGCAGACCGCGGCCGCGTCGGCCACCGGCAGCACCAGGGTCAATGGCCCCGGCCAGAACCTCGCTGCCAGCTGCTCGGCCCGGTCGTCGAAGCGGGCGATCCGGCGCGCGGTCGCCACGTCCGCCACATGGGCGATCAGCGGATTGAAGGCCGGCCGGCCCTTGGCCTCATAGACCTTCGCCACCGCGCGCGGATTGGAAGCGTCCGCCGCCAGCCCGTAGACCGTCTCGGTCGGCAGGATAACCAGGCCGCCGGCCCGTAGAGCGGCGGCGGCGTTTGCGATGTCGGCGGCGTCGTCCACGGCGGTGGGTTACACCGCCCAGGCCCGATACGCCTACTTGGGTTTGCGGAACTTGAAGATGAACTGGTCGGTGTGGCCGCGGATGGCCTTGTCGAACACGAT
This sequence comes from Phenylobacterium sp., assembly GCF_036264965.1. Lineage (GTDB taxonomy): Bacteria > Pseudomonadota > Alphaproteobacteria > Caulobacterales > Caulobacteraceae > Phenylobacterium. The sequence goes on from NZ_DATAPY010000127.1 coordinate 51,287, forward strand.
CTTCTTCAGGTCGTCGGCGGGGTTCTTCAGCGCCGTGCTCTCGCCCTCGAAGACGAAGCCGGCGTCGGTCACCTGCTTCTTGACGATGGCCGGGTCGATGCGGTGCAGGGTGTCCGTGTCGCGCAGGCCCGAACCGGCCTCGGCCGTGTGGTCGACCACCAAGAAGGTCCCGCCCGGCTTCAGCGCCTTGAACACCGCACGGTCGAAGACCATCAGGTCGATCTTGCCCATGAACTTGTCCGGATAGTCGTGATAATTCTGGACCGTGAACACCAGGTCGACGGGCTCGGGCGCAGCGAAGGCCGCACCGGGCTGCAGGATCACCGAGGTGTTGGGATAGCCGGTCCGGGCCAGGCCCTGGTTCTTGATCGGGTCCGGCTGGGCCTCCTTGGCGTACTCGTCTGGCCAGATCATGTAGACGTGGCCCTTCGGGCCGACGATCTTCGAGAAGACCTTGGTGAAGTAGCCGGAGCCCGGGATCAGGTCGACGACCTTGTCGCCGGGTTTCACGCCGGAGAAGGCGACCACCTCGGCGATATGGCGCCGCGCATCGGCGTCGCGGTCGTCGTCGCGGCCCTTGTCGGCGACGGCGGCGGAGACATAGGCGGGGACCGCCGGCGCGGCGACCACGGCGGCCGCGGCCAGGCTGGCGGCGGCGCAGGCGGCCAGGAGCAGGGTTCTCATCGTCAGGTCCTAACGGTCATGTGGCGAAGCTGACGGAAAGCTCCGGCCACCGCCTCACCCTGTCAACGGCGCGGACCTACCGCTTGTCGCCCGCCGCGGTCGTTTGGGCGTTCAGTTGCACGCGAACCGTGACCTTGGCCGGCACCTGGTCGGTGGCGGTGAACTCCCCCTGGCCGACGCCGAACAGGGTCCGGTCGAGGCTGGTCTCGCCGCTCATCTGGGCCTTGTCGCCGACGATCTTCAGCTTGAACGGCAGGTCCACCGGCTTGCTCACCCCGCGCAGGTCGAGGGTTCCGTGGGCGACGTAGGCGCCCTCGCCCTTCTTCTCGAACTTCGTGGCGGTGAACACCGCCTTCGGATGGGCGGCGGCGTCGAACCAGTCGCTGGCCGGCAGGGAGGCGTCGCGCTGATCGTCGCCGGTCTTGGCCGAGGTCATGTCGATGGTGACGACGACCTTGGATTTATCGAGCGCGTCGGGGCCGAAGAGGATGTCGGCCTTCCAGCTGTTGAACCGGCCGTGCACGGCGTCACCGCTCCAGCTGGTCTGGAAGTTCAGGCTGGAGCCGGGCGCCACCTTCCAGGCGACGGCGCCCGTCGGGGCAGCCGCGGCCGGTTTGGCGCCGGCCGCCGGCGGCGCGGCGGTCGCGGGCGTCCCCGGAGCCGCGGGCGCGGCCTCAGGCAAGAAGGGTTCCGCAGGGGCGGCCTCGGCCGGCGCCGGGCCCGAGGCCGGATGCGGCGGCTGGACCAGCCAGCCGAAGGCGGCGGCGCCGACCACCGCCAGCGCGATCAGCCACAGGCGCGGCTCCCACCAGCGGCCGGACACCGAGCCCGGCGCGATGCGCGCCAGCACCGGGATGTTGCGCTCGAAGAGCTGGTGCTTCAGCGCCCCGCCGATATGCAGAACGAAGAGCCCGTAGAAGCCGAACGCCAGCAGCTCGTGGCTCGTCTGGCCGATCCTGCGGGCGATGCCCTTGGCCGCCGGCGAAAGATTATCGACGCCGGGGATGTTCGCCAGATGGACCGTCCAGAACAGCACCGTCGGGATCGCCGTCCGGCTGGCCGAGACCATCAGCCAGCCGGTCAGCGGCATGCCGATCATGATCGCGTAGAAGCCCCAGTGGACGGCTTTCGACAGCACGCGCTCCCAGGTCGCCAGGCCCGCCGGTTCCGGCGGCGGCGGGTTGGCGAGGCGCCAGCCCAGCCGGATCAGGCTGAGGAACAGGATCGTCACCCCGATCGACTTGTGCAGCTGGGTGAGCGCGAAGCCCGTCGGGCTGCGGTCGTCGGCAAAGCGCCACGCCAGGCTCACCTGGGTCACGATGGCCAGCGCGATGATCCAGTGCAGGACGATCGCGACTGTGGCGTAGCGGGTGCGGCCGACTGGAGCGAAACGAGTGGCGGTCATTCGGGGCCTTCCTGGGGCTTATTTCTTCTCGAACTCGACCTCGAAGATCACGTCGACGTCGTCGCCGGTGAACTGGTTGAGGATCACGCTACTGACTCCGAAATCCGACCTTTTAATCCTGGCCGAGCCGGAAAATCCGAGACGCGTGCCCAAGGGCGTGATCCCGTGGCCCGCGCCGTCGAAGGTGACGTCGAGGGTCACCGGCTTTGTGACGCCGTGCAAGGTCAGGTCGCCGGTCACGGTTCCCTTGCCGTCCTCTCCGCCCGCCACGGCGGTCGAGACGAAGGTGATGGCCGGGAACTTGTCGGCGTCGAGGTAGCCGGCGATCTGCTTGTTGAAGGCGGAATCGTTGGTGTCGACCGACTTCGGGTCGGCCGTGAAAGTCAGCTTGGTCTGCTGCCAGTTGGCCGGGTCGTAG
>NZ_DATAPY010000128.1:0-2652 GCF_036264965.1 Phenylobacterium sp.
CATCTGAAGCCCGGCGACCTGGTCTTCGCCGACACCGGCTGGCAGGACTATGCGGCGGTCAGCGCCAAGCATCTCTCCGCCGAGACCCCCGCCACGCCGATCAGCCACATGCTCAGCGTCTATGGCGTGGCCGGTCTCACCGCCTATTTTGGCCTCCTGAAGTGCGGCCGGCCGGAGGCGGGCGAGACGGTGGTGGTCTCCGCGGCGGCAGGGTCTGTGGGCTCTCTGGTCGGGCAAATCGCCAAGATCAAGGGCTGCCGGGTGGTCGGCATCGCCGGCGGCGCGGCCAAGGGCGCGCTCCTGACCCGCGAACTCGGCTTCGACGCGGCGGTCGACTACAAGGCCGGCAACCTGCGGCGCGCCCTGCGCGAGGCCTGCCCCAATGGGATCGACGTCTATTTCGACAATGTCGGGGGCGACGTGTTCGAGGCCTGCCTGTTCAACATGGCCCTGCACGGCCGCATCGTCTGCTGCGGCGCGGTCTCGCAATATGACGGCGCCGCGCCGCCGCACGGCCCGCGCGGCGTGCCGGGCCTGATCGTCACCCGGCGGCTGAACCTGCGCGGCTTCGTGGTCATGGACTTCGCCGCCGAGTACGACAAGGCGCTGGCCAACCTCCGGGCCTGGGTCGCCGACGGCGCGCTGAAGGTTCCGGAGGACATCATCGACGGCTTCGAGAACCTGCCCGCCGCCCTGGTCGGCCTCCTGGCCGGCGAGAATGTCGGCAAGCGGATGGTGCGGGTCTAACCAATCAGTATGGTCCCAGCCCAGGGGCAACGCACCCGCAAGCGGGCTTCCGGCCGGGATGACGAGGAAGGGTTTGGTTCCGAGACGCCGGCGTCGTGATGGCATAGGCTCGGGCCATGCAAGCGCACGCCTTTCGCCTGACGCCCGGGACCGACCTGAAAGAGGCGCTGGAGCGCATCACCGACGCGCACGCCCTTCGCGCCGGATGCGTCCTCACCTGCGTGGGCAGCCTCTCCCAGGCTCGCCTCAGGATGCCCGGCGCCGCGGGCGAGGAGGACCTCTTTACGACGTTCGCCGGTCCGATGGAGATCGTCTCGCTGGTCGGCACGCTGGGTCCGGACGGCCTCCACGTGCACATCAGCCTGTCCGGCCGGGACGGCGTCTGCGTCGGCGGCCACCTCGTCCGCGGCTGCATCGTCCACACGACGGCGGAGCTGGTGATCGGCGAGCTGCCGCAGGTCGAGTTCCGGCGTGTGCAGGACGAGGAGACGGGATACCTGGAGCTGAGCGTGCAGCCGCGGCCTTCGGACGGAGCTCCTTAAGGTCGGAACGCCGTTCCCATTTTCCCTCGTCATCCCGGACGGCCCGGAGGGCCGATCCGGGACCCAGGGGCGGACGCAGTGGCTCGGGCCCCTGGGTCCCTGTGTATTTGCGGATCTGTTGAGCTGAGGCTTGATGGTTGGCGAGCGTAGCTCGTTGGGTCCCTGGCTGTTGAGGCCGAGATGCCGGCCAGGGCGCGCTCGCCAGTCAGCTTTTCCGAACAGTCGCATGGGCGGAGCGCTGGGCGCTCGGGCCCGAACACAGGAGCGGAGCGATGACGCCATCATGTGCGGCCGGCGTGGATGTCGGCCGGGATTTCTTTGATGTGGGCCTGGCGCCGTCGGGGCGGGTGTTTCGCACGCCCAACGGGGCGAAGGGCGTGGAGGCGGTGGTGACGCGGCTGCGGCGCGAAGGCGTCGGGCGAGTCGTGTTGGAGTCGATCGGCGGCTATGGGGCCAGGCTGGTGCGGTCTTTGGCCGAGGCCGGCTTCGAGGTCGGGGTGATCGATCCCAAGCGCATCCAGGCGCTGCGCATCGCCGAGGGCAAGCGGGCCAAGACCGACAGGCTAGACGCGGCGCTGATCGCGCGCTTCGCTCTGATCATGCGCGACGTCGCCCGCCCCGTCCCCAGCCCCAAGGCCTTCGAGATCCGCGCCCTGTCCACTCGTCGCCGCCAGCTGGTGGAGATGGCGGCCATGGAGAAGGTCCGCCTGGGGCAGACCCTCGACGAGGTCGTCGCCAACAGCTGCCGCCAGATCATCGCCTTTCTGGCCGAAGAGCGCGCCAAGGTGGAGGCCCTGCTGCAGGCCGAGCTGCTCACCAGCCAGGACGGACCCCAACGCTCGGGCCTCCTGCAGACCATCCCCGGCGTCGGGCCCGCCGTCAGCATGACCCTCATGGCCGATCTGCCGGAACTGGGAACCCTCGACCGTAAGGCCATCGCCAGCCTCGCGGGCCTGGCCCCGCATCCCAACCAGAGCGGAACCCGCACCGGCCAGGCCCACATCGGCGGCGGACGCCCCTGCGTGCGCGCCGCTCTCTACATGGCCGCGGTCAGCGCCGTGCGATCCGACAACGGCTTCAAACGGGAATACCAAGCCCTGCGACGTGCCGGAAAACCCGCCAAGGTCGCCCTCGTCGCCATCGCCAGACGTATCGTCGTCGCCGCCAACACCATGCTCAAAGCCAACCGACCCTGGCTCAAACAGACTTGACCCAACACAGTCGCCGGCTCTGCAGCCCGCAAGCGGGCTTCCGGCCGGGATGACGAACATAGGGGGGCCGAAAGACGTCACGCTGTGTGTTGGCCCGAACGGCGCGTATCGAAGCACGCACTGCCCCAACTCAGGCCCACCGACCTTGACGC
>NZ_DATAPY010000129.1:0-38026 GCF_036264965.1 Phenylobacterium sp.
GCACCGGCGCCTCGGTCTCGACGTCGAAGCGCACGAGGCGGATGTTGAAGAAGGGCTTCAGGTAGGCGGGGATGCGGCCGATCGCGCCCAGCTGTCCGTCGAAGTTGAACATCGAGACGTTGCCTTCGGTCGAGCCGTAGAACTCCAGGATCTCCGGGATCCCGAAGCGCTGCTTCAGCGTCGGCCAGATGTCGGGCCGAAGGCCGTTGCCGAAGGCCAGGCGGATCTTGTGGCGCGTCTCGTCCTCGCCCGGCGCATGGTTCACGAGGTAGCGGCAGAGCTCGCCGATGTAGACGAACATGGTGCAGCCCTCGGCGACGACATCGCCCCAGAAATGGGTCGCCGAGAACTTGCGCCGCAGGAAGACCGAACCGCCGTTCAGCAGGGCCGCGCCGAGCGCGCAGAGCCCGCCGGTGGCGTGATAGAGCGGCAGGGCCACATAGATGCGGTCGGTCTGTTTCGCCCCCGTCGCGCCGGCGAAGCCGCGCATGTAGAGCTGGGCGCGGACGTGGGTGATCCGCGCGGCCTTGGGCATGCCGGTGGTGCCGGAGGTGAAGATCAAGAGCGCCGTGTCGCGGGCGCGGATGTCCTCGCGCACGATCTTGTCCGGCGGCAGCTGGCTGCAGCTCTTCAGCGCCTGGACCAAGTCGCGCTGGTCGCCGTGGGCGGGACCGAACACCCACTGCGACAGGGGTTTTTCCAGCAGCGGCTTGGCGGCCTCGAACACCGGCGAAGTCTCGGCGTCGACGATCACCACCGCGGCCTGGGAGAGGTTCAGGCAATGGGCCAAAGCCAGGCCCGAGAGCTGGTTGTTGATCAGGGCAGTGACCACGCCGATCTTCGACAGGCCGTACCAGATGGCGAAATATTCCAGCCGGTTGGGCATGAACAGCGCCACGGTCTGGCCGCGCCGCAGATTGGCGCCCTTGCCCCAGTGGGCGAAGCGATTGGCGATGGCGTCGAGCTCGGCGTAGCTGACCGTGCGGCCTTCGAAGGTCATAGCCGTGCGGTCGCGCCATCGATCGACCGCGTCCTGGATGTCGTCGCAGATCAGGTTCGGGCTGTCGGGCGCGATCGACTTCACGCGCTTCAACGTCCGGTTCAGTCCGCGCAGGAACCGCCACTCGCGCTGCAGATTGGCCTTGAGCGGCATTCGGGGCTCCGACAACGCCCCCAACTTGGGGATGCGGCGCGGGCGGGGTCAAGTTTTTGAAGCAGCTGTTCGGCGGCGGAGCGGTGGCTAGGCGGAAACGCGGCGCCGCAGCCACAATTGATTAATCAGACCTTTCCAGAGGCCGCGGCTGAGGCGAGCCGCGGTCAGGAGAACCGCTCCCACGCCGATTGGCGCGAGACGCCGAGACTGGTCCCGATGTCCGCCCAGCTCACCTCGCGGCTGCGCAGGGTGTCGACCACCTGTTGCAGGAAGTCGCGGCTGGCGTCGGCGGCGAAGTTCACCGAGCCCATCAGCGACAAGAGCTGGTCGGTGGAACGCTCCAGCGGCTTCTGGTAGCCCTTGTCGGGGATCGGGCGGCCGGCGACCACGTCGTTACACATCTCCACGCACTCGTCGCAGATGAAGACAAAGGGGCCAGCGATCAGCTTGGCCACCTCCTGCTGGGACTTGCCGCAGAACGAGCAATGCAGCGCCTTGGGCAGCCTATGGCCGGTGGCCCGTTCGAGCTTGCGGCGGGCCTTGATCTCTTCCTGGGTGCGCTTGGGCTTCGGCTCGGCCACGGCGGCCTCCATGTCAGGTCATTCCTGACTGTCAGGTATCACCTGACGGCGACACCCTGTCAAGGATATCCTGACGGATGGAATTAAGGTCATTTGGCGCCGGCCAGGCGGCGAGCCGCGCCGCTCGGCGTTGACCGGGATCACGATAGCGTCGCCGCAAAGCCCTGTATTTGCACAAATCCTTCAAACGGTTCGGCGCCGATGAAGCGTCGCCGTGGCGCAATGGCCGGCCACGTCGGCCCATGTCGCCGCCGGAACCTACCCGGAAAGTTCCCGTTTGAATGATCCAACGACAGATCCCAGGAGGGAACCCAAGATGCCCATCGATTTCAACGCTACCCCCGGCGAAGATCCGAGCCGCGGCGACGCCGACAACTCGGCCTTCGCGGCGGTTCCGGCCTGGGAACGCAACAAGAAGCGCCGCGGCTTCGGCGGCGGACGCCGTACGGATGAGCCGCGCAGCTTTGCGCCGGCTGACGCCCCGCTGACCGCCGATTCGCCGGTGGATTCCATGGGCGCCGTGGACCCCGCCACCGACACCTTCGCGTCCGGCCCGACCTTCGCCAACCGCACGTCCAAGAGCGCGTCCAGCCGGGTTCCGCTCGCCATCGTGGCCGGCCTGATCGTCGTCGCCGGCGTCGGTGCGGCCGGTTGGTACGCCCTGCAGCCGCACGGTGCGCCGGGCGTGGCCGAACTGACCCCCGGTTCGACCAGCACCACCACCACGCCCGACGGCTCGGTGACCACCCAGGTGGCCGAGGCCGCGACGCCGCCGGCGACGCCCGCCGCCCCGGCCGAGAACTCCACCACGACCACCACGACGGCCAAGACCGCTCACGGCGCGACGGTGACGCACAAGACGACCACCACGGTCCGCTCGCGCGCCGCCTCGGACACCGCGGCCGACGCCAGCACCACGGCGCCGATGCCGGCGCCTGTGCAAGCCGCGCCGCCGCCCGCCCCCGCCGCTGCGCCCCCGGCCTCTGCGGCGCCGGCTCCGCCGCTGGTGCTGAACCTGCCGCAGACCACGGGCCCGGCTCCGGCCACGGTTTCGCCGCCGACCACTGAGGCCGCGCCGCCGCCGACCCAGACGCCGCCGACAGTCTAAGTCCGACCGTTGGGGACCGATGAAGGGGCCGCTCCGAAAAGGAGCGGCCCTCTTCGTATGCGCCTTAGGGCTTGTGGATCGCGGTGATCTCCGGAAGGCCCTCGGCCTCCTTGGTGTCGAAGGCGATCTTCTGGCCGACCTTCAGCCCCTTCAGCAGGTCGGGCGAGGCCAGGTGGAACGGCATGGTCATGGTCGGCCAGCCCAGCGCCGGGATCGGTTCGTGCTTCAGGGTGACCACCGCCTCTTCCGCATTGATCTCGGTGACGACGCCCACGCCCTTGGCGGCGCGGCCGGCGGGCGGCTTGGCGGCCGGAGCGGCGTCAGGCGTCTGAGCGGCGAAGGCCGCGGGGGCGGCGCCGGCGGCGAGGATCAGGGCGAGGACGAGGGCGGGACGCGGCGACATCAGGAAGCTCCAGCGGGCTTGCAGTCTTCTCGCCGGGGAATGTGGCCGGTCCAAGCCCCGAAATCCATCTCAGCTTGGGCGCCCCGGATCAGCCTGTGGCTGACCGGCGGATGACGAAGGTGGGCTGGCGGGTGGAGACAACGGCCCCTAGGCTCCTGCCATCCTCGAAGGGGCCACCATGTCACCACGTCTCATCGCGATCCTGGCGCTCGCCGCCGCGCTGGCCTCCGCCGCCCACGCCCAACCGCCGATCCCCAGCCGCACCCCGCTGGCGATGATCCCCGTCGCGCCGGCCAAGACGGTGTCGCGGGTGGAAACCACGCGGGTGGATTTCGCGCCGGGCCAGGCGATGCCGGAGCACAAGCACACCGTGCCGGTGATCTGCTTCGTCACCGCGGGCGACTTCCTGACGAAGATCGGCGACGCGCCGGAGACGCGGGCGGCGCAGGGTTCAGTGACCTACGAGCCACCGCAGATAGTGGTGCACTATTTCCGCAACGCCTCGGCCACGGCGCCGGCGCAGCTCACCTGCGCCTCGCTGGCTGGGTCGGAGGACAAGGTCCTCAACGTCATGCTGGACGCCAAGGCGAAGTAAGCGCCCCCCCCCCGCGACCGACTGCCGCATAGAGCATTTGCACCATGTGGCACGTTGCATGCCGCATTAACCTTGGCTGCGAGACCGCTGAACGTTGGGTCGGTGAGGCGTCTTGGGGGCGCCGCACCGGCTATCGTCGCTTTGCGGTCAAGGCGCTCAGGCGGCGACGGTCCAGCGCCCGCCTGAGAAGCCGTCGTCGTTGGCGGGGGGTGGCGCAAGCCGTCTCCGCCGACGGCGGCGCACCGCGGTCCGGCGTTCGCGCCGGGCCGCGACTATGCCGCCCAAGGACTGGCGGACGAGCTTGAGGCCGGTGCGGATCCATCCCGCCGCGCCGGTGACCCAGACGATCGCGGCGACATCCAGATAGGCGATGATATCGCCGGCGCCGATCAGCGGCATGTCAGCCGGCAGGGTCTGGGCCAAGGCCATCACCGCCAGCGCGAACGCCAGGGTCACGCCGATCCGCCAAAGGGTCGAACGGCTGAACAGCACCTTGCGGCCGTCGGGCGTCAGCAGCCACGCGGGCATCAGGACACAGAGCCTGTAAAGCTGCATCCGCCACAGTGCGAAGGGTCCGCCCACGTCCGTCTTCTCAGAGCCTGGCTTGCAGATGGGGAGACCCGCGCGGCTCGCAACCTAGCGCGGCCGCCCGGCGTGCTCGGCGAGGATCAGGGCGGCGGCGGCGGTGACCTTCTTGCCGGTGGGCAGGTGGATGAATTCGTTGGGGCCGTGGGCGTTGGAAGCCGGACCCAGGACGCCGGTGATCAGGAACTGGGCCTGCGGGAATTTCTCGCCCAGCATGCCGATGAAGGGGATGGTGCCGCCCTCGCCCATCATCGCCGCCTCGCGGCCGAAGGTGGCCTGGGACGCGCGCTGCACGGCGGCCTCCAGCCAGGGCTGCAGCGGCGGGGCGTTCCAGCCGGGGCTGGCCTGGACGGTCTGGAAGGTGATCTTGGCGCCCTGCGGCGGGTCGGCGGTGAGCGTCTCCTCCAAAGCCTTGGCGCAGGCGGCCGGATCGGCGGTGGGGGGCAAGCGGACGCTGAGCGCCAGGGAGGTGCCAGGCCGCAGGACGTTGCCGGCGCTGCGCGGGCTTGGCAGACCGTCGGCGCCGATCACCGTCAGCGCCGGACGCCAGGTGCGGTTGAGGATCAGCTCCGGGGTGTCGCGGGTCGGCGGATGGGTGTCGCCGGCGAAGGGGAACTTCTTCCAGACGGTCTCGCCCAGCGCCTGGGCGGCGACCTTGGCCTGGGTCTTCCGCTCGGCCGGGATCTCGACGTTGAAGGCCTTGGGCTTGATCTGGCCGGTCGCCTCGTCTTCCAGGCGCGAGAGCAGGGCGCGGGCCAGGCGGAAGCTGTCGGGGACCACGCCCGAGGCGTCGCCGGAGTGAACGCCCTCGGTCAGCACCTCGACGGTGAGCAGGCCGCCGGCCAGGCCGCGCAGCGACGTGGTCAGCCACATCTGATCGTAGTTCCCGCAGCCGCTATCGAGGCAGATCACCAGCGAGGGCGAGCCGATCCGCTCGGCCAGGTGGTCGACGTAGAAGGGCAGGTCGTAGGAGCCGCTTTCCTCGCAGGCCTCGATCAGCACCACGCAACGGGCGCGCTTCACGCCCTGGGCCTGCAACGCCAGCAGCGCGGTGACCGAGGCGTAGATCGCATAGCCGTCGTCGGCGCCGCCGCGGCCGTAGAGCTTGTCGTCCTTGATCACCGGCTCCCAGGGGCCGAGGCCGTCGGACCAGCCGGTCATCTCCGGCTGCTTGTCCAGGTGGCCGTAGAGCAGGACGGTGTCATCGACCTCGCCCGGGCTCTCGATCAGGATCACCGGGGTTCGGCCCTCCAGGCGGACGACCTCAAGCGTGGCGCCGGGCAGCGCCTTGATCTTCTCCCGCGCCCAGCCGGTCATGTGCTCGACCGCCTGGTCGATGAAGCCCGACCTGGCCCAGTCCGCATCGAAGGCCGGCGACTTGGCGGGGATGCGGATGTAGTCGACTAGCGCAGGCGTGATCTCGCGATCCCAGATGTCGGCGGTGAAGGCGTTGAGGGCCTTGGCGTCCATGGCGAACTCTCACAGAGGCGGAAGATGGCGGAAGTCCTAGCGCAGCCGCCCGTGCGCCCCAATGCCGCATCGCGGCGAGCCTTTGCCTTTCGGTAAACAGCGGGCGCCATTCGTGCGTGTCGAATGGATCGGGGACGAGGCGATGATCAACTGGACTGAGCTGGGTGAGTGGGCGACCGCCTTCATGGTGGTGATCTGCGGCGCGCTGACCGGCCACTACGCGGCCGAGGGCATGAACGCCATCCAGTGGGCCGGCGCGATCAGCGCGGTTCTGGGCTCGGTGACCCTGGCCGTGGGCGTGCGGGTCTGGCCGGCCCGGCAGAAGACCCAGCGGGCGCGGGACTGATCCGCGCCACCAGCAGGCTGAAGACGACCTGCCAGGGCAGGTAGAGCACGACGGGCAAGGCGAGCTGGTGCAACAGGTCGACGGCCGCGAAAAAGGCCAGGCAAAGGCCTCCGCCCAACATGCCCAGCACCGCCGAGCCGCCGGCGGCCCACAGAAGCGTCTGCCGTGACGGCTTGGCCCGGCCGAGCGCGACCAGTCCCAGCAGCGTCGGGGCCGCGCCGACCAGTCCGCCGAGGGCGCCGGCCGGCCCCAGCATCCATATCGGTTCATTGTAGCCCGGCGTCGCCTTGAAGGTGACAAACACCGCCGCGCTATGGGCCAGAGCGACGAGCACGGCCCAGGCTGCGGCCTTCCAGGGCGTCAGGCGACCCGTGGCGGCCAGGCCGAGGGCGGCCGGGACAGCGTAGACCACGATCGGTCCGTAGAACTGCAGGGTCTGGGGGAGCGGGGCCAGCTGGATCGCCGAGTCCGCCGCCAGGTGCGCGACGACCGCCGCGGCCAGCCAGGCGCTCAAGGGCCAGCTAGTCCGCATAGATATCGAGCCCCAAGGCGCTCAGCAGGTCCTGCTGCTGGGAGAGCGTGACCTTCATCCCGTCGCGACTGCCCAGCGCCAGGAGGTCGAGGCCGGAGACCTGCGCGCCGCGCAGATCGGCGCCGGCCAGCTTCGCGCCGTCGGTCACCGCCTGGAAGAGATCGCATTTCGACAGGTCCGCGCCCTCCAGATCGGCGTCGGTGAGGTCGGCTTCCCGCAGGGATGACCCGGAGAGATCGCAGCCGCGCAGGCCCGCGTCGGACAGGTCGCAGAGCTCCAGGTTGCAGCGCTGGAACGCCGCCGACGTGTGCACCGTCTTGGCGCTGAGCGTGCGGGCGAAGTCGGCGCGGTGGAAGCGGGCGCCGCGCAGGTTGGTCTCCTTGAACGTGACCGACCAGGCGCTGGTCCGCTCGATGTCGGCGAAGGAGAGGTCGCAGGCCTCGAACCGCGCCTGGTCCAGCTGGCTGAACGCGATCTGCACGCCGGAGTGGCTGTCCGGGTCGGCGAAGTTGCAGCGCACGAACACCGCCTCGCGCAGGTCGGCATGGGCGAACCGGCAGCGGGTGAACCGGCACTCCACGAACCGCGCCCCCTGCAGCATGACGGCGCTGAGCTGGCCGTCGGTCAGGGTGCAGCCGGTCAGCTTGATGTCCGCCAGATCGCGCTCCCCGAAGTCGTAGGCCGACAGGTCCAGGCCGTCGTAGGACCCGCCGGACTCCAGCTCGGCCAGTTCTGGCACCCGCCCGGCCGCCCTATTCGGCGGGTGTCAGCGGGACCAGGATCTCGCCGCCGCTTTCGCGGAACTTCTGCGCCATCTCCTCCATGCCGACCGCCACCTCGTTCTGGCCGCGGGCGGCGTCGCGGATGTCCTGGCTGATCTTCATGGAGCAGAACTTCGGGCCGCACATGGAGCAGAAGTGGGCGGTCTTGAAGGCCTCCTTGGGAAGGCTCTCGTCGTGGTATTCGCGCGCGGTTTCCGGGTCGATGCCGAGGTTGAACTGGTCCTCCCAGCGGAACTCGAAACGGGCGCGGGAGATGGCGTCGTCCCAGGCCCGCGCGGTCGGATGGCCCTTGGCGAGATCGGCGGCGTGGGCGGCCAGCTTGTAGGTCATGACGCCCACCTTGACGTCGTCGCGGTTGGGCAGGCCCAGGTGCTCCTTCGGCGTCACGTAGCAGAGCATGGCGGTGCCGAACCAGCCGATCATCGCAGCCCCGATGGCGCTGGTGATGTGGTCGTAGCCGGGGGCGACGTCGGTGGTGAGCGGGCCGAGCGTGTAGAACGGCGCCTCGCCGCAGACCTTCAGCTGCTTGTCCATGTTGGCCTTGATCTTGTGCATCGGCACGTGGCCGGGCCCCTCGATCATCACCTGCACATTGTGCTTCCAGGCGATCTGGGTGAGTTCGCCGAGCGTTTCCAGTTCGCCGAATTGCGCGGCATCATTGGCGTCGGCGATGCAGCCGGGACGCAGGCCGTCGCCCAGGGAGAAGGAGACGTCGTAGGCCTTCATGATCCGGCAGATGTCTTCGAAGTGCTCGTATAGGAAGTTCTCCTTGTGGTGGCTGAGGCACCACTTGGCCATGATCGAGCCGCCGCGTGACACGATGCCGGTCACCCGCTTGGCGGTCAGCGGCACATAGGCCAGCCGCACCCCCGCGTGGATGGTGAAGTAGTCCACGCCCTGCTCGGCCTGTTCGATCAGGGTGTCGCGGAACACCTCCCAGGTCAGGTCCTCGGCCACGCCGTTGACCTTCTCCAGAGCCTGGTAGATCGGCACGGTGCCGATCGGCACGGGGCTGTTGCGGACGATCCAGTCGCGGATGTTGTGGATATTGCGGCCGGTGGAGAGGTCCATGACGGTGTCGGCGCCGCAGCGGATCGCCCAGACCATCTTGTCGACCTCGTCGGCGACGTGGCTCAGCACCGCGGAGTTGCCGATATTGGCGTTGATCTTCACCAGGAAGTTGCGGCCGATGATCATCGGCTCGAGCTCGGTGTGGTTGATGTTGGCCGGGATGATGGCGCGGCCGCGGGCGATCTCGTCGCGGACGAATTCCGGGGTGCAGTGGTCGGGGATCTCGGCGCCGAAATCCTCGCCGTCGCGGATGCAGAAGTCGCCCGACTGGCGGCGCAGGTTCTCGCGGATGGCGACGTATTCCATTTCAGGGGTGATGACCCCGCCGCGGGCGTACTCCAGCTGCGTGACATTAGCCTCGCCCTTGGCGCGGTAGACGCGGCGCGGGGCGGTGAACTGCGGCGCCAGATGCGCGCCCTTGGCGAAGCCGTTGTCCTCCGGCTTCACCTCGCGAGGGTTTTCGACGAGCTCGATGTCGCCGCGGGAGACCACCCAGGGCTCGCGGGTCTTCGAGAGGCCCTTCTCGATGTCGATGCTGGTCGTCGGGTCGGTGTAGGGACCCGACGGATCGTAGAGGGTCAGCGCCGGCTCGTTGGCTGAGGGGTGGACGGCGACTTCGCGGAAAGGCACGCGGATGTCCGGCCAGAGCGTCCCGGCCTGATAGACCTTCTTCGATCCGGGACGCTCGCCGGTCGGGATCTGGGCGGGCTCGAAGGTTGCTGTGGGCTTGTTCATCGCATGCGGCCTCTCTGGCAGAGGTCCGCCGGACGGGGAGATCGACGCGGCCTCCAAAGACTGCGGGCCGCAGGTCCTTCCCTTCGCCGGCATGACCCGGATCAGGTTCGACGGGTCGCGGGATCACCCGCCTCTCAGCCGCTGAGCGCGGCCCCCCGAGGAGAGGGCGACGCTACCCCCGAAGCCGCCGCAAGGGAAGGCGGCAAGGGCGGAAATCCTGTGGTCTGCGCTCGCGTGACACTAAGGTCTTCTCCGGAGCCGCCCGCCTTAAGTCCGGCTTCACCCGTCGCGCCTAGGCTCGCCCCATGCTGCGCCTGGCTCCTGAGCGTCCGTGAACATCTCGCCGATCAGCGCGGTGGTCGCCGTCCTGCAGGCCGAAGTGGCCGACCTCATGGCCCGCGACCTGAGCCTGCTGGGCGAGATCGTCGGCAAGCCCTCCGCGGTCACGCCCGCCGCCACCCAGACGACCGCGACCCAGACGACCGCGACAACGCAAGCCGCCGCGACGACGCAGGCTCTGGCGCCGACGCCCAATGCGCCCGACAGCCCTCCCGCCAATGCCGTCGCCCAGGCCGTGACCGTCGCCCGCGCCGACGCCGCTGGACGGCAGGCCGGCCTCGCTCCGCTCATGGCCGACCTCGCCCAGGTCGAGGAAAGCCCGGCTCTCCCGGCCGCGGTCCGTGCCGCCATCGGGCAGGTGCTGAACCTGCAGACGCCGCTCGACGGTCCCCTGACCGCCCAGGTGGTCGCCCGCGCCGTCGCCCAGTCCGGCCTGTTCCTGGAAGCCCATCTCGCCGCCAACCCGGGCGCGCCTGTCCCGCCGGACGTCAAGGCGGCGCTGCTCACCCTGCAACAGGCGCTTAGCCCCCAGGCCGAGGCCCCGGCCCCGCCGCAGGGCCGGCCCAACCCGGCCGCCGCCCCGCCCATCGCCCAGCCCGCAACCGCCGCCCCGTCATCCGCGCCGCCCCCGTCGGGCGCTGTGCAGCAAGCGCCGGCCGCGGCGTCGGCCCCGCTCCCGCCCCCGCCGGACCTAAAGGCCGCGGTCCAGACCCTGCAGCAGGTCCTGGCCGCGCCGCCCGAGGAGACCGCCGGCCTGCCGGCCCCGCTCAAGGCGGCCCTGGCCCAGGTGCTGACCCCGCCGCCGTCCGGGGCGCCGGGCGTGGTCCCGCCCCAGACCTTCGCCAAGGCCGCCGCCCAGTTGGCGCCCCTGCTCGACGCCTACCTCGCCGCCCCGGAGGAAGAGGTTGCGCCGGAGGTCAGGGCGGCGCTGCAGACGCTGCAGGAGACGTTGAACGCGCCCGCCGACGACAGGCCCGCGCTTCCGCCCCGCGCCTCGCCGCCCTCGCCGCCCGCCCGCGACGGCGCCATCACCGCCCAGGCCGCCGCGCGACCCAGCCTGCCCGAACACGCAGACGCCCAGCTCATCGCCCAGGTGCTCAGCCGCGGCGTCGACCAGGCGCTGGCGCGGCTGACTCTGCACCAGCTCGCCTCCCTGCCGGACGGACCGAACCAGGCCTGGACGTTCGAACTGCCGGTGGCCACGCCGCAAGGCGCCGCCATCGCCCAGTTCCAGGTCGACCGCGACGCCGGCGCGGGCGGTGGCGGCGAGGGCGACCCCGGTTGGCGCGTGCGGTTCTCCATCGACATCGAGCCCCTGGGCCCGGTTCATGTGCAGCTGGCCCCAGGGGCCGAGCGCGCGTCGGTCACCGTCTGGGCCGAGCGGCCGGACGGCCTCGTGCGGTTGCGCAGCCTGGGCGGCGAACTCGCCCGGGCCCTGCCGGCCGATGTCCGGTTCCAAGGCGGCTCGCCGCGCCAGGCCGCGGCGACCGCCGGCCGCTTCGTCGACCAGACGTCGTGAGTAGCGTCGGGAAAATCCCGCTGGCGGTGGCCCTGCGCTACGACCCGCTGAAGGCCACCCGCGCGCCCCGCGTGGTCGCCGTCGGCCGCGGCGAGATCGGCCGCAAGATCATCGAGACCGCCCGCGAGCACGGCGTCCCGTTGGAGACCAACGAATACCTCGCCGAGGCCCTGGCCGGCGTCGAGCTGGAGACCGAGATCCCGATCGCGCTCTACGAGGCGATCGCCATCATCCTGGCCTTCATCCTGCGCGCCTCGGTGCTGCCTGCCGACACGCCGCGCGCGACCACGCTTCCGCCCTAGACCCTGTCCCGGCTGACTTGGATCAAGCCAGCCGGGAAAGAACAGGGTCGTCGTCCATATCTGGAGCCCTTCTTATCCACTCAGGTTGATTCAACCTGAGTGGGAAGGGCTCTTGGGTCCCGAGGCCGAAGGCGGCGGAGGGAAGGCCGGAATGTCCTGTGCTTTCGCGCGATCTTCGGCAGTTCCTCGTCTTGCGGGGCGGCGCTGGGCGGCCTCCACTGGACGCACCTCTCGACGGAGCGAACCCATGCACAGTTCGGATCGGCGTCATTTCCTGCGGCTGGGCGCGTTGGCGGTCGGCGCGGCGGGCTTGGCCGGCGCGGCCATGGCCCAGGAGGCCGCCACGCCGAAGAAGGTCTATGTCTGCCCGCCCTGCGGCTGCGCGGCGGACGGCAAGGAGTTCCCCGCGCCCGGCGCCTGCCCCGAGTGCGGCACGCCTCTGATCGAGAAGACGCCCGTGCCAAAGCGATCGAGCTTCTAGGCCCGCGAACGCCGCAAGCGGAGCCCACTGGACGGCCAAGGCAGCGCTACTATTCTGCTCCCAAAAAAAGAACACACGTTAGGGAGCAAACGACATGAAACCAGCCTTCGCGCTGGTCGGCGCCGCTATTCTCGCGGCTTCGACCCCGGCCCTCGCCGCCCCAAAGGCCGACGCCGCCAAACAGTGCTTCCGCGCCCAGGACATCGGCGCCCACACGGTCGGCGACAGCCACACCCTCTATTTCAACGTCGCCGGGAAGTCGGTCTATCGGGTGACCATGCGCAATGTCTGCCTGGGCGGGATCTCGTCGAGCGACCCGATCGAGATGACGGCGCGCAGCGGCTCCGGCAGCATCTGCGAGCCTGACGATCTGGACGTGCGCGCCACCCTGGCCGGCGGCGGGGGTCTCTCCACCCGCTGCCTGATCGACGAGCTCACCAAACTGACCCCGGCCGAGGCCGCGGCCCTGCCTAAGGGCGCGAAGCCTTAGGCCTGGACGAGCCGCACCCGGGTTCCCGCCAGGATCACGTCGCCGTCAGGGGCGAGCCGGCCACGGGCCTTGGCGGCGGCGTGGACGGCCAGGGGATCGCGCACCGCCACATCGAAACGGCCGAGGCCCTCGCCGCGGCCATCGTCGGCGCGCACGAACCGGAGCTCACCGCCCTCGTCGAGCCCGATGCGCCAATATTCGCCCATCGGCTCGACCTCGCGGCCGATCACGGCGCCCCAGCGGGCAGCCATGGCGAACGGGTCGTCGCCCTGCAGCTCGGCGCCGACGAGAGCTGTCGAGACGTCGGTGCGCACATGGTCGCGCCAGCCGGGGCCGCCCCACTCCCAGCGCTCCCAGGGGTCCATGTAGTCCAGCGACAGGATCGCCCCGCCGATATCCTTGGGGTGCACGTGGCTCATGGCGACCGCGCCGCCGTGCAGGTCGGCCTGCTCCACCACGCGGGCCTTGGCCGCGGCGACGCCGGCGCGGGCCTTCTCGATGTCCTTGACCTGCAGGATCACCATATAACCGCCGTCGCCGCCGCGTTTCTCCAGCAGCCGCCCCGCCGTCGTGCCCTCCTGCTTCGGCGAGACGACCTCCAGGAAGGTCTCGCCCACCGGGAAGACCGCGTTCGCCAGGCCGAACTTGCCGACGCCGGGATCGGCGTAGGCGTAGTCCAGGCCCAACACCGCGCGGATGTCGGCTTCGGCGGCGGCCAGGTCCTGGCCCACCAGAGCGATCTGTCGAAGGCGCATGGACGTGGGCTCCCCTGTTCTGGCTTGCCCGACCCTAGGCGCACGCCGCAGGGGGCCGTCAAGCCGAGCTTCCGTTGGGGGCGGCGGAAGGCCTAGGGTTCGCCCAATGACTTATGGAGGAATGACCATGGCCGCGCTCGACACTGGGACCGAAGACCTGCTGGCGGATCTGGACGAGGGCGTGCTGACCCTCACGCTCAACCGGCCGCAGGCGCGCAACGCCATGAGCGACGCCATGAACCAGGCGCTGGGCCGCCAGCTGGCCGCGGCGGAACTGGACCCGGCGGTGAAGTGCGTCGTGCTGACCGGCGCGGGCCAGGGCTTCTGCGCCGGCGGCGACGTGAAGGGCATGAACGAACGCAACGCCGGACCCGGCGGCGGCCCGTCGATCGACGAGGCGATCCACCGCCAGCGCGTCAATCAGCGGGACACGGCCGGGCGGCTGTTCAAGATGCCCAAGCCGACGCTGGCCGCCCTGCCCGGCGCGGCGGCGGGCGCGGGCTTCTCGCTGGCGCTGGCCTGCGACCTGCGGATCATGGCGAGGACCGCCTTCCTGACGACGGCCTTCGCCAAGGTGGGCCTGGCCGGGGACTACGGCGGGACCTATTTCCTGACCCAGCTGGTCGGATCGGCCAAGGCGCGCGAGCTCTATTTCCTGTCCGAGCGGGTGAGCGCCGAGGAGGCGTTGCGGCTGGGCCTCGCCAACTGGGTCTGCGAGCCCGAGGAGCTGGCGGCGAAGACCCGTGAGCTGGCGCTGCGCCTGGCGGCCGGACCGGCGATCTGCTTCCGCTACATGAAGGAGAACCTGAACCGCGCCATGGCCGGCGAGGTCGACGACTGCCTCGACCTGGAGGTGACCCATCACGTCCATTCGGCGCGCACTGAGGACCATCGAGAGGCGGCACAGGCCTTCGTCGAGAAGCGCGCGCCTGCGTTCCAGGGGCGCTGAGCGGCAGCTCGGCGACGGAACCTTCGGCTCCGGATGCTGTTACGGTGCGGGGTGATGCGGCCGGGGTCGCCGCACATGGAGGCCTAATGGCGCGGGACCACAGGGAAACGCCGCCGATCGAGGGCGACCGCTATCGGCTGCTGGTCGACGCCATCACCGACTACGCGATCTACATGCTCGACATCGACGGGCGCGTGACGAGTTGGAACTCAGGCGCGCAGCGATTCAAGGGCTACGAGGTCCACGAGATCATCGGGCAACATTTCTCGCGCTTCTACACCGACGAGGACCGCGCGGCGGGCGTGCCGGCAAAGGCGCTGCGAACCGCCGTCGAGGAGGGCCGTTTCGAGACGGAGGGCTGGCGCGTGCGCAAGGACGGGGCGCGGTTCTGGGCGCACGTCCTGATCGACCCTATCCTCAGTCCGTCGGGCGAGTTGATCGGCTTCGCCAAGGTGACCCGCGACCTGACCGAGCGCCGCGGGGCCGAGGAGAGCCTGAAGCGCAGCGAGGAGCAGTTCCGGCTGCTGGTGCAGAGCGTCACCGACTACGCCATCTACATGCTCGACCCCACCGGCCACGTGTCGAGCTGGAACGCCGGGGCCGAACGGATCAAGGGCTACACGGCGGCCGAGATCCTGGGTCAGCACTTCTCGCGGTTCTACATCGACGCCGACCGCGAGGCCGGCGAGCCGGCCAGGGCCTTGCAGATCGCGGCCAGCGAAGGCCGCTTCGAGAAGGAAGGCTGGCGCCAGCGTAAGGACGGCACTCGATTCTGGGCGCATGTGGTGATCGACGCCATCCACGGCGACTACGGCGAGGTGATCGGTTTTGCGAAGATCACCCGCGACATCACCGAACGGCGGGAAGCGCAGCAGACCTTGGAACGGGCGCGTCAGGTGCTGTTCCAGTCGCAGAAGCTCGACGCCATCGGCCAGCTCACCGGTGGCATCGCCCATGACTTCAACAATCTGCTTATGGCGGTGATGGGCAGCCTGGAGCTGCTGCGAAAACGCCTGCCGCCCGACCCGAAAGCCGCGGTGCTGCTGGAAAACGCCATGCAGGGCGCCCAGCGCGGCGCCTCCCTCACCCAGCGCATGCTGGCCTTCGCCCGCAAGCAGGACCTGCAGTTGGCCGGCGTCGACATCGCGCACCTGGTGCGCGGCATGACCGGGCTGATCGAGCGTTCGATCGGTCCTTCGGTGCAGATCCGCACCCGACTCGCCGCCGGCCTGGGGCCCGCCTTGACCGACGCCAACCAGCTGGAAGCCGCCCTGCTCAACCTAGCGGTCAACGCCCGCGACGCCATGCCGAACGGCGGGACCCTCACCATTGAGGCCAGCGACGAGATCGTCGGTGAGGCGTCCGAGCAGGGCCTGCCCGCAGGCGCCTATGTCCGGCTCTCGGTGATCGACGAGGGCGAGGGCATGGACGAGCAGACCCTGGCCCGCGCCACCGAGCCATTCTTCACCACCAAGGGGATCGGCAAGGGCACGGGGCTCGGCCTGCCGATGGTCCACGGCCTGGCGGAACAGTCGGGCGGACGCCTGGTGCTGCACAGCACCCCCGCAAAGGGAACGCGGATCGAGCTGTGGCTGCCGCGGGCGGAGTCGGTCGGCGTCGAGCTGGCCGCAGAACAGATATTGTGTCCCGCGACCTCCAAGCCGGTGCTGACCGTCCTGGCCGTCGATGACGACGCGCTCGTCCTGACCAACACCGCCGCGATGCTCGAGGACCTGGGACACCGGGTGCTCGCCGCGGCCTCGGCCGCCGAGGCGATGGTGCTGCTGAGCCGCAAAACCCCTGACCTGGTGATCACCGATTTCGCCATGCCTCAGGTCACCGGCCTGCAACTCGCCGACGAGATCCGCGCCCTGCACCCGACCATGCCGGTGGTGCTGGCGACCGGCTACGCCGAGCTTCCCCGGGGCGCGGGCGAGGGTCTGCTGCGGTTGGCCAAACCCTATGGCCAGGCGGAGCTGGCGCAGATCCTTCAGGAGGCCTTCCCCGTCCGCGATCGCGGCGCCGCCGGGTATCCCGAGGCCGTGGGAGCGCCAAGCCTATAGACCTGCCCATCGCCCGAGGCTCCGCCGCCAAACCTAGCGTCGGGGCTTCAGGGTCCGGGTGAAGAAATCGGCGATGTCGGCGATCAGGACGTCCGGCGTGGGGGCCTCGCGCTGGCCCTTCGAAACGGCGGTGAGGCCATGACCGTCGCCGGCAATGCGCACCAGGGTCACGTCGCCGCCGGTCGCCTTGAGCCGCGCCGCCAGGTCATCAGAGTGGTGTGGGGCCACGAACCAGTCGTCCTGGCCATGCAGGATGAGGAACGGCGGAGCGCCGGGGCGCACGTTGTAGAGCGGACTGGCCGCGCGGATCTGCGCCAGACGCTCCGGGCTCGGGTGGGACGGCAGGCCCGACACTGCCGCCACCCAGCTGGGCGAGCCGCGGAAATCGCCGAGGTCAGCGGGCCCCCACATATCGACGACGGCCTGAGCCTGGCCGGCCAGCCCCAGCATGGACGAGAGGTAGCCGCCCTGGCTGGGTCCCATCAGGCCAACCCGGCCCGGGTCGAGACCGAGAGCCACGGCGTGGGCGCGCAGGAAGTCCAGCGCGCAGCGGACGTCGGTGATCTCATTGGGGACCGGGTGGAACGGCGCCAGGCGATAGTCGACGGAGGCCACGGCGAAGCCGCGCGCCAGGAGGTCGCTGCGCAGCCGGATGAACCAGGGCCCGTCGGGGCCGCCATCGTCCAAGGCGCGTGAGCCCTGCAGGGTCTCCCCGCCGTGGATGTAAACGATCAGCGGCGCCGGACCGTCGCCAAGGCGTCTGGCGATATCGAGGGCCAACGGCCGGCTGTTCGGCCAGCAGAAAGCGAGGGTCGCCTCTTTCCCGGGCCCAACCGAGATCGGCGTCTCCCGGGCAAGCCAGGCCGACTCCCGCCCGGCGACCTCGCCGCCCCAGCCGAACAGGGTCAGGACCGGCAGCGCCAGGGCGAGCGCCAGTCCGCCGCGCCACCCGAGCCCCGTGCGGGCCTTCAAGGACGGCGAGAGAGAGCCGCCGACGCCCAGGAGAAAGACGACCCCCGCCGCCGGAAGGGCGATGTGAAGGAGGCTGCGCGGAACCCCACCGTCCAGCACCAGGACCACCGCGAAAATCTGCGCCGCCCTGGCGCTGCCGAGGCCCGCCGCCGCCAGGGCGGCGACCGCCACGAGGATCATCCCGACCGCCAGGCGCCGGACCCACGGCCGCGCGTGCGGCCAACACAGCACCGCGCAGACCGCGAAGACCACGCCGGCCGCCGCGGCCATGAGGCCTGCGTAGAGGTCTGGAATCGCCGTCGACTCAAGCCGCCAGAGCGCGCCGTGCGCGTCCGGAAATCCCGCCGCCTGCCCGGTCTGCCAGAGCGCCGCGGCCACGAAGGCCGCCAGGGCGGCCGCTGTCAGCCTTTGGCTGGTCGGCCACACGGCGGCGATCGCGCCCGCGGCGACCTGCAGCGCGAAGATCAGGCCAAGGCCGAGAGCGACCATCGCCGGCGGCGCATTGGCGCTGGTGAGGTTCGCGGCCACGATCACAGCGGCGACCAGTCCGCAAAGCGCTCCGAGCCAGGGCCCGGCGCCTCGGCGCAGCGTTGGATCGCCCCCCATGGCCGCTTGTCTCCCGACGCCGTTCAGCCGCAGTTCACCGGAACAAGCGCAAGCATGTTAGGTTTACGGTAGGGCAAGGAGAAACGATGATGAAGCGTCTTGTTCTGGCAGGTGTGACGGTCGCCACGGTCCTTGGGGTCGCGATGAGCGCCAACGCCCAATCGGGCGACGGCCAGTGCGTACGGACCCAGTTCCTGCGCAACCACACGGTGGGCGACAACCACACGCTCTACTTCGACTACGATGGCCGCGATGTCGTGAAGCTGACCACCAGCGGCAACTGCCTGGCCGCGGTCACCTCCTCCGATCCCATCGTCCTGAAGGACCGCAGCGCCGGGCAGATCTGCAAGCCGATCGACTGGGATATCCGGGTGCGCGGCATCCCCTGCATGGTGACCGGCATGACCAAGCTGACGCCAGCCGAGGTCGCCGCTCTGCCCAAGGGCAAACGGCCATAATCTCCCCTCCCCGTTCCGGGGAGCGAAATCGCCTCGGAGGGGCTGTCCCTTGCGTCAAGTTCGATGTAAGCGCGGGGCCCATGCACCTGTCCCGCTTCAATCCCCTCCGCTTCGCCCATCTTCCCACGCCGCTGGAGCCGCTTCCCAGGCTCACCCAGGCGCTATCCACGTCCCCCGGCGGCGGTCCGGAGCTGTGGATCAAGCGCGATGACTGCACGGGCCTCGCCGGCGGCGGCAACAAGACCCGCAAGCTTGAATATCTGCTGGGCGACGCCCTCGCCAACGACGCCACGACGCTGGTGACGCAAGGCGCGGTGCAGTCGAACCATGTGCGCCAGACCGTGGCCGCGGCCTGCCGCTTCGGCCTTGAGTGCGAGATCATCCTGGAGGAGCGGACCGGCTCCAACGCCGTCGACTACACCCAGTCGGGCAACGTCCTGCTGGACGAGTTGATGGGCGCCAGGATCCGCCGCGTGCCGGGCGGCACGGACATGAACGCCGAACTCGCCAAGGTGGCCGCCGAGGTCGCCGAGCGCGGTGGCACGCCCTACGTGATCCCGGGCGGCGGCTCCAACATCATCGGCGCGCTGGGCTATGTGGAGTGCGCCCTGGAACTGGTGAACCAGGCCAACGAGATGGGCCTGGAGATCGACCGCATCGTCACCGCCACCGGCAGCGCCGGCACCCACGCGGGCCTAGTGGCCGGCATCGCGATGATGGGCGCCGACATCCCGATCCTGGGCATCGGCGTGCGCGCGCCGAAGGAGGCTCAGGAGGCCAGCGTCTTCAAGCTGGCCGTCGAGACCGCCGACCTGCTGGGCCACAAGGACCGGGTCACGCGCGACATGGTGGTGGCCGATTGCGACTATGTCGGCGCAGGCTATGGCCTGGTCGACGAAGAGGTGATCGAGGCCCTGAAGCTGGCGGCCCGCACCGACGCGATCCTGCTGGACCCGGTCTACACCGGCAAGGCGATGAAGGGGCTCATCGCCCTTTCCAAGAAAGGGGCGTTCGACGGGGAGACCGTGGTCTTCCTGCACACCGGCGGATCGCAGGGCCTGTTCGGCTACCAGTCGGTGCTCGACGGACACCTGTGATGAGCGAATCCCTCGTCCTGGGCGTTTTGGGCGGCATGGGTCCGGCGGCGACGGTGGAATTCCTCGCCAAACTTCAGGCCTATACGCCGGCCAAGGGCGACCAGGATCACATCCGGGTCATCATGGACCTCAATCCCAAGGTGCCCGACCGCAACGTTCCGGGCTCGCAGGCCGGCGCTGTCCTGGCCGAGATGGCGGGCGCGTTGCAGGGCGCCGGGGCTCAGGTGCTGGCGATCCCTTGCAACACCGCCCACGCCTACGCCGACCTCGTGCAGCGAGCGAGCGGCCTGCCGCTGATCGACCTGATCGAAACCGGCGCCAACGCCGCTCGCGACCTGGGCGCGCGGCGGGTCGGGGTGCTCGGCACCAAGGGCGCGCTGCGGCTCTATCGCGAGTATCTGGCCGCCCAGGCCATGGGCCTCGTCCAGCTCGCGCCGGATCGCCAGGACGCGTTCATGGCGACCATCTACAAGATCAAGGCCGGAGACCTGGGCTCCGACGTCCGCGCCGAAATGGCCAGCTACGCCGCCGACCTGATCGCCAACGGGGCCGAGGCGGTGGTCGCCGGCTGCACCGAGGCGCCCCTGGTGCTGAGCGCGGCCGACGTGCGCGCGCCCTTCATCGATCCCGGCGACCTTTTGGCCCGGCGCTGCGTGGCCGTTTGCCTGGGCCAGGAGCCGATCCCTGCGCTGCCCGTCGGCTGAAAGCCACCGGCTCACCGTATCGCCGCTGAAACAGACTTGGCGCCGCGATGACCAAGTTCTGTCGTAGCCTGCTGGCGGATTCGACGGGGGAAAAGCCTATGCGGCGACAGCTTGGCGCACTGACGGTTACGCTGGGCCTGGCGGCGGCCCTCGTCGGCGTGGGCGCACACAGGAGCGCCGCCCAGGGGCAGGCGCACATGGTGGCCGGCTTCACCCAGCTGTTCGTCAGCCCCGCCGGCGAGCCCTATCGCGGCAAGCCGGGCGATCCCTATCCGGTGGCCCTGTGGTTCAAGCAGGCGGACCTGAACCACGACGGGGTGATCACCCGCGACGAGTTCCGCGCCGACCACAAGGGCTTCTTCGAGGCTCTGGACTATGACGACGCCGGCTACCTCGACGGGCCGAAGATCGCCTTCTACGAATCCAAGGTGCTGCCGGACCTGTTCGTGACGTCGATAAGCCGCCAGCAGCGCCGGCCTGGCGCTGGGACGCCCGGAATCGAACTGGCGAACGACGTCCCCGGCCGCGACGGCGCCGAATTCATCCGCGTCCAAGGTTCGCTCGCCGGCGCGCTGGGGGGGCCCACGAACCAGGACGCCCAGCAGATTGAGGGCGCCCGCGGCCCGCTCCCGGGGCTGAACGCCCAGCGCAAGGCGCGCAAGGAGCTGCTCGGCGCCGCGGCCTATGGCCTGCTGCAGGAGGCCGAGCCGGTCCGCGCCGCCGACACCAACCTGGACGGCCTGGTCTCCAAGGCCGAGTTCATGGCCGCCGCCGACCGGCGCTTCAACCTGTTGGACAAGCGCCACGACGGGAAGCTGACCCTGGACGAGCTGCCCCAGACGGTCAGCCAGATCGAGCTGGCGCAACAGGAGCGCCGGGGAAAGAAATAGCCGTCCGGCGTTAGCGCCAGCGCAGTAGCCGCGATCCCGCCACGGCGCCCAGGCCGGCCGCCAGGGCCATGCCCAGCGTGTACCAGATGGCCAGGAACGGGGCCGAGGTCTCGTTGCACGCGATGGCGTAGACCGCCGCACCGAGCGCGCCGGCGCATCCGCCGGCGACCAGGCCCGCCGCCCGCAGGCGGGTGGGCGCCAGGCCCCGCACCGCCCAGACCGCGCCGGCCAGCAACGGCAGGCCGATGGCCACGATCCGCCAGGGACAGACCATTGAGGAGTGGCCCATCAGCATCGCCCGATGAGCCTCCGGCGGCGCCTGGGCGTAGCGCATCAGGGCCATGGCCGCGACGACCACGAAGGGAACCGCCGCGACGGCGACGAGCGCGCCGGGCCGCACCGCCGGCTTCGCCAGCCGCGTCAACAGCGCCGCCAGGATCAGGCCGGTGATCGCCGCATAGCCGAACTTCATCCAGAACATCGGCGTGAGTACGGCTTCGGCGATATCCGGCCGGGGCCCGAGCCAGGCGAGCATCACCGCCGTCGAGCCCAGCGCGCCAAGCCCCAGGCCCAGCGCCACGCGCCGCGCGGCGGCGCCGGGCGCGACCTTGGGCAGGTCGGCCGAGAGGCTGGCGATCAGGTCGTCAGTCTTCATCTGGCCCCTCCTCGCCGCCGGGGCCCGCGTACTTGCCGCCGAGCGCCTTCAGGCCCCGGTGGATCGCGACCTTCACCGCCGATTCCGTCATGCCGTGCTTCTCGGCGGCTTCGCGGGTGGAGAGGCCCTCGATCTTGGTCTCGCGGATCAGCTCGCGGGTGCGCGCCGGCAGGTCGGCCATGACGCGGTCCAGATCGCGGGCGGCCATGGCGGCCTCGGCGCCGCCGGAGGCGCCGGGCGGGGTGAACAGGGCGTCGGCCTCCTCGGCCGGCGCGCGCAGGTGGGCGCGGCCGCGGCGCAGCGCGTCGATCAGCTTGTAGCGTGCGATCGCATAGGCCCAGGCGGTGAAGGGCTGGCCGGCGTCATAGGTGGCGCGGCGCGTATGCACGGCGATCAGCGTCTCCTGCACCAGGTCCTCGGCGTCCAGGCCCGGCGGGCAGCGGCGGCCATAATAGGCGCGGAGCAGCCCGCTGAGCTCATCCAGCAGCCGGCGATAGGGCCCGGCCTCCCCGGCGAGGCCGGCGAGCATCAAGCCTCTCAATCTGGGTTCGATCTCGTCCAACGCCGCCTTTTAGGGACTTCGCGCTTGCCGGCGAAAGGTTACAGGCCCTGGCTTGGTAACCGAACCGCGCGCCGTTGCGAACCAATGATCGAGCCTTGCCGGAGATGACCATGAAAAGCCTGATCGCCAGCCTGATGACCGCCGCGGCCCTCGCCGGCGGCGGTGCGGCGTCCGCCCAGCCTGCCGCGCCGGTGCAGGTCGTCGAACTCTACACCAGCCAGGGTTGCTCCTCGTGCCCGCCGGCCAATGCGGCGGTGGCGGCGATCTCTGCGCGGCCGGAGATCCTGGCGCTCAGCTTCGGCGTCACCTACTGGGACGACCTCGGTTGGAAGGACACCTTCGCCCAGAAGAAGTTCACCGACCGCCAATGGGACTACGCGCACGGCCTGCGCCACGCGCAGGTCGCCACGCCGCAGGTGGTCGTGAACGGCCGGCTCGACACCATCGGCGGCAGCGTCGGCGACATCGACGCCGCCCTGCGCCGCGCGCCCCTGCCCGCCGGCGGCCCGGCCGTGAGCCTGACCGCAGGCGCCGCGGCTATCGCCGGCGCCGCACCCGCTCGCCCGGCCCAGGTCTGGCTGGTGCGCTATGACCCCAACATCGTGCAGGTGCCGGTCAAGCGCGGCGAGAACACCGGCAAGACCCTGCCGCACAAGAACGTGGTGCGCGAACTGACCCGCCTCGGCGACTGGAACGGCGGGGCCAAGAGCTTCGCTGTCCCGGTGGCGCCCGCGGGCCTGAACACCGCCATCCTGCTGCAGGCTGGTCCAGGAGGCCCGATCCTGGCCGCCGCCAAGGGCTGAGCCACCCCTCATCGCTGAACGACCCCATTCTCCGCGGCCCCGCGGAGGAGACCCTGCCGGCTTGCCCGGTTCCAACCTGAAGGAAGACCCGAAATGACCCTGCGCAACACCTTCGTCGCCCTCACGGCCGCCACCCTGGCCGCCGCCGTCGCCGGTTCGGCGATGGCCCAGGACAAGCCCGCCACGGGCTCGATGTCCACCGGCGCCATGGCGGCCTCGCCCATGAAGACCGACGCCATGAAGACCGATGCCATGAAGTCGGACGACATGAAGAAGCCGATGAAGAAGAAGCCGATGAAGAAGGCCGCTATGGCCAAGACCGGCGCCATGGCCACCGGCTCGATGTCGACCGGCGCCATGAGCACGCCGAAACAGTAAGGGCCCTACAAGCTCGTCATGGCCGGGCTTGTACCGGCCATGACGGCTATTTTGGACGCTAGAGCTGAGCCAGCAGGTAGTCGGCGGCCGAGACCTTGAACTCGCCGCCCTCTTCGATGTTCAGCTCTTTCACGACGCCGTTGTCGACGATCATGGAATAGCGTTGCGAGCGCTTGCCCATGCCGAAACGCGAGGCGTCGAAGGCGAGGCCCACCGCGTCGGTGAAGGCCGCGCCGCCGTCGGCCAGCATGACGATGTCGTCGCCCACCGCCTGATCCTCGGCCCAGGCGCGCATCACGAAGGCGTCGTTGACCGACAGGCAGGCGATCACGTCGACGCCCTTGGCCTTGATCTGGGCGCCTAGCTGCTTGAAGCCCGGCAGGTGCTTGGCCGAGCAGGTCGGCGTGAAAGCGCCCGGCAGGGCGAACAGCGCCACCTTCTTGCCGGCGAAGAATTCGTCCGTGGTGACGGGCTTGGGACCCTCGGCGGTCGCCTGGGTGAGGGTCACGCTGGGCAGCTTGTCGCCGACTTTGATGGTCATGGGTCCGTCCTCCTGATGTTGCCCTAGGCAGATAGCGTCATCTCGGCGCAGGGCAAGCGCAGGCTGGTGATCAGGCCTTGAAAGCGGCCCATCCGCGGTGAAATGTCGGGGCCATGGAAGACGGCTTCTTCTCAGGCCAGCTGCTGATCGCCATGCCGGGGATCTCCGACCCGCGGTTCGAACGCGCCCTGATCCTGATCTGCGCGCACGACGAAGAGCACGCCATGGGCCTGGCGGTGAACAATCCCGTCGAGGGGCTGACGGTGCCGGATCTGCTCGACAAGCTCGACATCAAGGGGACGATCCAGCTGCCGCCGGACCTGGTGCTGATGGGCGGGCCGGTGGAGCGCGAGCGCGGCTTTGTGCTGCATTCCACCGACTACGAGGGCGAAGCGAGCCTGGACGTCGGGCCGGGCGTGGCGCTGACCGCCACCCGCGAGGTGCTGGAGGCCATGGCCAGCCACAATGGCGCGCCGTCGAAGAGCCTCCTGGCGCTGGGCTACGCCGGCTGGGGCGCGGGTCAGCTGGAGGACGAGATCAAGGCCAACGTCTGGCTGACCTGCGACGCCGACGACGAGCTGATCTTCGGCCACGATTTCGGGGGCAAATGGACCCGCGCGCTGGGCAAGCTGGGCGTCGATCCGGAGCGGTTGAGTTCGGCGGCCGGACGGGCTTAGCCCCGAGAGCCCACCCGCTCATCCCGGCGAAGGCCGGGACCCAGATGGAATGATTCAGAGGCGGGCTCGTATAGCTCAGCGCATTTCCAACCCACATCGGCGCTTCGCGATCTGGGTCCCGGCCTTCGCCGGGATGAGCGGAGATAGAGCTAGCCGCGCGAGCCCTTGGCCTTCACCGGGGCCGCGCCGTCGACATAGCTTTCGTTGAGGTAGACCTCGGCTTCCTGGGGCGACAGGGCCGGTGCATAGCCGAAGCCTTGGCCGTAGTCGCAGCCGAGCGACAGCAGCTGGCGGGCCATGCCGGCGTTTTCAACGCCCTCGGCGACGACTTCCAGGTTGAGGTCCTGGCCCAGCTTCACCACTGAGGAGACAATCTTCAGAGAGCCCTCGTTGGTGGCCATGGTGCGCACGAAGTAGCGGTCGATCTTCAGGGTGTCGAAGGGCAGGCGCGTCAGGTAGCTGAGCGACGAGAAGCCGGTGCCGAAGTCGTCGAGCGCCAGCGCCGCGCCGGCGGCGCGCAGTTCGGCGAGGATCACCGCTGCGCGCTCCGGGTCGCGCATGACGTCGCCCTCGGTGACTTCCAGCTTGAGCGCGCCCGGCGGCAGGCCGGTCTCGCGGCGGATGGCGGCCACGTCGGAGACCAGGTCCGGGCGGTCGATCTCGTGCGTCGACAGGTTCACCGCGACGGTCAGTTCGCCGGCGGCCTTGTGCTTCTGGCGCCAGGCGGCGAGCTGTTTGGCGGCCTCGCGCATCATCATGGCGCCCAACTCTTCCATCAGGCCCATCTCGTCGCAGAGCGGCAGGAAGGTGTCGGGCATCAGGAGGCCGCGGCGCGGGTGGCGCCAGCGGACCAGGGCCTCGAAGCCGGAGAGCGCGCCGGTCGAGAGGCGCACGATCGGTTGGTAGAAGGGCGTCAACTCGCCGCGGCCCAGCGCGCCCTTGAGGTCGCCCTCCAGGGCCAGGCGCGAGAGGCCATCGCTTTCCAGGCCGCGGCCGTAGGCGGCCGCGCCGCCGCGGCCGTGGCTCTTGGCGGCTTCCACGGCCAGTTCGGCGCGGCGCAGCAGCTCGGCGGCCTCCGGCGCGTCGGCGCCGCCGTGGGCGTCCACCGCGCCGATGGAGAGCGTCGGATGGATATCGAAGCCGGCGACCCGCAGGGGTTGCTCGAGGGCGCGGCGGAGGACTTCGGCGCCGGGCGAGGCGCCGACGGGGGCCATGGCGGCGAACTCATCCTCGCCGATGCGGGCCACGATTGCTTCCGACGGGAAGGCCGCGGCCAGCCGCGAGCCCAGGGCGGCCAGCACCAGGTCGGCGCGTTCATGGCCCAGCGCCTCGTTCAGGCGGCGCAGGCGATCGAGGTCGGCGACGATGACTTCATAGTGGCCGGGGACCGCCAGTTGCTCGCGCGCGCGGATGATGAAGCTGCGCCGGTCGAGCAGGCCGGTCAGCAGGTCCTGGTCGGAGGCGGCGAAGCGGGTCTCCGGGGCGACGACGCCGGCGGCGCGCACGCCCTCCTCCAGCCAGACGCCGCGCCAGATGGAGATGCCCGCGCCGCGCATGCGCAGACGCACGGCGACTTCGACGCCGGGCTCTTGGACGCGCAGGATATCTTCGGCGAAGGCGCGGTCCTGCGGCAAGGTGAGCGCGCGGAGAGCGGCGGAGGAGCAGTCTGGGGCCAGCGGACCGAGGCCGAGCGCCCGCGTCGCGCCGGTCAGGCGGATGCGGTCCTTCTCAGGCTCCCAGACCCAAAGGGCGACGTCGGCCGCGCCCAACGCTTCCAGCGTCGAGGTGGCGTCCCACATCCAACGATCGCTTGGCATCGCCAAAGGAAGAATCGCCCCGTTAACTTGAGGCCGCCGGGTGGCGGGCCTTGACCCAGAGTTTAGAGCCTTATGGTTTCCGAAAGGCTCTCAAGACCGCCGTTTCGGGTGGCCGGATTCAGACCGAAACGCCCTCGTCCGGACCCTCTGGCCGCTTCAGGGGCGAGATCAATCCGAACAGGACATGATCACGCCAGACGCCGTTAATTTTGAGATAAGCCTTGGCGAATCCCTCCTCCTCGAACCCGGCGCGGGCGAGCAGGTGGCGCGAGGCCGCGTTTTCGGGGATGCAGGCGGCCTCCAGGCGATGGAGCCCCAGGCTGCGGAAGGCGAAATCGCTGAGCGCCCGGACGGCGGCGAGCGTGTGGCCGTGGCGGGCGAAGGGCTTGCCGCACCAGTAGCCCACCGACCCCATCTGGGCGACGCCCCGGCGGACGTTGGAGAGCGTGATGCCGCCGGTCAGCGCCCCATCCTGGTGGCGGAACACGAAGAACGGATAGGAGGCGCCGGCTTCACGGTCGCGGGCGTAGGCGATCAGCCGTCGGCGATAGGCCGCGCGGCCCAGATCGTCGGCCGGCCAGGTGGGCTCCCAGGGCTGCAGGAACGCGCGGCTGACGGCCCGGAGCTCCCGCCACTCGGCGTAGTCGGCGGAACGCGGCGGCCGCAGGCTGATCCCCTCGCCGTCGACGCGAAGTCCGCTCTCCGGCGCGATCCAGTCCAACAGGGCCATGGGCGGCGAAGGTCGCGCGATTGCGCCCGCGCTGCAAGTCAGGGGTTCCTCCCCTTCATGGGGCAGTGAGGGTTCTGGTAGACAAGTTTACATCATAGACTAGTTGATCTATGACGCTGCCGACGCCGCGGCCTGGGGCCGTGCGCGGGTGATGAAGGGAGGGTGCGATGGGCGCCGCCAACGGAAATGACCGTCTGCATGGGCTCGACGCGGTAAGGGGCTACGCTCTCATGCTGGGCATCGTCTACCACGCCACCATGTCGTTCCTGCCGGGACCGCAAATCTGGGTGGTGCGCGACACGCACCAGAGCCTGTTCCTGTCGGGCCTGTTCTTCGTCAGCCACATGTTCCGGATGACGACCTTCTTCCTGATCGCTGGCTTCTTCGGCCACATAGTCGTCGAAAAGCGCGGCGTGAAGGCCTTCGTGAAGGACCGCGCCAAGCGCATCGCCCTGCCGCTGGTGGTCGGCTGGCCGATCCTGTTCGCGGCCATCGTCGGCGCCACCATCTATGGGGCCTATGTTTCGTCAGGCCACATGCCGACGGCCGCGGAACACGCCGCCGCCGTAGCCCATGGTCCTCGTCCGTCGCCACTGGCGTTCCCGCTGACCCACCTGTGGTTCCTCTATCTGCTGCTGTGGCTCTACGCGGCCACGCTGGGACTGCGCGCCCTGGTGCTGCGCCTCGACACCCACGGCCGCTTCCGGGCAAAAGCCGACGCCATCCTGGCGACCATCGTCGAGAGCCGCTTTGCGCCGGCGGCGCTGGCCCTCCCCGGCGCGCTGGCCATGGCCTTCACGGGGTTCGGCCTGGAGTGGTTCGGCATCCAGACGCCGGACAGCTCGCTGCTGCCCAACATCCCGGCCCTGGTCGCCTATTTCACCGCCTTCGGGTTCGGCTGGCTGTTGCATCGCCAGAGCGGACTGATGAACATCTGGGCGCGCCGCTGGCCGTTCCACCTGGTGCTGGCGATCGCCCTGACCGCCGATTGCCTGCGGATGGTCGGCGCCATCCCGCACGTGGCGCCCTCGCCGATCGGGCCCCAGCGGCTGCTCTATTCGGCCGTCTACAGCCTGGCGACCTGGAACTGGACCCTGGCGGTCATCGGCCTGGCGCTGAAGCATCTGTCCAACGAGAGCCCGGTGCGACGCTACATCGCCGACTCGTCCTATTGGCTCTACCTGATCCACCTGCCGATCGTGATGGTCCTGCAGGCGATGGTGGCCAAGCTGAACCTGCCGGCGGAGGTGAAGATCCTGATCGTGCTGGGCGTCGCCCTCCCGCTGATGTTCGCCAGCTACCAGCTGATGGTGCGCCGGACCTTCATCGGCGCCATCCTGAACGGGCGGCGCGCTGTCCCCAAGACCAAAAAAGGATCGGTGAAGTCCGCGCCGCGCCTGGCCCAACCGGAGCCCGCCGAATGAACGTTGATGACGCCCGCGACGACCTCGCCTTCATCCGCGCCCTCGTCGCGCCCGAGGACCACTGGCAGAGGCAGTTCGGCAAGCTCTATGCCGCGGCCGGGGCCTGCTACTCGGTCCAGATGCTGCTGCATATCGGCCAGTTCGCAGGGATCACGCCGAACGATGGCCTCGGCGCCCAGCTTATCGGCTGGGGGCCGTCGGTGGTGTTCCTCGCGATCCTCATTTGGGTCATCCGCCGTGACGGCCCTCAGCGCAGTGGATTGACGTCGCGGGCCGTGGGCGCGGTGTTCGCGGCGGTCGGCATGACCAACCTCGCACTCTGCCTCACCATTGGCTCGGTGGCGCTTCGGCTGCACAGCCTGACCCTGTGGCTGATCTACCCTTGCGTGGTGATGATCCTGCAAGGGCTGGCCTGGATGGTGGCCTTCATGCTGCGGCGCCGGGGTTGGCTGGGCCTCGTCGCGGTGGGCTGGTTCGGCGTCGGCGTGGCCATGGCGGTCTTCATCGACAACATGGTGGGCTACGTCGCCGCCGCGACGGTCGGCGTCGTCTGCTTCATGCTGATCCCCGGCCTCTATCTCATGCGCCAGGCCGGCCGGGACGCCTGACTTGGCCCAACCCAGCTACGACATCGGCAAGATCGACGACGTCATCCACGGGCGTCTTCGCCTGGGCGTCATGGCCTATCTTGCCAATGCCGAGGTCGCCGATTTCAACGAGCTGAAGGCCCTGCTCGACGTGACCCAGGGCAACCTGTCGGTCCAGCTCCGCAAGCTGGAGGACGCGGCCTATGTGACCATCGAGAAGGGCTACCTGGGCCGCAAGCCCCGCACCCAGGTACGGATCACGCCCGTCGGCCGCAAAGCGTTCGCCGCCTACCTCGAAGCGCTTGGCCGGGTGATCGGGCCGCAAAGCTAGCCGTCCACCCTACTCCCGACTGTCCCGGCGAACGCCGGGACCCAAGCTGAGTTTGGGCGATCCCCGCGGAACATCATTCTGCTCGGCATGGATCCCGGCTTTCGCCGGGATGAGCGGTACGGAGGATTACCCGAACAGCGCCTGTTCGAACGCCGGTGCGGCCTTCAGCGAGGCCTTGGGGCCCAGGACGGCGACCGCGGCCTTCCGGGGCGTGAGGATGCGTTCGGTGAGCTTCACCAGGTCGGCGGGCGTCACGGCGTCCACCTCGGCGGCGATCTCGGCGGGGTCGAGGGCGCGGCCGAACAGCAGGACCTGACCGGCGGCCTGTTCGGCGCGGGCCAGCGCGCCTTCGCGGCCCATGAACATAGCGCCCTTCAGCTGGGCTTTGGCGCGGGCGAGCTCGGCGTCGGGAACCGGCTTCAGCATGCCGGCGATCTCGCCGGCGGCGACGCGGGCCAGTTCGGCGGCGTCCTTCGCCGCGCAGCCGGCGAAGACACCTAGGATGCCCGCGTCGGCGTAGGTCTCGGAATAGGCGTCGATCGCATAGGCCAGGCCGCGGTTCTCGCGCGCCTCCTGGAACAGCCGCGAGGCCATGCCGCCGCCGAGGATCTCGGCCAGCAGGCGCAGCGCGAAATAGGCCTCGTCGGCGACGCTGACGGCGGGCAGCAGGAGGACGAGGTTGGCCTGTTCCAGCGGCTTGGCCACCGCCCGCTGGCCGCCGGTGAAGGCGGCGGGCGCCAGCGACGGCGGCGAGACGGCGTCGTCCGCCGTATGGCCGAAGTCGCGCTCGGCGAGCCGTAGCAGGTCGTCCTCGTCCACCGCGCCGGCGGCGCTGACCACCAGGGTCTTGGGCGAATAGAGGTGGCTGCGCCAGGCGCCGAGCGTCTGCGGCGTCGTGGTCCCGATGGACTGCACAGTGCCCAGGATCGGGCGGCCGAGCGGCTGACCGTCGAAGGCCGCAGTCTGGGCCAGTTCGAAGACCAGGTCGTCGGGGGCGTCGGCCGCCTCGGCGATCTCCTGGCCGACCACCTGCTTCTCGCGGGCGAGGTCGGCCTCGTCCATGGCCGGACGCTGGACCAGATCGGCCAGGACCTGCGAGCCCAGGTCGAGGCCGCCGGCCAGAGCGCGGACCTGGAAACTGGTGCGCTCATAGCCGGTGGCGGCGTTGATGTTGCCGCCCTGGGCCTCGATCACCTCGACGATCTCGCGGGCCGAACGGCCGCCGGCGCCCTTGAACACCATGTGTTCCAGCAGGTGCGACCAGCCGGAGCGGGTCTCATCCTCGGCCCGCGCGCCGCGGCCGGCGACCACCGACAGCGCCACCGTCTGCAGGCCCGGCATCGGGTCGCAGACCACGCGGACGCCGTTGCTTAGAATGTGGACTTTTGGCGTCATTCCCCTCCCCCTTGCGGGGAGGGGTCAGGGGCGGAGGTGCAAGCTGTGAGACTGGCGCCCAGGCCCCTCAAACTCGGCGCCGACACCCCCACTCCCAACCCTCTCCCCGCGAGGGGGAGAGGGCTTTGGAGGCTGAACCTTGGAAGCTTGCCGATGTCCCTACCCTTCCGAGAACGCGCGGACGTAGGCCTTGATGGTGTCGGCCTCCGCCGGCAGGCGGTCGAAGCGCTCGGGCCGGCCCGCGAGATCGGCGCCGCCGCGCGGCAGGGCCGGCGTGACGCCGCAGGCCTTAGCCACGGCTTCGGGGAACTTGGCGGGGTGCGCTGTGGACATGACCACCACGGGACCTTTCAGCCCCTTGGCGCGGCTGAGCGCCGAGAGCGCCACGGCGGTGTGCGGATCGACCAACTGGCCGGTCTCGTTGAGGGTCGAGACCATGGCGCGGGCGGTGTCGTCCTCGCTGGCGCTGGCGCCGCGGAACAGCTCCCGCATGGCGGCGTAAGCCTTCGGCGGCAGATCGATGGCCCCGGTCTCGGCGAAGGCGGTGAAGGCGCGGGCGGTGTCGGTCGCCTCGCGGTCCACGCCCTCGAAATAGAGCCGCTCGAAGTTGGACGCCGATTGGATATCCATGGCCGGCGACATGGTCGGATGGACCTTACCGCGCGCGTAGCGGCCGGTCTCGAAGGTCTGGGCCAGGATGTCGTTGGCGTTGGTGGCGACCAGGATCCGGTCCACCGGCAGGCCCATGCGGAAGGCCACGTAGCCCGCGAAGGCGTCGCCGAAATTGCCCGAGGGCACGGCGAAGGAGACGCGGCGGCCCGGCGCGCCCAGCGAGGCGGCCGTGGTGAAATAGTAGACCGCCTGGGCGGCGATGCGGGCGAAGTTGATCGAGTTGACGCCGGAGAGGTCCACGGCCTGGCGCAGCGCCTGGTCCTGGAAGGCGGCCTTCACGATGGCCTGGCAGTCGTCGAAGGAGCCCTTCACCGCCACGCAGGCGACGTTGGGTTCGGTGGCCGTGGTCATGAAGCGGCGCTGCACTTCGCTGATCCGGCCCTCCGGGAAGAGGGCGACGACCTTGACGTTCTTGCGTCCGCGGAAGGCCTCGACCGCCGCGCCGCCGGTGTCGCCGGAGGTGGCGCAGAGAATCGTCTGGGTTCGTCCCTGGCCGCCCAGCAAATGGTCGTAGAGCCGGGCGAGGATCTGCATCGCCACGTCTTTGAACGCCAGGCTCGGCCCGTGGAACAGCTCGGCCAGGAAGACCTCCGGGGCCAGCTGCACCAGGGGCACGACCGCCGAATGCGTGAAGGTCGAATAGGCCTCCTGGCACATCTCGCGCAGGTCGGCAGCGGCGATTTCGCCGTCGGCGAAGGCGCCGAGCACCTTGGCGGCGACCTCGGCATAGGGCTTGCCGGCGAAGCCGGCGATCTCGGCAGCGCTGAACGTCGGCCAGGTCTGCGGCACATAGAGGCCGCCGTCCGGCGCGAGCCCGCCCAGAACGGCGTCGACAAAGCCCACGTGCGGGGCCTGCCCCCGGGTGGAGACGTAGCGCATCAGCCTCTCATTCGCTTGAAGACCGCCGCGCCATAGACGCCTGCCAGGGCGCCTGCAAGGCCGAACCAGGTGAGCGCGTACTCCAGGTGGCGGTTGGGGATGTCCACCGGGAAGGGCGCCGGGATCAGGCCCTTGAAGTCGGGGTTGGTCGAGGTCTCGGCCATCAGGAACAGCGGCGCGACCGGCTGGTCGGCGTGCAGAGCCGCGGCCATCTTCCTGGCGTCGTGCAGGTACCATTTGCTGGGCGTGGCCGGCGGAGTGGTGAAGTTGCCGCGCTCGCCGGGACGCAGGACGCCGGTGACCTCGATCGGATCGAGGTTGGTGGTGTCGGGGAGCGGTCGGGCCGTGACCGTGTCGGGGATGAAGCCGCGGTCGACCAGGATCGAGCGGTAGGCGCCGCTCACCACCGGGCATGCGGAGATCAGCCGCGCGCCGATCTGACCCTCGCGCAGGCTGTAGAGCTCCAGCGCCGGCGCCCGCGCCAGGCCCGGGCAGGTCACCTTCACGCGGACGAACTCTTCGTCGTGGCCGAACGCCAGGGCGTCGAGCACCGGCTCCAGGGGCTTGGGCTGCGCGGCCTCAGCGCGGGCGATGCCGGCCAGCAAGGCTTCTTTCCACTTCAGGCGCTGCAGTTGCCAGACGCCCAGCCCGATGAGGATCGCGAACGCAATCATCGTGGCGATGGTCAGACCGACGGGAAAGCCCTTGGGTTCGGGCTTGCTCGGGCCGGCCTCGACCTGAGGCTCCCAAGAGCTAGCCATGGCGCGATTGCGACGCCTTGTTCTTGAACTGCGCCGCCAGCATCAGCCCCTTCATGGGGCGCAACAGCACCAGCACGATGACCAGGGTCATCGGCAGCCAGATCAGCAGGGTGAGCCAGACGGGCGTGCGGAACGCCACCATCGTGAAGAGCGCGCCGAAGGCCACGATCAGGCCCGCAATCAGGATCACGAAGACGGCGGGCCCGTCGCCGCTATCGGCCGCGGCGAGGTCGAAGCCGCAAGCCTCACACAGCGGCGACACCTTCAGGAAGCCTTCGAACAGGTGGCCCTCTCCGCAGTTGGGGCAGCGCCCGGCTGCGCCCGACAGCAGAGGGTCAGGCTTGCTCATCCAGGCGAGCCGCCGTGCGCTCCGAAGATCACGTAGATGAAGGCAAACAGGAACAGCCACACCACGTCGACGAAGTGCCAGTACCAGGCGGCCGCCTCGAAGCCGAAGTGCTTCTGCGGCGTGAAGCCGCCCGCCAGCAAGCGCCCCAGGCAGACCGTCAGGAAGATCGTCCCGATCAGCACGTGGAAGCCGTGGAAGCCCGTGGCCATGAAGAAGGACGAACCATAGAGGCCCGAGTTGGCCTGGCCCTCGCCGCCGAAGAAGTACTTGTGCTCGAGGATGTGGTTGTACTCGAACGCCTGGATCGAGGTGAACAGCACGCCCAGGATGATGGTCAGGACGAGGCCGATCTTGGCGCCCTTGCGGTCGCCGGTCTGTAGCGCGTGGTGCGCCCAGGTGACCGTGGTGCCCGAGAGCAGCAGGGTCAGCGTATTGACCAGCGGCAGCTGGAACGCCGGCACCGTCTCGATGCCCTTCGGCGGCCAGGTGGCCCAGGCGGCGCGGACGTCGTCGATGGAGGACGCGGCGCGCACGTGATGGAACAGCGCCATCTCGAAGAAGATCCAGAACCAGGCGACGAAGAACATCACTTCGGACGCGATGAACAGGATCATGCCGTAGCGCAGGCCGATGGAGACGACCGGGGTGTGATCGCCCTCGTTGGCCTCGATGGTCACATCGCGCCACCAGACGATCATCGTGAAGAGCACGCCGGCGAGACCCAGGAAGAACAGCCAGGAGGTGTGCGCCGGCAGGCCGAACAGGCCCTTCATCCAGGCGACGCCGCCCATGGCCATCGCCACCGCCGAGATCGAGCCGACCAGCGGCCACGGGCTCGGGTTGACCAGGTGGTAGTCGTGCTTCACGCCTGCGGCCATCGGTGGTCCTAGTCCCTCACAAATTCCACGGCCCGATGCGCGCAGACTCAACCCTGCGCGGATAGACCGGCTCGCGTCACGCTATAGCCCTGCCGCGCCGCCTCCGCCAAGGGGAAAGGCGGTCTTGGCGAAGCGCTTCAGTCCGCCGCCTGGGCCTTCGGCGGCTTCACGTCGGTGGCGGGGAAGAAGGTGTAGGAGAGCGTGATGGTCTTGCCGCCCTTGGTCTCGAAGTCCTGGGCGTATTTCGGGTCGACGAAATAGAGCACCGGCATCTCCACCGTGGCGCCGGCGGCGACCGTCTGGTCGGAGAAGCAGAAGCAGGAGAGCTTGCGGAAATAGACGCCGGCCTGGTCGGGGGCGACGTTGAACACCGCGCGCGCGGTCACCGGATGGTCGGCGTGGTTGGTGACCTTGAAGACCGCGACCTTGGTCTCGCCGATCTTGACCGTCTGCGAGCTCTGCTCGGAGGCGAAGTCCCAGGGCAGGCCGCGGACGTTGGTGTCGAAATGGATCTCGAGCGTCTGGTCCAGCACCTGGCCGGGCGCGGTCTCGGCCTTGCGGATCGTGCCGCCGTAGCCAGTGGCCTGGCAGAAGGCGCGGTAGAAGGGGATCGCCGCATAGGCCGCGCCGACCATGGCCACGAAGACCACGCCGCAGATCGCCGCGACGCGGCCGTTGCGGCTTATCCGGCGGCGGGCCGGCGCCGGATCAGAAGGGCCGGTTTGCGACACTGGCGCCCAGCTTCACGATGGTGACGACGAAGACCAGGATCACGAAGATCGCCAGGCCGAGCGCGAGCGCGATATTGCGGCCGCGGCGGGCGCGGGCGTTGGCGTCGTTCTCGCCGGCGGGATCGCTCATGACAACAGGTCCAGGGGTGTGACGCGCATCAGGTGCTCGCCCAGCAGGGTGGCGAAGAGCAGGGTCAGGTAGAGGATCGAGAAGGCGAACAGGTTGCGGGCATCCTTGGCGCCGGCCTTGACGTCATAGAGGCCGTCGTCCTTGCGTTGCGCCTGGGCGTCACCGGCGCGGCTGCGGAACAGGCGCACGGCCAGCAGCAGGAAGACCAGGCCGCCGAGGGCCGCCACCGCCAGGTAGATGGGCCCGCCCAGGCCGGTCAGCACCGGCGTCAGGCAGAGGGGCGTGAAGAGCAGGCTGTAGATCAGGATCTGTTTGCGGGTCGACGGCGCGCCGGCCACCAGGGGCATCATCGGCACGCCCGCTTTCTTGTAGTCCTCGCTGGTGTAGAGGCTGAGCGCCCAGAAATGCGGCGGGGTCCACATGAAGATGATAGCGCAGAGGATCCAGGCGTTCAGCGGAACCGTCCCGGTCGCCGCGGCCCAGCCGATCACCGGCGGCAGGGCGCCAGCCAGGCCGCCGATGACGATGTTCTGCGCCGTCCAGCGCTTCAGCCACATGGTGTAGACCACCGCGTAGAAGAGGATGGTGAAAGCCAGCAGGCCGGCCGCCAGCCAGTTCAGCGCCATGCCCATCAGCATGACCGAGAACATCGACAGCACCACGCCCAGCGCCAGGGCGTCGGCGCCCTGAACGCGGCCCGCCGGCACCGGCCGGCCGCGGGTGCGGCGCATCTTGGCGTCGATGTCGGCGTCGTACCACATGTTGAGCGCGCCCGAGGCGCCGGCCCCGACCGCGATGCAGAGGATGGCGACGCCGGCCAGGAACGGGTGCACCGGCGTCCCCGCGCAGACCAGACCAGTCAGGCCGGTGAACACCACCAGCGACATCACGCGCGGCTTCAGCAGCTGCAGGAAATCCTGCCAGCGGGCGGGCGCCCGAACGGGCGACTCTGCGGCGGTGGAGAGGGCCTCAGACATGGCCATCGGATCATACTCTCAAAATGATCGAGGGGCGCGAACCCTAGGATCCGCGCCCCTCGGGGCCTTGTCTTGGCGAAGACTGCCCTAATGACTGTCGGCGGTAACCACCGGCAGTTCGTTGAACTGGTGGAACGGCGGCGGCGAGGGCAGCGTCCA
Organism: Phenylobacterium sp.; assembly: GCF_036264965.1. GTDB lineage: Bacteria > Pseudomonadota > Alphaproteobacteria > Caulobacterales > Caulobacteraceae > Phenylobacterium. Next base: position 36,423 of record NZ_DATAPY010000129.1, read on the forward strand.
TTCCAGCGTCGTGGCGCCTTCGCCCCAGGGGTTGGCCTCGGCCTTGCGGCGGAAGACCATGGCGTCGATCAGGACCACTAAGAAGACGCCCACGCCCACCAGGGTGATCGCGTAGCCGATCGAGGACACCTTGTTCCAGAAGGCGAAGCCGTCCGGATAGTCCACGTAGCGGCGCGGCATGCCCTGCAGGCCCAGGAAGTGCTGCGGGAAGAAGATCACGTTCACGCCGACGAAGGTGATCCAGAAGTGCAGCGCGCCCAGCCACTCGCGGTACTTCACGCCCCACATCTTCTCGAACCAATAGTAGAAGCCGGCGAAGATCGCGAACACGGCGCCCAGGCTCAGCACGTAGTGGAAGTGGGCCACCACGTAGTAGGTGTCCTGGAATTGGTAGTCGACGCCGGCGTTGGCCAGGACGACGCCGGTGACGCCGCCCAGGGTGAACAGGAAGATGAAGCCGATCGCCCACAGCATGGGCGTCTTGAAGTCGATCGACCCGCCCCACATCGTCGCGATCCAGCTGAACACCTTCACGCCCGTGGGCACGGCGATGACCATGGTGGCGGCCACGAAGTAGGCCGTCAGGTTCACGTTCATGCCCGTGGTGAACATGTGGTGCGCCCACACCAGGAAGCCGATGAAGCCGATGGCCACCATGGCGTAGGCCATGGCGAGGTAGCCGAAGACCGGCTTCTTCGAGAAGGTCGAGACGATGTGGCTGATCATGCCGAAGCCCGGCAGGATCAGGATGTAGACCTCGGGGTGGCCGAAGAACCAGAACAGGTGCTGGAACATCAGCGGGTCGCCGCCATTCTGGACGTCGAAGAAGTGGGTCCCGAAGTTGCGGTCGGTGAGCAGCATGGTGATGGCGCCGGCCAGCACCGCAGCGCCAGCAGCAAGAGCCACGTCGTCACCAGGATCGACCATACGAACAGCGGCATCTTGTGCAGCGTCATGCCCGGCGCGCGCATGTTGAAGATGGTGGTGATGAAGTTGATCGCGCCGAGGATCGACGAAGCCCCGGCCAGGTGGATGGACAGGATGGCGAAGTCCATCGCCGGGCCGGTGTGGCCGGTGGTCGAGAGCGGCGCGTAGATCGTCCAGCCGGTGCCGGCGCCGTAGCCCGGGCCGCCGTCGACGAACATCGACAGCACCAGCAGCGCGAACGAGGAGACCAGCAGCCAGAACGACATGTTGTTCATGCGCGGGAACGCCATGTCGGGCGCGCCGATCATGATCGGCACGAACCAGTTGCCGAAGCCGCCAATCATCGCCGGCATCACCATGAAGAAAATCATGATCAGGCCGTGCGCGGTGGCGACGACGTTGTAGGCGTGGTGGCCGGCCGAGACGCTGGTGATGTGCAGGAGGCCCGCGATGAAGCTGCCGGGGCGGAAGATCTGCACGCCCGGGTGCATCAGCTCCAGGCGGATCAGGCCCGAGAGCGCCGCCCCGATCGTCCCCGCTATGATGGCGAAGATGATGTAGAGCGTGCCGATGTCCTTGTGGTTGGTCGACAGGAACCAGCGGGTGAAGAAGGGCGGCTTGTGATCCTGATCCCCGTGAGCGTCGTGCTCATGAGCCTCGTGCGAAGCGGCGTGCGT
>NZ_DATAPY010000130.1:0-34976 GCF_036264965.1 Phenylobacterium sp.
ATCGGCGGCCCGGAGCGCCCTCAGGAACTCTTCGAGCGTATGCTGCATGGACTTAGCGCCGGCCCATGAGCTCGACGATCTGGGGTTCGACGGCGGCGATGTCCTGCTCGAACTTCAGGATCACGTTCAGGGTGTCGCGCACCATGGCGGCGTCCAGGTCCTTGGCGTGCAGCAGGATCAATGCCCTGGCCCAGTCGACGGTCTCGGAGATCGAGGGCGCCTTCCGAAGGTCGATGGTGCGCAGGGACTGGACGAAGGCCACGAGCTGGCTGGTCAGGGCCTGCTCGATACCGGGCACACGGGTGGCGACGATCCGCTCCTCCAGCGCCGCCTCGGGCAGGGGGATGTGCAGGTGCAGACAGCGGCGTTTCAGGGCGTCGCCCAGGTCGCGCACGTTGTTGGAGGTGAGGAACACCAGCGGCGGGGTCTTGGCGACGATCACGCCCAGTTCGGGCACCGAGACCTGGTAGGCCGAGAGCACCTCCAGCAGGAAGGCTTCGAAAGCCTCGTCGGACTTGTCGATCTCGTCGATCAGCAGGACGCAGCCGTCGTCCTGGCGCAGCGCCTGCATCAGGGGGCGCGGCTCAAGGAAGGGCTCGGAGAAGAACAGGTCGCCCATGCCGTGCAGGCGGTCCATGGCCGAATCCATGTCCGGCGCGTCGGCCAGCGCCGAGCCCATGCGGTCCTTCAGGATCTGGGTGTAGAGCAGCTGCTTGCCGTACTTCCACTCATAGAGCGCCTTGGACTCGTCCAGGCCCTCGTAGCACTGCATGCGGATCAGCGGCTGGGCCAGCAGGCGGGCGGTGGAGAGCGCGAGCTCCGTCTTGCCGACCCCGGCCGAGCCTTCCACCAGGATCGGTTTCTGCAGGTCGACGGCCATGTAGAGCGCGGTCGCGATACGCCGTGAGGCGATGTAACCGACGCTGCCCAGGCCCTCGACCAGGGCGTCGACGGAAGCGAACGGATTGGCGGCCGGTCGCGTAGGGACCGTGGTGGAAATCGTCAAAGTCTCAGGCTTTCAAAATACGGACGCTGAAAACCCGATTGTGCCAAGCGCGGGTGACCGAGGCAAACGCGCGTTCGGCCTTCGCTCACCTAGACATCGAACTTGACGCCCTGCGCCAGCGGAAGCGTGGCGCCATAGTTCACAGTGTTGGTGGCGCGGCGCATGTAGGCTTTCCAGGAATCGGAGCCGGCTTCGCGGCCGCCGCCGGTTTCTTTTTCGCCGCCGAAGGCCCCGCCGATCTCAGCGCCGGACGGGCCGATGTTGACGTTGGCGATGCCGCAGTCGGAGCCGTTCACCGACGTGAAGAGCTCGGCTTCGCGCACATCGTTGGTGAAGATCGAGGACGACAGGCCTTGGGGCACGTCGTTCTGCAAGCGGATCGCCTCGGCGATGTCCGTGTACCGCATCACATAGAGGATCGGGGCGAAGGTCTCGCGGCGCACGACGTCGGCCTGAGCTGGCATCTCCACCAGGGCCGGACGGACGTAGACGGCCTCGGGCCCGCCGGCCTCGATCCGTTCACCGCCGGTGATCTGGCCGCCCGCGGCCTTGGCGTCGGCCAGCGCCCGCTGCTGGCCCTCGAGGGCCGCGGCGTCGATCAGCGGGCCGACGAGCACGCCCGCCTTGCGCGGATCGCCCACGGGCACCGAGGCGTAGGCCGCCATCAGCCGGGGGACGAAGGCGTCGTAGAGGCTGTCGTGCACGAACAGGCGCCGCAGCGTCGTGCAGCGCTGGCCGGCAGTGCCCATGGCCGCGAAGGCGACGCCGCGCAGGGTCAGGTCCAGGTCGGCGGTGGGCGCGACGATGGCGGCGTTGTTGCCGCCCAACTCCAGGAGGGCGCGGGCGAAGCGGGCGGCGAGCCTCGGGGCCACGGCGCGGCCCATGGCCGTCGATCCGGTCGCGGACACCAGCGGGACCTTCGGGTGGTCGACCAGGGCCTCGCCGACCTTGCGGCCGCCGACGACCACCGCCGAAAGGCCCGCCGGCGCCCCCTCTGGCGAAGATTGGCCGAACTTCGCCGCGGCGCGCTCGAACAGGGCCTGGACGGCCAGTGCGGTGAGCGGGGTCTTCTCCGACGGCTTCCAGACCACGGCGTCGCCGCAGACGAAGGCGAGCGCGGCGTTCCACGACCAGACGGCGACGGGGAAGTTGAAGGCGCTGATCACGCCGACCACGCCCAGCGGATGCCAGGTCTCCATCATCCGGTGCTGCGGCCGCTCGGTGGCCAGCGTCAGGCCGAACAGCTGGCGCGAGAGGCCCACGGCGTAGTCGCAGATGTCGATCATCTCCTGCACCTCGCCGGCAGCCTCGGAGATGATCTTGCCGGCTTCCAGAGTGACCAGGCGCGCGAGGTCGGCCTTGGCGGCGCGCAGTTCCTCGCCCAGCAGGCGGACCAGTTCGCCGCGGCGCGGGGCCGGCGTGGCGCGCCAGACCAGGAAGGCGGTGTGGGCGGCCTCGATCGCCGCGTCCACGGCCTCAGGCGTCGCGTCATGCACTTCGGCGACGATTTCGCCGGTCACGGGCGAGCGCACTGGGCGGTCGCCGCCGGTCCAGAGGCTCTCGGCCACGCCCAGCCGGGTCAGGACGTCGGCGGCCTCGGCGCGGGCCGAGCCGATGGGGGTCTGCAGGGTCATCTCGTCTACTCGGCGGCGGCGCGCAGGGCCGGCTGGAAGGTGGCGTCGTCATCAGCGTAGAACCGCCCGAAGCGGTTGCCCAGGACATCGGCCAGCGCGATGTCCTCCTGGCGGATGAAGCCGGCCTGCGGCAGCTTGCCCTGGGCCAGCAAGTCGAGCACCGCGCAGACGGCGCCGGCGGTGGTGATCTGGATGGCGCTCATCATCTTGCCGCGCACCGGCTGGGCGTAGACCTTGTTGACATAGGTCTCCTGCATCAATCGGCCATCCTTCAGTCCACTGACGGTCACAAAGACGATGACCACGTCCTGCAGGGTCGCGGGCACGGCGTTTTCCAGGATGTCCTTCAGCAGCGGCCGGCGATGGCGCAGGCCGAGGTCGTTCAAGAGCGCCTTCATGATCGCCGCGTGGCCGGGATAGCGGATGGTGCGGTAGTTGAGATTGCGCACCTTGCCCTCCAGAGTCTGGCAGAGTGTGCCCAGGCCGCCGGAGGTGTTGAAGGCCTCATAGGTCACGCCGTCGAGGGAGAACTCTTCGCATTCCTCCAGCGCCGGGACCTCGCGCAGCCTGCCGCCGACGATGGCCTCGCAAGGCTCGCAATATTCGTTGATCACGCCGTCGGTGGACCAGGTGAGGTTGTAGTTGAGCGCGTTGGACGGATAGCGCGGCAGGGCGCCCACCCGCAGGCGCACGTCGTGCAGCTCGTCGAAGTGCTGCGCCAGGTCCCAGGCGGCGATGGTGATGAAGCCCGGCGCCAGGCCGCATTGCGGGATGAAGGCGGTGCTGGCGTCCTTGGCCAGGTCGCGGACCACACGGCTGGCGGCTACGTCCTCGGTCAGGTCGAGGTAGTGGGCGCCCGCGCCCTTTGCGGCCTCAGCCACTACGGTGGTCAGGTGATAGGGCGCGGCGCTGATCACCGCGAAGGCGCCCGTCAGCGCCCGGGCCAGGATCACGGGATCGTCGATGGCCATGGCGACGGTTTTCGCGCCAACTTCGGCCTCGGCCAGCGCTGCCGGGCTCTGATCGATCAACAGGACGTCATAGCCGCCCGATCCGCTCAGCAGGCTGGCGATGGTGGAGCCGATCTTGCCGGCTCCGACGACGGCGACTTTGCGCATACCCAGCTCCATTCCTGTGCGGGTCCAAGATGATTCGCATCGCCGTCGGTATCAATTCGCATCTCGGCGATATTCGTGGCATATCTGGACATATCAACTGCAGCATTCGGCGATCTGACGATGGATGACCTCGACAATCACCTTCTGGCGCGCCTGCGGGACAACGCCAGGGCCCCGGTGGCGGAATTGGCGCGCACGCTCGGCCTATCGCGCACCACGGTGCAGAGCCGCCTGACGCGGCTGGAGCGCACCGGGGTCATCGCCGGCTATGCGGTTAAGCTGTCGGAGGCGCGGGAGGCGGCGCTGATCCACGCCTTCATCATGCTGACAGTCGAGCCGAAGCAGGCGGCGGCGGTCACCGCGGCCCTGAAGCGGATGCCGGGGGTACGCAAGCTGCAGTCGGTGAGCGGCCCCTCCGACATGATCGCCGCGGTCGAGGCCCCCAGCGTCGGCGAGATGGACAGCCTGATCGACGAGATCGGCGCCCTGCGCGGCGTGGAGCGGACCAATTCCTCGATCGTGCTGGCGACCAAGTTCGACCGGTAGTTTCCTCCCCGCGCCGCCTCCGACAGAGCGCGTCCGAGGGGGTGGCGGCCAAGTCGCAGAACGCCGTACCCCGTAAACCTGACCCTAACATTCGATGGCTAAGGTCCGCCGGTTAAGCGGAGTCCTCATCGGTCCATGAAGTCACTCTCGCGTCGGTTCCTGATCAGCGTCGGCTTGATGTCGTTGATCATGACGGTGCTCGGCACCTTCGGCGCCTTCGTTGTGTTCGAGCGCGAGCTCTCGAACCGTCAGATCGGCTATCTCACGGACTACGTCCGGGAGCGCAGCTCCAATGTCGACCGCCAGTTCTCCAACCTGTCCACCCTGCACAAGGCCGCCGGCGAAGAGCTGCAGCGGCGGATGGACCATCTCAGCGATGCCGACGTGGCGAAGCTGGCCGACGAATATTTCCCGATGCAGCCCGACGGCACCCGTCGCAGCCGCGACAAGTACTTCGACGGCGTGGTCGACAACGGCGACTACACCTATGGCCTGGGCGCACTGCTGACCTCACCGAAGACCGCCTCGCCGCAGGATATGCGCGCCCTGGTCGCGGCCTTCCGGCTGGTCTCCGACTTCGGCCAGGCTGCGCGGCGCGACTACGACACTCTTTATTTTTTCACGCCTAATCCAGCGCGCCTGGTGATGTACGGCCCCGACCGGGCCGACCACCTGATGTACTACCGCCACGAGGCGCCCCCGAACTTCGATATCTCCAAGGAGGAGATGGCGCGCATCACGCTGCCGGAATTCGACCCCAGCCGGGCGACCCGGTGCACGAACCTGCAGCGCCTTGTGCAGGACACGGTCGGTAAGCGCCTTTCAACGGCCTGCCTGACGCCGGCCTATGTGGACGGCCGCTATGTCGGCGCCTTCGGCTCGTCCATGGAGCTGACCCACTTCTTCCTGAACGCGCTGAAGAACACGCCGTCCCACGCCTCGCCGCTGATCGTGACCTCCAAGGGCGAGCTGATCGCCTATCCCGGATTCACCGATCAGAGCCGTTCGCCGGAAAAGACCCTCGCGAGGTACGAAAAGACATTCGACCTGAAGGACGTCGTCGCCCGCGCCGCCGGGACCGGCCGCGAGAACGGCGTGGTCGAGAGCAAGGACGGCCGCCAGATCGTGGCCTTCGGCCGGCTCAATGGACCCAATTGGTACCTGCTGCTGACCTATCCCAAGGCCGACGTGGTGGCCTCGGCGCTCGGCTCGGCCGCCTGGGTGCTGGTGATCGGCGGCATCGCCTCGGCGATCCAGGCGCTGGCGGTGGTGCTGCTGGCGCGATCGAGCATCGTGCGCCCGGTCGAGCGCCTAGCCGCCTCCTGCGAGCCCGGCGCCGACGCGCGCGTCGACGTCAGCGACGTGGAGCGCCGCAAGGACGAGATCGGCGTGCTGGCCACCTCACTGCGCACCGAGCGCGAGAAGACCGAGGCCGTGCTGGCCTCGCTGGAGGATCGCGTCAGCGAACGCACCGCCCAGCTGGAGCGCGCCAACACCGAGAAATCCCGCTTCCTGGCCAATATGAGCCACGAGCTGCGCACGCCGCTGAACGGCGTCATCGCCATTTCCGAGACCCTGGCCGGCCAGCAGTCGACGCCCAAGGGCCGCGAGCTGGCGGAACTGATCGTCGCCTCCGGCCGCCTGCTGGAGCGGGTGCTGACCGACATCCTGGACTTCTCGAAGATCGAGGCCGGCGAGATCAGCCTGTCGCGCGACGATTTCAGCATGGAGCGCCTGGTCAGCCACATCGCCGAGCTGCACCGCGCCTCCGCGCAGAGCAAGGGCCTGAATTTCCGCTGGGCCGTGGCCCCGGAGGCGGCGGGCCACTACGCCGGCGATACGGTACGCCTGACCCAGGTGCTGTCGAACCTGCTGTCAAACGCAGTGAAGTTCACCGAGGCCGGCGAGGTCGTGCTGGAGGTGATAGCCTTCGGCGACGAGGTGCGATTCCAGGTCTCCGACAGCGGCATCGGCTTCGATGAGGAGACCGGCGCACGCTTGTTCCGCCGTTTCGAACAGGCCGACGCCTCGATCCGCCGCCGGTTCGGCGGCACGGGTCTGGGCCTGGCGATCAGCCGTTCGCTGATTGAGCTGATGGGCGGCCGCATCGTGGTGCAGTCGACGCCCGGCCTGGGCTCGGTGTTCTCGGTCTATGTGCCCCTGGAACGGCTCGCCGAGGGCGAGGCGCTGGAGGGCGACGACACTGCGCCGGAGCTGGACATCGCCGGCTGCCGCGTCCTGGTGGCTGAGGACCATCCGACCAACCAGAAAGTCGTGGAGCTGATCCTGGAGTCGGTCGGCGTCACCCCGGTGATCGTCGAGAACGGCCGCCTGGCGCTGGACCTCCTGAAGGCCGAACGCTTCGACGTGGTGTTGATGGACATGCAGATGCCGGAGCTTGACGGCCTGTCGGCGACCACCCTGCTGCGCCAATGGGAGCGCGAGACGGGGACGCCGCGTACGCCGGTGATCATGCTGACCGCCAATGCGTTGGACGAGCATATCCGCTCCAGCCACGACGCCGGCGCGGACCTGCATCTCTCCAAGCCGATCCACGCCCAGGCGCTGATCGAGAGCATCCTGGACGCCATCGCCGCCCAGCCCCCGGCTGAGGCGGACGCGCGGGTCGAGGTCGCCTAAGGCGCGTTGAAATAGATCGGGTTGCCGAGCAGCCAGAGCTTGCCGTCCGGCCCGCGCACGTCCACCCGCAGCCAGTGACGCTGGCCGTCGCTTGGCGCCTCGAAACTGCGGGTCTCGTCGTCGCCGGGCAAGGTCGCGTCCGCGAGCTTCGGCTTAGGCCCATTTCCGGCCAGGGACAGGGAACCGCCGGCCGCATGGCCGACGTGGACGCTTATCCGCACCATCTGGCCGGCGGGCGCGGGGAGCCCGTCGCCCATCTCAGCGGTCCGGCCGCCCGAGGTTGCGGTGACGTCCAGCTGTTTGTCGTGGCTGCCGGTGATGTCGACGAAGACGTGCCCCGCGCGGATGCCCGCGAGGATGGCCGGCTGCGACAGCGCAGTGGCGTGGACGACGGTGGTCGGAAAGCCGATGCCGGACTTCGACTCCGGCTTCAGATCGAGGTCGTGGTTGTCGGAACCGCCGACGGCGGTGATGCGGAAGCCGGCGTTCAGCCGCGCCTCCCAGAAGGGGATACCGGAGATCACGCTCTCCGCCCCGCCGGGCAGGCGCAACGCCCCGCCGTTGACCGCCTCCACGGCCTGGATGCGGGAAAAATCGGTGTCCTTGGCCGTCCAGCCACAGCCCATGCAGGCCTCGCCGGAGGGCTGGCCCGGGTGGTTGACGGAGATCAGGCCGCCGGCCTTCTCCACCTGCGTCTGAATCGCCGCCAGGGTCGGGGCGCGGGTCGAGCCCAGCTGGAAATCGAGAGGCGCGGTCGGCCCCCAGATATTGGCGTGGCCCCAGAAGGTGGTGAGCTCGCGGCCGGGGATCAGCAGCAGGTCGTCGAAATAGGGGGTGAGCTCGCGCAGGGCGTTGTTCTGGGCGGTGTCGTTGTGGTCGGTGACCGAGATGAAGTCGAGGCCGCGGGCGTGGGCCGCGTCGACGGTGCGGAACACCGGGCAGGGGACGTGGAGGCCCTTCATCGACAGGCACGAACCGTCGGAGTTGGCGGTGTGCATGTGCAGGTCACCGCGATACCAGCCAGGCCCGGGTTTGATGGGGACCGCGCTGAAACCGGCGAAGCTGGTTCCGTGCTGGAAGTAGACCTTGGCGGTGTAATGCGCCTCGACGCCGGCGCGCAGGTTCGGGACCCCCAGCACCAGCTTCCAGGTCCCGGCAGGGATCGGCCCGGGCAGGTACGACGGTGTCGCCTCGGCGTCGCTGATCGTGAAGCCCTGCTTGTTGCCGCCGCTCCAACCGCGGAACCGCTGCGGATCGCGCACGCCCAGGTCGATCACCGACTTCTGGTCCTTGCCGGTGTAGGCGAACTCGACGGTCACCCGCGTCGTTCCCGCCGGCACCTTGAACGGGACCTCGCGGTAATGCTCGTGATCGGCGCGGGTCATGACGCCGCTGAGGGTGAGATCGGGCGCCGGTTGGGCGCGGGTTGTCGACGCGAAGCCCAGCGCGCAAAGACTGAGCAGCAGCCGCTGAATCCACCGTTTCGCCATGCCGACCGCCCTCACTCGACTCGTCCGTCCGCGCCTTCTCCCAGCTAAGGAAGAAGGCGCTGTGACAGCAGCTACGGCGCTTCGTTGGAGAACACGATCGTGCCCGACGCGGCGAACATGCCGCCGACGCCGTGGGCGATGCTGATCTTGGCGCCGGGGACCTGGGCCGGGGCGATGCCCCGCATCTGCCGGACGCTCTCCTGCAGGGCGTACATGCCGTACATGCCGGAGTGCATGTAGGAGAGGCCGCCGCCGTTGGTGTTGAGCGGCAGCTTGCCGCCTGGCGCGGTATTGCGCCCGTTGATGAAGCCCGCCGCCTCGCCCGGCTTGCAGAAGCCCAGGTCTTCCAGGCCGTAGAGCGGCAGGTGGGCGAAGGCGTCGTAGATCATCAGGTGGTCGACGTCGGCGTGGCTGATGCCCGATTCCTCGAACGCCTTCTTACCGGAGACCCGGAAGGCCTTGGAGGAGGTGAAGTCCTCCATCTGGCTGACCATCGGGGTCTCGACGCTCTCGCCCGTGCCCAGGATGTAGACCGGCTTCTGCGGGAAGTCCTTGGCCCGCTCGGCGCTGGTCAGGATCAGCGCGCCGCCGCCGTCGGTGACCAGGCAGCACATCAGCTTGGTGAAGGGCCAGGCGATCATGTCGGAGCCCAGCACGTCGGCGACGGTGATCGGGTCCTTGTAGCTGGCGCGCGGGTTCTTCGCCGCCCACTCGCGCTGGATCACGGCGACCATGGCCAGGTCCTCGACCGTATAGCCGCGGGCCTTGAGGTAGCGAAGCACCGGAACCGTGAACATGGTCGGCGGGCCCGCCGGCCCGTAGGGCATCTCGAACTGCCCGGCCAGGCTGGAGGCCGCCCGGCCGAAGCCGCCGGCGCCGACGCGGCTGCGCCCGCTCTCACCGTGAGTGATCAGGACGGTGTTGCAGAGCCCCTCGTTGATCGCCGCCGCCGCGTGGCGGACGTGCAGCATGAAGGAGCAGCCGCCGACGCTGGTGCCGTCCGCATAGGTCGGCGTGATGCCCATGTAGTGGGCCAGGTCGACGGGGGAGATGCCGGCGGTGGCGACGCCGTCGATGTCGCTGGGCTTCAGGCCGCAGTCGGCGAGGGCGTTCAGGGCGGCGTCGGCGTGCAGGCCGATCACCGAGACGTCCGGGATCTTGCCCATCTGGGTGGTTTCGGCGGCCCCGACGACCGCGATGGATTTGCGTTTCATGCTCTTACGCTCCCGCCGGCTGGAAGAAGGGGAGCGAGATGTCGTCGTTCTGGGCGGCGAAGGTGACCTTCAGCGGCATGTCCAACTTCAGCGCCTCGGGCGTCTGCGGACAACCCACGATGTTGGTCATCATCTGCGGGCCCTCGGCCAGCTTCACCACCGCGATGGCGTAGGGCTCGGTCCCCATGTCGGGGCGCGGGCGCATGTTGATGACGTAGGACCAGAGCACGCCGTCGCCGCTGGCCTTGTAGGCCTCGACCTTGCGGCTGCCGCACTTGGGGCAAAAGGGCCGAGGCGGGAAATAGCTTCCGCCGTCGCAGGCGGTGCAGCGCTGCAGGCGAAGCTCGCCCGCCTTGCAGCCGTCCCAGAAATCCCGGGTTTCCGGCGTCGGTTCAGGCAACATCCGTGGTGGCATATGAAATCCGTCCCTATCGAAAATGGATTTGCGTCGTGGCGCGCCAAATCGGCGGCGGCGCCAGCAAAGCCGAGCGGGCGGCGAATGTCACGCCAAGGCTTCGGGCTCTTCCGCCAGGACCCCGAAGATTTCACGGAAAGCGTCCAGGCCGTGGGGGCTGAAGCTGACGATCCGGCTGCCGGGCTCACGCTTCGCCCAGCCCAGACCGAAGAAGCGCGCCAGCAGGGCGGCGCCCAGGGCGCCGGCCAGGTGCGAGCGGCGGACGCTCCAGTCCAGGCAGCCCTTGCAGAGCGGCCGGCGCAGGCTGCTGAGCGCGGGCAGGTCGAGGCCGAGCGCGGCCATGAACGCCTCGCCCTGGGAGGTCAGGACCAGGGTCTCGCCGGAGCCCACGATCATGCCCCGGTGGGTCAGGCTGTCCAGCATGGCCACGCCCAGGTCGCCGGCCAGATGGTCGTAGCAGACCCGCGCGCGCCGCAGCGCCGGCTCCCTGGGCCCGGTGCGGACGCGGCTGTGGCCGGTGCGCGCGGCCAGGCCGCTCAGCGCCTCGATCACCCCGGCGACGTCGGGGCCGGACAGCGCGTAGTAGACATGCCGGCCCTGCTTGCGCCCCTCGATGAGGCCGCCGGCCGATAGCTTGGCCAGGTGCGAGCTGGCGGTCTGGGCGGTGACGCCGGCCTCGCGGGCCAGTTCGCCGGCGGTCAGCGCCTGGCCGCCGGAGAGCGCGGTGACCATGTTGGCGCGCGCCGGGTCGCCCAGCAGGGCGGCGATGACAGCAATGTCGGGTCCGACCTTCATGCTTCGAGGTTAGCCGCATGATGGCCGCGCGGCCAGACCTGAACCTTCGAGCGCGATGGAAGCGTTCGCCGGGCCGAACCGGCTAGCAAGGGGCCTGCAAACCCTGGGAGCCCGCCATGACCATCACCTGCTGCATCCGCTACGTCATCGACCCCTACAAGAAGGACGACTTCGAGGAATACGCTCGCAAGTGGCTGACCATCATCCCGGCGCTCGGCGGCGACCTGCTGGGCTATTTCCTGCCGCACGAGGGGACCAACAATGTCGCGCTGGCGATGATCGGCTTCGAATGCCTGGCCTCCTATGAGACCTATCGCGGCCGCCTGCGTTCCGACGCCGCTTCGCTGGCCAATCTGAAGTTCGCCCAGGACCGGAAATTCATCCTGGAAGAGACGCGGACCTTCCTGCAGCCGGTGCGAGCCCGGTGATCGCGGTCATCTTCGAGGGCCAGCCGCGCGTGGATCGAGGCCAGGCCTACCTGGACCTGGCCGCGGCCCTCGCGCCACGGCTGGCGGCGATCGATGGCTTCATCTCGATCGAGCGGTTCGAAAGCCTTTCGATCCCGGGCAAGCTGCTCTCGCTGTCCTTCTGGCGCGACGAGGCGGCGGTGAGCGCCTGGCGGGACCTGGAGGCTCACCGCCGCGCCCAGGCGGCCGGCCGGGCCGAGGTCTTCGCCGACTATCGGTTGCGGGTCGCCGCCGTGATCCGCGACTACGGCCTGACCGACCGCGCCCAGGCGCCGCCCGACAGCCGCGCCGTCCACGGCTAGAGCGCCGGTATTGGCAATCAAAAGCGATTGACAAGTCGCCTCACCCGCCCGAGCGTCCCAAAATTGTCTGACAATAATTCGCGGTGAGCTTTGTACTCAGCCGCGGACCCGCCGAAACCGGCGGACGGGGCGGACGGGGCGGACGGAGCGGAACATGACCTCGATCTTCAGGTCCGCAGGCCTGGCCAAGGCGTCGGCCGCGCTCGCCTGCGTAGGCGCGCTCGCCGCCGCGGTCCCGGCCGCGGCGACCGGGGCCTTCAAGTTCTACATCATGGTCGATCTGCTGAACGGGGCCGACCAGTTGGTGATGGACCGCTGGTACATGACCTATCACGCCCAGCAGATGCACCGCTCGATGCGGGCCTGGCAGCGCAACTACATCTCGTTCCGCAGCTACAACACCCCGCCCGAAGCCGACATCTATCCGATCTGGCACGGCCGGCTGAGCGAGATCGACTACGACAGCTATGCCGATTTCCAGGAGGGCCGGGCGAACAATCCGTTCCTCGACATCCTGACCGCGCCGCCCGGCGGCTGGCAGCGGGGCGCGGCGATCCTGAACGCGGCCGAAGGCGCGATCACGCCCACCGCCATCTTCCGGTCCGAGCCGGCGGCGGTCCCGATCAATCCGCAAGAGGTCTACCTGCAGGGCGCCACGCCGGCCAAGGAGACGCCCTACTTCCGATGGGTGGTGTTCTTCCGTTACCCGAAAGGCGTCAGCCAGGCCGACGGCGACAAGTGGTTCTTAGGGACCCACGTCAAGGAAGTGGCCAAGCTGCCGGGCCTGCGCCGCTACATCGGCTATCGGGTGATCGACACGGAGTCGAAATATCCGCGTGTCGAGGAGCTGTGGTTCGACGACTACAAGGCCTGGCGCAAGGTGTTCATCGGGACCCAGCCGGCCTTCACCAAACCGCCCTGGGGCGGAACGCGCTTTCCCTTCGCCGACGCCATCTCGACCTTCGTGGGCGAGAATCCGGACATCGATTTCATGAACGACAAGCGGGTGATCCCATGAGCCTTCGCGCCGCCCTGACCGGCGTTGTCCTCAGCCTCGGCGTCCCCGGTGCGGCCTTCGCCCAGGAGCGGCCGGTGGTGATGACCGCCTCCGGCCCGGTGAAGGGCGTCTCCGAGGGCGGCGAGGTCATGTTCAAGGGCATGCCGTTCGCCGCGCCGCCGGTGGGACCCCTGCGCTGGAAGCCGCCGGCGCCGCCCGCCGCCTGGACGAGCCCACGCGACGCCTCGGACTTCAGCGGCATCTGCGTGCAACCGTCGCGTCCTGACGGCGTGCTGGCCGCCGGCGCCGGTCGACCGCAGAGCGAGGACTGCCTCTATCTCAACGTCTTTGCGCCCACGGCCGCCAAGGCGGCCCCGGTGATGGTCTGGATCCACGGTGGGGCCCACCGTTTCGGCTCCGGGATCGGGCCGGTCTACGACGGCGCGGCCTTCGCCCGCGACGGCGTGGTGCTGGTGACACTGAACTACCGCCTGGGTGCGCTCGGCTATTTCGCCCACCCGGGCCTGACCCGGGCCGCCAAACCCGGCGAGCCGCTCGCCAACTATGGCGCCATGGACCAGATGGCGGCGCTGGCCTGGGTGCGGAAGAACATCGCCGCCTTCGGGGGTGACCCGAAGAACGTCACTGTCTTCGGCGAGTCGGCCGGCGGGCAGTCGATCCTGGCGCTGCTGGCCACGCCCGCCGCCAAGGGTCTGTTCGACAAGGCGGTCGTCGAATCCGGCGGCGGCTGGAACCCCGCCGTCAGTCTCGCCCAGGAAGAGGCCAGGGGGGTCGCGCGCATGCAGCGCGCCGCGAACCTCGGCCCCGAGGCGACCGCCGACCAGCTTCGCGCAGTGCCCGCCGACAAGCTGCTGGACTCGGTCGGCGGCGCGGCCGGCGTCGGGCCGGTTGAGGACGGCCGTCTGATGAAGGAAACCGCGGCCCAGGCCTTCGCCGACGGCCACGCCATCGACGTTCCGCTGATCATCGGCTCGAACAGCTTCGAGGCCTCGCTGATGCGCAACTTCCCGGTCGATGTGAAAGTCGCGCTGGGGCGGATGACGCCGGCGCAGAAGGCGGCCTACGGCGACCTCGGTTCGGACCAAAATCTGGCGGAGGCGCTCTACACCGACACGGTCATGGCGGGCCCCGCGCGCTGGATCGCCGGCAAGGCCTCGACCGGCGCGCCGTCGTTCCTCTACCACTTCTCCTATGTGGCGGCCGCCCAGCGCGGGAAGGTCCCGGGCGCAAGCCACGGCAGCGAGATCGTCTATGTCTTCGAGACCGGCGGGAAGGTCGCCGCACGCGCCATCACGCCGCAGGACCAGGCAGTCTCCAGCCTGATGCATTCCTGCTGGGTGGGCTTCGCCAAGACCGGAAAGCCGGCCTGCAACTCAGGCCCGGCCTGGCCGGCCTATGACCCCGCTTCGGACCACCTGATGGAGTTCGGCGTCGACTCCGGCGTGCGGACCAATTTCCGCAAAGTCCAGCTCGACGCCGACCAGGCGGCGGCGGGTCACTAGCCGAGAGCGCCAGCCGATCCCTGCGAGGTGAAAGTCTAGTCCGCTATCACCTCGTGGGTCGGCGCTGCGCCCGCCGGCTGCGGGCGCGGCGGTTTCAGGATGAGGAGCGCGGGAGCCATCACCAGGGCCGCCACGCCAAGGGCTGCGAAGACCGCATCATAGCTGATCATCGTCCCCTGGCGGGTGACCTCGCCGTTCAGCGCCGCCAGTCCCGGGCCTGAGAGGCTGAAGGTGCTGGGCAAGCTCCAGCGCAGCACGGGGTCGGTGACCGTGATGTGTTCGGCCAGCCGCGAATGCGCCATCGCCGCGTCGCGGATCAGGATCGCCTGCAGCACCGAAATGCCGGCGCTGGAGCCGATGCTTCGCGCCATGGTGGAGACGATCGTGCCCTCGGTGCGGTGGATGGGCGCGAGCGTCGCGTAGGCCAGGGTGTTGAGCGGCGCGAACAGCAGGCCTGTGCCCAGCCCCTGGATAAAGCCCGCCACCTCGATCGGCCGGGCGGTCATGGAAAGGTCGAACTGACCCATGCTCCAGAGCGCAAAGGCCGACAGCATGACGCCCACCAGCAGCACCTTGCGCGGCCCAAACCGCGCCACAAGCAGGGGCACGGCCAGGAAGGCGAGGAACGAGCCGACCCCGCGGGTCATCGAGGCGATGCCGGCCTGCAGGGCCGAGTAGCCCAGCAAGTTTTGCATCATGGAGGGCAGAAGCGCGCTGGTGGAGAACAGCAACACCATGGTCATCAGCGAGAAGGCGGTGGTCGCCAGGAAGTTGGTGTCTTTCGCGAGGTCGCGGTGGAAGAAGGGATTTGGGGCGGTCGCGGTCTGCACCACGAAGACGAACAGCCCCGCTGCCCCGATGGCGCCCTCGATCCAGATCTCCTTGGAGTCCAACCAGTCCTGCGTGGGGCCGCGGTCGAGCATCAACTGGAAGCCGGCCACGAACAGCACCAGGGCGCCGAAGCCCAGGAAATCGAACGGCCGCTGCCGCCCGCCAGGGTCGGCGTCCATGAAGGTCCAGATGCCCAGGAAGGCGAGAATCCCGATCGGCACATTGATGTAGAACACCCAGCGCCAGGAGAAATCCTCGGTCAGATAGCCGCCCAGGGTGGGGCCGATGATCGGCCCCAGGATCACCGCGGCGCTCCAGATACTCATCACCCGCGGGATCATCTTCTGAGGATAGATGTCCAGCATCACGGTCTGCGAGAGCGGGATCAGCGAGGCGCCGGCGATGCCCTGGATCAGGCGGAAGGCGACGATTTCCGGTAACGAAGTGGCGACGCCGCACAGCACCGACGCGGCGGTGAAGCCGGCGATCGAGAACAGGAACATGGTCTTGCGGCCGATCTTCTGGGACAGCCAGCCGGAGAGCGGCGTCATGATCGCGGTGGCGATGATGTAGCTGGTCAGCACCCAGGTGATCTGGTCCGCCGAGGCCGAGACACTGCCCTGGATGTGCGGCAGGGCGACGTTGGCGATGGTCTGGTCGAGGGTATTCATCAGCGTCGCCAGCATCAGAGCGCCGGTGATCGGGATGCGGTTGGCGATATCCTTCTTCGAGGCCATGGATCAGGTGAACCCTTTTCAGACCGTCGAGATGGAAAGCTTGCGCCGCTCGGTGGAGGCGATCAGCTCGGCCCAGATGGCAGCCTGCCGGGCGGCGTCGCCAGCGGCCTCGGCGGCGATATGGGCCTCGATCAGGGCCTCGCGCAGGCGCTGGTTTTCGACCCGCAGGACCGAGAGCCTGAGGCTGGACTCGTCGGCGGTGTCGTCCAGCAGCGCCGCGAGCGCGCGGTTCTCTGTCACCAGGTTCTCGGCCGCGCCGTCCCAGACCTCGGCGGCGACGCCCAGCACGGCGGCGGCCAGGCCGAGCGCATTGGTCCGCTCGGCCGGCGGGACATCCGGCCCGGCGTTGCGCACCAGGAGTTGGGCCATCTCGGCCAGCACCGACGGAACCTGTGGCGTCATAGCTTGCCCATCACCTTCAGGATCGCCCGGTCCTGGGCGTTGGTAAGCCACCAGGCGGCGTAGACCATGATCGGATCGGTGTTGCCCCCGTCGATGAACGCCCGCGCCGAGCCTACCCAGATTCCCTGGCCCTTGACGCAGTTGAAGAGGATCCACCAGTGCAGCGCCACGGGATCGGCGACCAGGCCGCTGGTGCGCTCCCAGATGGCGATCGCCTCGTCCTGGGGCAGCAGGCCGCCGGCCAGGCCGCGCCCGAACTGCCAGACCGGGTTGAAGCCCCAGGCCAGGTCCTCCAGCGGGTCGCCCAGGTGGGCCATTTCCCAGTCCAGAACCCCATGGATCTCACCAGCCTCGTCGTAGAGGAAGTTGCCGGTGCGGTAGTCGCCGTGCACGACGCTGAGCTTCTGGGCCGGCGGCGGCGGGTGCGCACGGAGCCAGCGGATGGCGGCCCGCGCGATCGGCTGCGGCTCGGCCTCCTCCGAGTTGAGGATGCCCTCCCAGTGGTCCAGCTCGCGCCGCCAGCAGGCGTCCAGGGTTACCGGCGGCATGACCTGGGTGAGGCCGAGGGCGGCCGGATCGGCGCGCGCGATCTCTCCCAGGATGGTCCATTTACGCTCCGCGAGCCGCGGCAGCACCGCGTTATAGCCGCCCGCGAACAGCAGCTGCGGCGAGGCCTGGTGGCCGCAGAGCTCCTCGGCGATGAAGAACGGGTGGTCGAGCGGCCCGTCCGCTTCCTCCAGCCACAGCATGGCCGGCACCGGCACGGCTGAGCCGTGGAAGGCGCGATAGGCGGCGAACTCCACGCGCCGCTCGGTGTCGATCAGGCTGGCCGGCGGATCGCGCCGCAGGATCAGCCTGCGCG
Source organism: Phenylobacterium sp. (assembly GCF_036264965.1). Lineage (GTDB taxonomy): Bacteria > Pseudomonadota > Alphaproteobacteria > Caulobacterales > Caulobacteraceae > Phenylobacterium. The sequence continues at coordinate 16,980 of NZ_DATAPY010000130.1, forward strand.
CAATGAGCTCGTCCCCCTGCCGCCAGCGGGCGCGGAACCGGTAGGTCTCCCGCGACGCCCCGCCGGAGATGCGCTCCAGCCCGCTCACCGTCACGTCGGCGGCGTCGGGAAGCCGGCCCGCGATATAGGCCGCAAGCCGGGCCTCTAGGGGATGGCCCGCCAACCGTCAGGCCATCCGGAAGCGGATCGGCAGGCGTTTGGGGCCGTTGACGAAGACCGCCTCGCTCATGGCCGGCACGCCGTCCAGCGCCAGCTCGGAGAGCCGGGGCAGCAGCTCCTCCCAGAGGATGCGCATTTCCATCTTGGCCAGGTGCTGGCCCAGGCACAGGTGCGCGCCGTAGCCGAAGGCCAGATGCCTGTTGGGCTTGCGGTCGACGCGGAACTCGTCCGGCGCTTCGAACACCGCCTCGTCGCGATTGCCGGAGGCGTAGCAGAGCATCAGCCAGTCGCCCTTCTTGATGTCGCGGCCGGCGAAGGCGACGTCTTCCGTGGCCGTGCGCATGAAGGTCTTCACCGGCGTGGTCCAGCGGATCGACTCGTCCACCAGGCCCGGGATCAGCGAGGGGTCGGCCTTCACCTTGGCCAGTTCCTTGGGATTTTCGGCCAAGGCCCAGAGCGCGCCGGCGGTGGACGACGAGGTGGTGTCGTGCCCGGCGGTGGCGACGATGATGTAGTAGCTCATCGCCTCCAGGTCGCTGATCGGCTGGCCGTCGATCTGGGAGTTGGCGATCAGGCTGGCCAGGTCGTCGGTCGGACGGGCGCGGCGGTCCTCGGAGATCGCCCGGAAATAGTTCGAGAAGTCGATGATCACGCTCATGTCGAACTTGCGATCGCTGGGCGGCGTGCCGGCGTCGCGGGCCAGCTCCGGATCGGCCGCGCCGAACAGCTCCTGGGTGAGCTTCAGCATCCGGGGCTCGTCCGTCTCCGGCACGCCCATGATGCTCATGATCACCCGCAGCGGGTAGTTCAGGGCGACCTCCTGCACGAAGTCGCAGCGGCCCCCACTCGCCGCCATCTTGGCCACCGCGGCCTTGGCGAGGACCCGGATCTGGTCCTCCAGGCGCTTGAGGTTCTGGGGCATGAACCAGGCCTGGGTCAGCAGGCGGTACTTCAGGTGATCGGGCGCATCCATGTGGATCAGGGTGCGCAACAGGTGCGGGCTTCCGCCCATCATCTCGCGGACCTGGCGGTCGCCGTCCTGGCTGATCAGGGTCGGCGAGCGGTCGCCGTTGTGGAACAGGTCGTTCTGGCGGCTGACCTCCAGGATGTCCGCGTGGCGGGTGACCGCCCAGAAGGGATCGACGCCCTCGACCTTGGCCACACCCAGCGGTTCATTGGTGCGCAGCCAGCGGTAGGTCTCGTGAATGCGGCCGTCGGCGTAGGCGCCGGGCGTGACCAGCATATCGGCCTGGTCCTTCGGGATCCGATGGTCTGCCGCGGTCATGACGCTCATGCGACCCTCCCCTTGTGTTCTTCTTGTCGCGCCCACTTGATACGCGCCGACGGCGGCTCGCAAGCGTGACCGCGCGTCAAGGGGATGGAGGACCGGCGAATGCTGACCAAGGGCGACGACTTCCCGATCCACCAGATGCCGGAGCCGATCGCCTATGCCGGGTCGGACCGCAATTTCTACGACCGCTATTTCTTCAACGGCTACTCGCCGGACGGCTCGGAGTTCGTGGCCGTGGCCTTTGGGGTCTATCCGGCGCTGAACGTCGCCGACGCCCACGTCTCGATCATCCGCGAGGGGGTGCAGCGCTGCCTGCACGCCTCGCGGATCCTAGGCATGGAGCGGATGGAGCTCAGCGTTGGGCCGGTGCGGATCGAGGTGATCGAGCCGCTGCAGACGCTCAAGGTGACGCTGGAGACGGCGGAGGGCCTGGCCTGCGAGCTCACCTTCGAGGGCCGTGCGTTCCCGATCGAGGAGCCGCGCTTCACGCGGCGCAACGGCCCGCGGATGTTCATGGACTACACCCGCCTGACCCAGAACGTGCGGGTCTCGGGCTGGACCGAGGTCGACGGCGACCGGCGCGCCTGTGGCGCCGGCTGGACCGGCACGCGGGACCGCTCCTGGGGCATCCGGCCGATCGGCGCGCCGGATCCGCAACCGACGCCGGGCGGCGGGATCGCCGGCTTCTTCTGGCAGTGGACACCGCTCAACTTCGCCGACCGAAGCGTCTTCTTCCACGTCAACGCCGACACCGAGGGCAAGCCCTGGAACACCCGCGCGGTCATCCTGCCGGACGGCGCCGGGCCGGAGGGCGGCTGGCACTGCGACAACCCGCGGATGGAGGAGGTGACGCTCAAGACCGGCACGCGCCATGCGCTGGGGGGTACGCTGGTCATCCCGCTGGCGCAGGGCGAGGCGCGGGTGCGGATCGAGCCGAAAGGCGTCTTCCTGATGCGCGGCATCGGCTATGGCGGCGAGTGGCGTCACGGGTCGCTGAAAGGCGAGCTGGCGGTGGCGCGCGAGGACATCGACCTCGCCGCTGCCGATATGGGCGCGCCGGAGAACTGGCACATCCAGGCGATTGCCACGGCGATTTTCGAAGCGCCCGGCGAGGCGGCGCAACAGGGCCTTGGTGTCTTCGAGCAACTGATCGCCGGTCCGTACCGGCCATATGGAATCTAGTGGTGGCTGAAGACCTTCATCAGGCGCGCGGCGGCTGGCAGCATCAGCGAGCCGAGCAGGCACGGGAAGATGAAAAGGATCAGCGGAACGGTCAGCTTGGCCGATAGGGCGAGCGCCTTTTCCTCCGCGCGCAGCATCCGCTTTGAGCGCATGTCCTGCGAGAAGACGGTCAGAGTCTCGCCCAGGCTGGTGCCCATTTCCTCGGCCTGGCGCAGCATGGTGGCGAGCTGACGGGCGTCGTCGATGCCCAGGCGGTCGGCGAAGGCCGACCAGGCCTCCTTGCGAGACTTGCCGGCGCGCAGCTCCAGCACCAGGAACCGCAGGTGCACCGTCAGGTTCGGATAGCGACGGGCGAGCTCTTCAGTCACCCGGGTCACGGCCGCATCGAGGCTCAGGCCCGCCTCCACCGACGCCACCAGCAGGTCCAGGAGGTCGGGGAAGCCTTCGGAATATTCCCGCTCGCGCTTGCTGCGGCGCACATTCAGGACGCGGTCGGGGCCCAGCATGGCGGCGCCGGCCAGCACGCCGGCCGCTACGATGCCCAGGAAGCTGGCCTTGCCGCCAGCGACTAGCGGCAGGATCAGGATCACGCCCAGGGTCGCGACGGCGAGCGACGCGGCGCGGACGCCCAGATAGATCACCGGCGCTTCGCGATTGTAGAAGCCGGCCTGCATCAGGCGCGAGCGCAGCACCGAAAGCTTGGCCGGATCGCGCACCGCGCTCTGTTGGCCGAGCCGCCGGATCTGGCCCATGAACTGGCCGCCGATGCCGCTGTTCGGATCGCGCGGGCGGGGCCCGGCCTCAGGCCCGCCGGCGGTGGCCAGGCGTCCGCGGCGGATGGCGCGCAGGCGAAGCTCGCCCGCCGCCATCCAGGCGACGCCGCCGACACCGGCCAGGACGAAGATCGCGCCGACGATGGTGATGATGTTCTGGAGCTGCATGGCGGAGCCCGGACCTCAGAGCCGAAGATCGATCATGCGGCGCATGACCATGTTGCCGATGAACATCCAGACGCCCAAGCCGGCGAGGCCCCACTTCACCATCGGCTCATGGATCACGTCGCCATAGAAGTGCGGCGATGAGATCATGATGAAGCCCATGGCGACGAACGGCGCGGAGGTGAGGATCATGGCCGACGCCCGGCCTTCCGAGGACGCGGCGTGGATTTTCAGGCGCATTTTGTGGCGCTCGCGAACCGTGGACGCATTGAGCTTCAGGAGGCCGGTCAGATTGCCGCCGGTGCGCTCCTGCAGGCGCACCGTAGCGGCGAACAGGTCGACGTCCGGATGCTGGCAGCGTTCCGCCATCCGCGCGACGGCCTGTTCCATGGTGGCGCCATAGGCGATCTCGTCGGCGGCCATGCCGAATTCGGATCCGATCGGGTCGACCATCTCGCGGCCCACCAGATTGATGGCGGTGGGCACCGGGTGGCCGGCCTCGAGGGAACGGACGATGATCTCCAGGGCCTGCGGCAGCTGGAAACCCAGCGCCTTGGCGCGCTTGCCGACCATGTATTTCAGATAGAAGAACGGCCCGCCGAGGCCCAAACCCAGCGCGCCGACCGGGAACAACAGCGGGTTCTTGCTCACGACCGCGGCGGCCGCCCCGCCGACCAGGCCGATCAGGAGGGCATAGAGCGTCCACTTCCTTGGATTGTAGGGCAGGCCGGAGGCGACGATCATGTTGGACAGCCAGCGCAGCCGCTCGCCGCGCTCGCCGTCGGCGTTCAGGCCGCGCTGCTTGCGCAGCTCCATGACCAGAGCCGAGACTCCATCGACCTTGTCGGCGACCTTCAGCCGCTTGTTGACCTTGCGCTTCTGGGTGGCGACCGAGACGAGGCCGATCACGGCCTGGCCCGCGGTGAACACCGCGGCGAACACCAGGATCAGGAAGATGAGGTTGCCGTCGAACTTCATGGCCGGTCTCAGGACACTCCGAGGGCGCGGGACGGGTCGAAATTGGCGACGTCGTAGGCGATGCCGCGGCGGTTCATCTCTTCGATGCAGCGGGGCCGCAGCCCCGTCGCCCGGAACTCGCCGTGCACCGTGCCGTCAGCGTCGGTATGGGTGCGGTTGAAGGTGAAGATGTCCTGCATCTGCACCACTTGACCCTCCATGCCGGTGATCTCGGTGACGTGGGTGATCTTACGTTTGCCGTCCGACAGGCGCATGACCTGGATGATCAGGCCGATGGCGGAGGCGATCTGCTGGCGCATGGCGTCGGGGCTGATCGCGAGGCCGCCCATGGCGATCATCTGTTCGAGACGGCCGATGGCTTCGCGCGGATTGTTGGCGTGGATGGTGGCCATGGAGCCTTCGTGGCCGGTGTTCATGGCCTGCAGCATGTCGAAGGCCTCGTCGGCCCGGACTTCGCCCAAGATCACCCGGTCGGGACGCATCCGCAGCGCGTTCTTCACCAGCTCGCGCTGACGGATCTCGCCCTTGCCTTCGATGTTCGGCGGCCGGGTTTCCAGGCGCACCACGTGCGGCTGCTGCAGCTGCAGCTCGGCCGCGTCCTCAATGGTGATCAGGCGCTCGCCGTGGCTGATGGCGGCCGAGAGCGCGTTCAGCAGGGTCGTCTTGCCGGAGCCCGTACCACCGGAGATCACCGTCGAGACGCGCGCCTTCACGGCGCCATGGATGAAGTCGGCCACCGCCATGGGCATGGCGTTGAACTCGACCAGGCGTTCCAACGTCAGCGGCTTCTTCGAGAACTTCCGGATCGAGACCGACGCGCCGTCGATGGCGATCGGCGAGATGGCGGCGTTCACGCGGCTGCCGTCCTGCAGGCGGGCGTCGACCATCGGCTGGCTCTCGTCGATCCGGCGGCCGACGCCGGCGACGATGCGGTTGACGATGCGCAGCAGGTGGTCGTTGTCGCGGAACCGGACCTGGGTCAGCTCTAGTTCGCCGCGGCGTTCGACATAGACCTGGAAGGGGCCGTTGATCAGGATGTCGTTGATGCTCTCATCCTTGAGCAGCGGCTCAAGAGGACCCAGGCCCACCATCTCGTCGTAGATCGACGCGCCGAGCTCCTGCAGATCGGCGGTGTTCAGCGCCATGCGCTCGTCGCGCGCGAAGTCGGCGACGAGGCTCATGACCTCGCGGCGGATGTCCTTCTCGTCGAGCTTGTCCAGCTTGGCGAGGTCGAGTTCTTCGATCAGGCGCGAATGCAGGCGCAGACGGATGTCCAGCTGCGAGGGCGGCCCGCCCTTGGCCGCCGGCACGTGCTTGGGCGGCATCGGCGGCGGGGGCGGCGAGGCCAGCGTCGGCGGAGCCCCGGCCGCAGGCGTGGCGGGCGTTGCGGCGGGCGCCGGCGTGGGGGCCGGGCTGGCGGGCCGTGCGCCGGGAAGGCTGAAGCGTCCCATCAGGCGGCCTTCACAGCGTTGCGGGCGGGCTGAGCCGCCAGGCGTTCGACCATGGTCTGGATGTCCTTGACGATCTTCGACTTCGGCCGGTGCATGGCGATCGGGCCGCCCAGGTTCACCGAGGCCGCGGCCGCCTCCCAGTCGGAGCTGACGCCGGCCTCGGCCTTGCGCTGCAGGGCTTTCTCGGCCTCGGCCATGGAGGGCGCGGGCCCGAACATGCGGCTGGCCAGGCGGTTCAGGACGATCTTCGGCTTCCGGCCCGAACCCAGGTCGCGCTCGATCTCATCGGACAGCGAGCGGGCGGCCAAGAGGGCGGGCACGGTGAGTTCGGAGACCACCAGCACCTCGTCGCAGCCGCCCAACGCCTCCAGGCTCCAGCCGCGGCGGTGGCGCGGCATGTCCAGGATCACCCAGTCGTAGCTCTCGCAGGCGACCTCCAGCATCCGCAGGATCGCCTCGCGGGGAGCCGCTTCGAAGCCGTCAGGGTCGCGGGGCGCGGCCAGCAGGTCGAGCTGGTTGTTCACCGGGGTGACGAAGGCCTGCAGCATGGCCGCGTCGAGCTTCTCGGCCGCGGCGCCCAGCTCGGCGAGCCGCAGTGTCGGATGGGCGCCCAGATAGGCCGCGGCCGAGCCGTCAGCCAGATGCATGTCGATCAGGCAGACGCTCTTGTCCTTGGTCTGGCGGGCGCAGAGCTGGGTGGCGACCTCGATGGCGATGGTCGTGGCGCCGGAGCCGCCCACCGCGCCGATCACCGCCCAGCAGCGGGCGACCTCGACGGCGTGCGGCGTCGGCGCCGCCTGGACGGCCCGCGCAGGCTTTGCTTCCAGAAGTGTGGCGATGACGGCGCTCAGGACTTCGGGCGCGTAGGGCGCGTCCAGGACGTCGGAGCGCTCCATGCGCAGCAGTCCGCGGACCACGGCGGTCGGCAGATGGACGCCCACCAGCAGCACCGGCGGCGGCGCCGGGCACAGCGACAGGGCCTGCACCGCCGCCGCCAGGCTCGGAGGGCTCCAGGCGTCCGCGTCGATGAGGATCAGGTCCGTGTCGGCCGCACTGATCCCGATCAGCCGCTCAAGGCCAGCGGCTTCGATATGCGCGCCGGACAGCGGTCCCGTCGCGAGCGCGGCGAGGGCCGGGCCGACGGTCAGGACGCGCTTGCCGCTGAGGGACTGGGGACTCATGAAGGTACGCTTACTTTCCGGAGGCGGGGACCGTAGGGGCTTCGGGAACGGCGGCGGCCGGCGGCGGCGGGGCGATCTCGCCGCGCAGGGCCTGGGCCGGGATCGGCGCCGGAGCCGGAGCCGTAGGCGTGGCCGCGGCTTGAGCCGCCGGCGGCGCCGGCGCCTCGACCGGTCCGCGAAGATCATGGGCCATCGGCTTGTCCAGCGCCTTGCCGTCGATCAGGAAGCCGGCCATGTCCGGCTCGGCGCCAGGCAGGTTGCGGTTCTTGTCGTGGTCGATGTCGCCCTGGGTGACGATGTGGGGCGTGACGATGATCAGCAGCTCCGTCTCATTGCGCTGGTAGCGGGTCGAACGGAACAGGGCCGACAGGATCGGGATGTTGCCCAGGCCCGGGATCTGGTTCAGGTCGGTCTGGGCGGTGTGCTGGAAGAGGCCGCCGATCGCCAGGGAATCGCCGTCCCGCAGCTCGACCGTGGTGTTGGCGCGCCGCATCGTCAGGGCCGGCACGGTGACGTTGTCGACCCGCACGGTGTTGGTGGGATCGAGCGCGCTGACCTCCGGCGCCACCAGCAGGCGGATCTTGCCGTCCTCCTGCACGGTGGGTGTGAAGTCGAGCTTCACGCCGTACTGGCGGAATTCGATGGTGATCTGCTGGTTGCCGGCGGGCACCGGGAAGGGGAATTCGCCGCCGGCCAGGAAGCTCGCCTTTTCGCCCGACAGCGCCACCAGGTTCGGCCGCGCCAGGGTGCGGATCATGCCCTTGGACTCGAGCGCCTGCAGGGTGGCGTCGATGGTCGTGTTGCCCGAGCGACCCGAGAAGCTCAGCACGCCGCTGGGCGGCGAGCTGGAGATCAGGCCGTTGCCGTAGCTGAAATTGACCGAGTTGTTGCTGATCGTGGCGCTCAGGCCGATGTCCCGCGAGGTGGAGCGGGTGGCTTCCAGCACGCGCACTTCCAGCAACACCTGCGAGCCGGCGGCCCGCAGCATGGAGGTCACGGCGTCGGGGGCGAGCTTGTCGGCGATGGCCTTGGCGCGCAGGGCCGCGCCGGGGCTGGAGACGTCGCCGGTCAGCAACACGCCTTCGCCCAGGCTCTGGACCTTGATGTGCTCGTTCGGCAGGGCCTGGGCGAGGTCGCGCTCCAGCAAGGCGGCGTCGACGCCGACGCGCACGTCGATCACCTGCATCAGACGGCCGCCGGGGCCGTAGACCAGCAGATTCGTGGAGCCGACGTCGAGGCCGCGGACATAGAAGCTGCGGTCGGTGGTGGCGACCACCTCGGCGATGTCCGGCTGGGCGACGACGATCTTGCTCGCCGGCTCGTCCAGGCGGAAGGACAGCGACTTGTCCTTCGGCACGGTGATGACGCGGCTGGGCGCCTGTTCGCTCATCATGGCGTCGGCGTGGGCCGGCATGGCGACGGCGCCGACACTGAGCAGGGCCAGGGCGGCGGCCGTTGCGACGGCCAGTTGGCGCGGCATGGTCAGGAACTCCTGAGGATGCAAGACGGGGAAATTCACGAGGCGTGCCCGGCCGAGGCGACGGCCATCCCGGCTGCCTTGGCGCCGTCGGACCCTGCGGAGCCGGGAACCGCCGGCGGAGCCGCCGGCGCCTTGGGCGCGCGGTCCTTGTGTGAGGACTTGTGTGCGCCGTCGCCCTGGCCGTCGCCCTCGATGATCATGATCAACGGGGTCGCCATCGGCATCGGCGCGCCGGTCGGGCGGACACGGCGGACGCGGATCGGCTTGGCCTCGCCACCGCCCACGAAGCTCGCGCCATGCATCGGCGACGTCTGGGCGACCTCGGTCGCGCCGGTGCGGCGCAGCGCCAGCGACAGCTTGCCAAGGTCGCCGGCCACCGCCAGCTTCTGGGCGTCGGGCACGGTGACCTCGAGGGTCGCGGTGTTGGGGTTGGCCGGCTTGTTGGAGGCCTGGTCGGCGTTCAGGTCGACGCCGAGGACGCGGACGTCCTGGATCACCACCTCGGAGACGTAGTTGTGCTTCTGCTGGTCAGCGGACAGGTCGCGCATCAGCACGACGTCCACCCGGTCGCCCGGCAGGGCGTGGCCGCCCACGCCGGTCACGTCGGTGACCTTTATGGTGTAGGCGCGGAAGCCGTCGCGGATCTCCGCGGCGACCGAGGCCCGCGCGCCGGGGCCGGAGAGCTTGGCCGGCAATAGCGGCTCGCGCGCCGCGATCGGGGTCAGCGCCACCGGGGCGCCGCCGCCATCCTGGGCCAGCACCTGGGCCGTGGTCGTGAAGGCCCCCTCCGGCACGGCGTTGGCCGGAATGGTGAGGATTTCGATCTTGGTGGCGTCCAGCTTGTCGCCGAACTTCATGGCGGCCTTGGCTACGACCACCGGCACGCCGGAGACCGGCGCGGCGGCGACCTTCACGGCCCCCGTGTTAGGGATCATGGTCTTCGCCACCACGAGGGCGGCGAGGCCGAAAAGGGCGCAGCCTCCGAGGCTGACGATGGTGACGACGCGCATGGTTATCCGTCCGCCAAAAAACTCTTTTGAGATCGTGACCTTAGGGAGTGGAGGCTTGCGATATCCCCAACAAACCTGGTGAATAGCGCATCAAGCATTATGAACCGTGAAGAAGCTGAACCGTGGCGCGGGCCCCGCGATCGCCCTTGCCTGAGGTAGGGATGCGGCTAGGGTCCCTTCGCGCCGCGCGGAAGGCCCGCCGCCGGCCGCTATGAAATTTGCAAATTTTCGCGGAGGACGACGATGAAGCTGCGCCGGCTGGGGACCTCGGGCCTGAAGGTCAGCGAGGTCGGGTTGGGCTGCAACAATTTCGGCATGCGCATCGACGCAAAAGCAACGCAAGGCGTCGTCGACGCGGCGCTGGATGCCGGCATCACCTTTTTCGACACCGCCGACATCTATGGCGGGACCAAGTCGGAGGAATTCCTCGGCAAGGCGCTGGGCAAGCGGCGCGGCGACATCGTGCTGGCCACAAAGTTCGGCATGGCCATCGGCGGTGACGATCGCAAGAAGGGCGGTTCGCGCCGCTGGATCATGACCGCCGTCGAGGACAGCCTGCGGCGGCTGGGAACCGACTGGATCGACCTCTATCAGTTCCACAGCCCCGACGCGGATACCCCGATCGAGGAGACCCTGCGCGCGCTGGACGATCTCGTGACCCAGGGCAAGGTCCGCTACATCGGCAATTCCAACTTCACCGGCTGGCAGATCGCCGATGCGGACTGGACAGCCGCCGGCGGGACGCGGTTCGTCTCTGCTCAGAACCTCTATTCCCTGCTGGAGCGGAAGGTGGAGTTCGAGGTCCTGCCGGCCTGCGAGCATTTCGGCCTGGGCTTCCTGCCGTTCTTCCCGCTGGCCTCCGGCCTGCTCAGCGGCAAGTACAGGCGTGGCGAGGCGCCGCCGGACGGCAGCCGTCTGGCCGCCTGGGGCGCGCGGGGCCAGGCCGCCATGAGCGACAAGAACTTCGACAAGGTCGAGAAGCTCGAGGCCTGGGCGGCCCAGCGCGGCCACACGATCCTGGAACTGGCCTTTGCCTGGCTGCTGGGCCACGAGGTGGTGTCGTCGGTGATCGCCGGCGCCACCACGCCGGAGCAGGTGAAGACCAACGCGGCGACCGCGGACTGGGAACTGACGCCGGAAGAGGTGGACGAGGTCGGCAAGCTGATCGGCTGAAGCCTTTCAGGCGGGCGCGAGCAGCCCCTGTAGCCGGCGCAGGCCGCCCCGGACCAGGGTGCCGTAGGCGTCGTCCGGCAGCGCGTCGATCCGCCGTTCGGCGCAGGCCACGTGGCGCCGCGCCCGCTCCAGGTCGCCGAGCCGGCGATAACCTTCCGCGACGCTCAGGTACAATGACGGGAGGCCGCTCTCAGGGATGTCGAGCGAGGGCTTCCGGTCCTCGGGTTCGCGGCTACCGGTGGCGGCCTCCAGGGCCCTCAGGTCCCATTCCAATTCGCCGGCGATGTCGGTTGCGGTGTCCGCGAGATGATGGGCCATGCTGCAGAGTTGGAGCGGCGCTCCGCCGGGCCAGAGCCTTTCCCAAAGATCGAGCAGGCGCGCGCGGCTCTGCTGTTTATCGCTGAGCTGGATCGCAGCCAGGATGTCCGCCATCTCCGGTGAGGTTACGTCCATCGTAAGGTCCTGGCTTGCTCACTCGGCAGGCACAGAACGTATAGAGAACATAGCTAGGCCGTCAAGCCCGGCGCTGACACCGGAACAGGTGAGCGAGCTGACCGGCTGACGGACCCAAAACCGCTCATCCCGGCGAAGGCCGGGATCCAAGCGGCGACGGCGATCTTGCAAAAGTGGCCGGCTTCTCGCTGACTCAGCCTGGATCCCGGCCTTCGCCGGGATGAGCGGGGAATAGATGTACGACCTCTTGAAAGGCCTGCGCGTCGTCGAGGGTTCGGCGTTCGTGGCTGCGCCGACCTGCGGGCTCTATCTGGCGCAGATGGGCGCGGAGGTGATCCGCTTCGACGCGATCGGCGGAGGGCCGGACTTCCGCCGCTGGCCGCTCGCCGAGAACGGCTCCAGCCTCTATTGGGAGGGGCTGAACAAGGGCAAGAAGTCGGTGGCGCTCAACCTTTCGAGCCCCGCCGGCCGCGAGATCGCCCAGCGGCTGGCCACCGCGCCGGGCCAGGACGCCGGCCTCTTCGTCACCAATTTCCCGGTGGACGGGTTCCTGTCCTTCGAGGCGCTGAGCAAGCTCCGCCAGGACCTCGTCTGTGTGCGGGTGATGGGCTGGGCCGACGGCGCGCAGGGGATGGACTACACGATCAACGCCGCGCTTGGCCTGCCGCAGATGACAGGGCCGGCGGACGATCCGCGGCCGGTGAACCATGTGCTGGCGGCCTGGGACCTTTTGACTGGCGCCTACTGCGCCTTTTCCTTGGTCTCGGCCCTGCTGGCGCGGATGCGCACGGGCGAGGGCCGCGAGATCCGCTGCCCGCTGTCGGACATCGGCGCTGCGACCATGGCGAACCTGGGCTTCACCGCCGAGACGGCCCTCGCCGGCCATCAGCGGCCCAGGATGGGCAACGACATCTTCGGCGCTTTCGGCCGCGATTTCCGCACCCGCGACGGCCAGACCCTGATGCTGCTGGCGATCACGCCCAAGCAGTGGTCGAAGGCGCTGGAGGTCCTGGGCCTAGCCGCCGCGGTCGCGGCCCTGGAGGCCGGGCTGGGCGTGTCCTTCTCCGCCGACGAAGGCCTGCGCTTCACGCACCGCGCGCGACTCTACCCGCTGTTCGAGCAGGCCTTCGCCCAGCGCACGGCGGCCGACCTGGCGCCGGCCTTCGACGCCGGCGGCGTCACCTGGGGCGCCTACCAGCCGCTGGAGGCGGCGCTCGACGATCCGCGGCTCTACAAGGACAACCCGGCCTTCCAGACCATCCGCCACCCGAGCGGCCTCAGCTATCCCGCGCCCGGCGCTATGGCGACGATCCCGCAGGATCAGCGGGGCGAGGTTCTTCCGGCTCCGCGGCTTGGCCAACATACCGATGAAGTGCTGGCGCAAGTGCTGGGCATGTCCTCCGGCGAGATCGCCCGGCTGCATGACGACGGCGTGGTGGCTTCCTAAGCGGCGCCTCAACGCCCATCTGTACGCCAACCGAGGAGAGCGAGATGGCCAGGGCAGCGGCGAAATCCCAGGGCGACGGCAAGCCGGACATCTGGCTGGCGGCGGGGGTGCGGACCCCCTTCACCAAGGCCGGCGGACCGCTGGCGAAGATGGACGCGCTCGACCTCTCGGTCCCGGTGGTCAAGGCCATGCTGGCCAAAGGCGGGCGGCCGGACCTGATGAACTGGGGCGCGGTGATCCCCAACCTGACCATGAGCAACCTGGCGCGCGAGGCGCTGATCTCGGCGGGCGGCGACCCGTCGATCCCGGCGTCGTCGACGGTGATGGCCTGCTCGACCAGCATGGTCGGCGCCTTCCAGGCGGCCGGGATGCTGGACGACGCCGCGGGCCGCAGCCTGGCCCTGGTGGGTGGCGCGGAGGCCATGAGCCGCATCCAGATCGGCCTGTCGCAGCCGCTCTCCGACGACCTGCGCAAATTTCTGGAGGCGCGCGATTTCGCCGGCCGCTGGGCGGCGATCCGCCAGAGCAGGCTGGGCGACGTCCGCCTGTTCATCCCGCAGATCAAGAACCGCGCGACCGGCAAGTCGATGGGCGAGCACACCGAGGAGATGGCCAAGGGCTGGAACATCAGCCGCGTCGAGCAGGACGAACTGGCCCTGGCCAGCCATAAACACGCCGCCGCCGGCTGGGCGAGCGGCTTCTTCGACGACCTGGTGCTGCGCCTGGAGGAGGTCGGCCGCGACAACATCATCCGCCCCGACTCGAGCCTGGAAGCGCTTGCCAAGCTGAAGCCCGCCTTCGACCGCACCAGCGGCGCGGGCACGCTCACCGCCGGTAACTCCAGCCCGCTGACCGACGGGGCGGCGGCCATGTGGGTGGCGACCGCCGAGGGGCTGAAACGCCTGCCCACCGAGGTCCCGCGGGTGCGGCTGGTGGACTATGAGGTCAACGCCATCAACCTGTTCGACGAATATCTCCTGATGGCGCCGGCCTATTCGATCCCGCGGCTCCTGGCCCGCAACGGCCTGACGCTGGGCGACGTGGCGCTGTGGGAGCTGCACGAGGCCTTCGCCGCCCAGGTGGCGACCCACATCAAGGCGATCCAGGACCCGGCGTTCCTGAAGGACAAGGCCAAGGTCACGGCCAAGCTCGGCAAGTTCCCCATGGATCGGCTGAACCCCAACGGCGGCTCGACCGCCATCGGCCACCCCTTCGGCGCCACCGGCGCGCGGATCCTGAGCCAGGCGATCAAGGAATTGTACGCCATGCCGAGCGGCTCCCTAGCCATCGTCAGCATCTGCGCCGACGGCGGCCAGGGCACGGTGGCGTTGCTTAGGCGGGACTAGAAGTCAGTCCACGAACCACACGAACCACACGAACGCGTCCGGTCCTGCGAGGCCCGCGCAGCGGGCGCCTTCCATTGGAACCACGGAAAACACGGAAAGATCACGGAATGGCGTCGGCGCTTTCCGTGCTCCTTCCGTGTTTTCCGTGGTTGAATTAGTTGAGCCTCCGCTGTCGCAGAGTCTCGGAAGCCAGCCCGTTCGTGTGGTTCGTGGGCGACTAAGTCGCGCTGAGTTTCGCCAGCACCGCGCCTTCGCTGACCTGCGCGCCCAAGGTCACCGACACGGTCTCCACCACGCCATCGAAGGGCGCGGCGAGGGCGTGTTCCATCTTCATGGCTTCGAGGGTCAAGAGGCCCTGGCCCTTCACCACCTTGTCGCCGGCCTTGACCGACAGGCCGGTGACCTTGCCGGGCATGGGCGAGCGGATCTGGCCGTCGGCGGCGCCGGCGGCCTCGTCGGCGGTGGGCGGGTGGCTCGCGAAGACGAAGGCCTCCCCGGATTCGAAGACCACGATCTCGTCGTCGTCGATGAGCAGGACCGAGCGGCCGGCGGCCATCTCCGAGAGCCCGGCGATCACCGGCTTGCCATGCAGAAACAGGCGCACGGTGTCTGAGGGCGCGGCGTTCAGGCGGAAGCCGGTGAGGTCGCGCCAGGGCGAAGGATCGGGCGCCTGGGTTTCGTCCACCACCATGGCCGCCTCGGCGGCGGCGGCCAGGGCGGCGGGCGAGGGCTCGGGCGCGGCGGTCAGCTCGGCGAGGTTGCGCTCGATGAAGCCGGTGTCGACGTCGCCGGCGATGAAGTCAGGCGCCTCCAGGCAGCGGGCCAGGAACCCGGCGTTAGTTTTCACCGGCCAGACCTCGACGGCGTCGCAGGCCTCCGCGAGCTCCGCCAGCGCCTGCTCGCGGGTCTCGGCGTGGGCGATCAGCTTGGCGATCATCGGGTCGTAGAAGGGCGTGACCTCGCCGCCTTCCTCGACGCCTGTGTCAGCGCGCACAGTGGGCGGCAGGGCGAAGTGCTCCAGCACCCCGGTCGAGGGCAGGAAGCCGCTGGCCGGGCTCTCCGCATAGAGCCGAGCCTCGACCGCGTGGCCGGCCAAGCCGATCTCGGCCTGCTTCAGCGGCAGGGGCTCGCCCGCGGCGACGCGCAGCTGCCATTCGACGAGGTCGAGACCGGTGACCATCTCGGTGACCGGGTGCTCCACCTGCAGGCGGGTGTTCATCTCCATGAACCAGATGCGGTCGGGGCGCAGGCCGGCGCTGGCGTCGGCGATGAACTCGACGGTGCCGGCGCCCACGTAGTTCACGGCTTTCGCGGCCTTCACGGCGGCCGAGGTCACCGCCTCGCGGGTCTTGGCGTCCATGCCGGGGGCCGGCGCCTCTTCGATCACCTTCTGGTGGCGGCGCTGCAGGGAGCAATCACGCTCGTAGAGGTGGACGACGTTGCCCTGGCTGTCGCCGAACACCTGCACCTCAATGTGGCGCGGGCGGGTGACGTAGGTTTCCAGCAGCACCCGGTCGTCGCCGAAGGCGGCCTTGGCCTCGCGCCGCGCGGCGCCCAGGGCGGCCTCGAAGCCGGCGGCCTCGTCGACCCGGCGCATCCCCTTGCCGCCGCCGCCGGCCACGGCCTTGATCAGCACCGGGAAGCCGATGCGGGCGGCTTCCTTGGCCAGTGTCGCTTCGGCCTGATCTTCGCCGAGGTAGCCCGGCGTCACGGGCACGCCGGCCTTGGCCATCAGCGCCTTGGCGGCGTCCTTCAGGCCCATGGCGCGGATCGCCGAGCTGGGCGGACCGATCCAGATCAGGCCGGCGGTCACGACCGCGTCGGCAAAGTCGGCGTTCTCGGAGAGGAAGCCGTAGCCCGGATGGATGGCCTCGGCGCCGGTGGCCTTGGCCGCGGCGATGATCTTTTCGGGGACCAGATAGCTCTCGCGCGCCGCGGCCGGGCCGATCAGCACCGCGCGGTCGGCGTCGGCCACGTGGGCGGCGCCCGCGTCGGCCTCGGAATAGACCGCGATGGTTTCAAGGCCCATACGGCGGGCCGTGGCGAAGACCCGGCGGGCGATCTCGCCGCGGTTGGCGACCAGGACGGATTTGAACATCAATGCACCGTCGCCAGCCCGACCAACAGCAGGCCGAGGATCAGGAAACCGAAGGCCCAGCTTGAGCCGATGAACAGCAGGAACATGCGGATCAGCGTGCCGAACCAGCTGATCTTATAGGTCCCGCGCATGTGCACGAAGAGGTGCACGGGCGAGAGCAGCAGCAGCCAGGCCCCACCGTCGACTACGACGCCCAGGCCGAAGACCACCGACAGCAGCAGTCCCTGGAACGCCAGGGAATGCATCGAGAAGATCAGGTGATCGAAGACATAGACGCCCTTCTTGAAGACGAAGAGCACGCTCAGCATCACCGCCGCGATCGGCAGCATGAGGATGGCGAGTCGTTCCGCCCACTCCGCCACAGCCGCCTTGAAGGCCTCCGGATTGCCGAGCGCCTTGATCATCTGGGCGCGGAGCCATTTCCCGGCACGGGTCGCCGTGGGCGCCGGCTTGGCGAACTCCACGCGCATGGCGTCTATGGCCTGCTGGAAATCGGCCCGGTCGGACGGCGACAACGACTTCTGGATTTCGGGGCTGTCCAGGGCCGCGAGCTTGAAGTTGGTGCTGTTGGCCCGCAGGTCGAGACCGCCGGTGAAGAACACCAGCAGCACGACGATCAGGAAGATGCGGAACGGCGGCACCTGGGCCGCGCGGTGGCCATCGAGATACTCCCGGGTCAGCGTGCCGGGCCGCACGACCAGGCGCGGCAGGGTCTTCCACAGCCGGCCGTCCAGATCCGTCAGGCCCTCGGCCGCCTCAAGGGTCAGCCGCCAGATCGAGCGGTTGTACTTCTCCGCCCGCTGGCCGCAGGCGTAGCACCAGGGCCCGGCGACGGCGGTGTGGCAGTTGGGGCAGGGCGCGCCGATCGGCAGACTGTGCTTTGCGGCGCGCGCGCCCTCGTGGGCGATGCTGTCCGCTGTGACCGCTTCGAGAAGGTCGTCGCCGGTGGCCATGGCTACATTCTGAACACGCCGAAGCGCGTCTCCGGGATCGGGGCGTTCAGCGAGGCGGAGATGGAAAGTCCCAGGACGTCGCGGGTCTGGACCGGGTCGATGACGCCGTCGTCCCACAGCCGTGCTGTGGCGAAGTAGGGGTTGCCCTCATCCTCGTAGCGCTGGCGGACCGGCGCCTTGAAGGCCTCCTCCTCTTCCTTCGTCCACTTGTCGGCGTCGCGGTGGACGGTCGCCAAGACGCTGGCGGCCTGTTCGCCGCCCATGACGCTGATGCGGCTGTTGGGCCAGGTCCACAGGAAGCGCGGCGAGTAGGCGCGGCCGCACATGCCGTAGTTGCCGGCGCCGAACGAGCCGCCGATCAGCACCGTGAACTTCGGAACCTCGTCGGAGGCGACGGCGGTGACCAGCTTGGCGCCATCCTTGGCGATGCCCCCGGCCTCGTACTTGCCGCCGACCATGAAGCCCGAGATGTTCTGCAGGAAGATGAGCGGGATCTTCCGTTTGCAGGCCAGCTCGATGAAGTGGGCGCCCTTCAGCGCGCTCTCCGAGAACAGCACCCCGTTGTTGGCCAGGATCGCGACGGGATAGCCCCAGATGCGCGCGAAACCGGTGACCAGCGTCGTGCCGTAGAGCGCCTTGAACTCGTCGAAGTGGGAGCCGTCGACGATGCGGGCGATCACTTCGCGCACCTCGTAGGGCGCGCGCACGTCGCTGGGCACGATGCCGTAGAGCTCTTCCGGGTCGTAGGCCGGCGGCTGCGGCTCGGCGAGCGCCAGGTCGATGGTCTTGACCGTGTTCAGGTTGCCTATGATGCGGCGCACGATGGCCAGCGCCTGCTCGTCGTCGGCGGCCACGTG